>JBIOTQ010000075.1:0-16758 GCA_044866075.1 Actinomycetota bacterium | reverse complement strand
AGACCTTCTCTTCTTCGCGGAGCGCCTCGGCGCCGCCGACGACCTCCATGATCTCGGAGGTGATCTCGGCCTGGCGCTCGCGGTTCGCGATCCGCGTGTACACCTTGATGAGCTCCTCGCCGGAGTCCGTCGCCGCCTTCATCGCGCGGCGCCGGGCGGCGTGCTCGGACGCGCTCGACTCCAACATGCACGCGAATATGACCGTGTTGACGTAGCGCGGCAGCAGCAGCGAGAGAATCTCCGCCGGCTCGGGCTCGAACTCATAGAGCGGGTTGATCTCGCCCCGCGTCGCCTCGACCTCTTCGCGGCTGATCGGGAGGATGCGCGTCGAGGTGGCGACCTGGCTCCCGGCGGACCGGAAGTCCGTGTACGCAATCCGAACCTCGTCCACGTCGCCGTCGATGAACTCCTTCACGAGGCGCTCGCCGAGCGCCTCCGCGTCCTGGAAGCGCGGGGTGTCGGAGATGCCGGTCGTCTGCGACGCGAGCTCGTAGCCGCGGAAGCGGAAGAACGACAGACCCTTCCGGCCGACGACGTGCAGGCGCCGGTTACGCCCTTCCTTCTCCGCGTCGCGCATGATTCCGGTGCCGACGCGGATGACGTTCGAGTTGTACGCGCCCGCGAGTCCGCGGTCGCTGGTAATCACCAGGAGCCCGGTCGAGCGGATCTCGTCGCGCGGCTTCAACAGCGGGAATTCGTTCTCGACCTCGGTGATACCAGCGAGCTCGCGGATCGCTTGCTGGATCCGCTCCGCGTACGGACGCGCCTGCACCAGCCGGTTCTGGGCTTTGACGATCCGCGACGCCGCGACGAGCTCCATCGCGCGCGTGATTTTGATCGTCGACTGGATCGACCCGATCCGCCGCTGCCACTGCCGGTACTTGGCGCCCATCTCTTAGCCCGGGAGGACCTCTTCGGTCCCCGCTTCGGTCGGTTCGCCGGAACCCTCGGCCGGCGCGGCCGTGCGCTCCCAGCCCACGTTCTTCTGCTCGGCCGCCGGGCCCGCCTCGGTCGCCCTGAAGCCGCGCCGGAACTCCTCGACCGCGCCCTTCAGCTGCGTGGCGACCTCCTCCGACATCGCCCCGCCCTCGGCGATCGCCTTCGGGATGTCGGCATTACGCGAGTGGATGAACTCGAGAAGCTCGCGCTGGAACCGCTTCACGTCGCCGACGGGGATCTCGTCGAGATAGCCGTTAGTCCCGGCGTAGATCGAGATCACCTGATCCTCGACCGATACTGGTGAATACTGCGGCTGCTTGAGCAGCTCGACAAGACGCGCGCCGCGCTCCAGCTGCCGCTGCGACGACTTGTCCAGCTCCGAGCCGAAGGCAGCGAAGGCCTCCAGCTCGCGGTACGCCGCGAGGTCGAGACGCAGCGACCCGGCGACCGACTTCATCGCCTTGATCTGCGCGTTGCCTCCGACGCGCGACACCGACTTGCCGACGTTGATCGCCGGCCGCACGCCGGCGTTGAAGAGACCCTCCTCCAGGTAGATCTGACCGTCGGTGATCGAGATCACGTTCGTCGGGATGTAGCCCGAGATGTCGCCGCCCTTGGTCTCGACGATCGGCAGCGCCGTCAACGAGCCGCCGCCGAGGTCGTCCGAGAGCTTCGCGCCCCGCTCGAGCAGACGAGAGTGGAGGTAGAAGACGTCGCCCGGATACGCCTCGCGCCCGGCCGGACGGCGGAGCAGCAGCGAGATCTCGCGGTACGCCTCCGCCTGCTTCGACAGGTCGTCGTAGACGATCAGCGCGTGCTCGCCGTTGTACATCCAGTGCTGGCCGATGGCCGACCCGGCATACGGCGCCAGGTACTTGAACGGCGCCGGCCGCGATCCCCCGGCGACGACGACGACCGTGTACTCCATCGCGCCTTCGTCCTTCAGCGCCTGCACAACCTGCGCGACGGTCGAGTCCTTCTGGCCGACCGCGACGTAGATGCACTTCACCTGGCGGTCGGTCCCCCAGTACCGCTTCTGGTTGATGATGGCGTCGATGCCGATCGCCGTCTTGCCGGTCTTCATGTCGCCGATGATCAGCTCGCGCTGTCCGCGACCCACCGCCGTCATCGCGTCGATGGCCATGATCCCGAAGTAGAGCGGTTCCTTCACCGGTTGGCGCTCGACGACGGACGGGGCCTGGATCTCGAGCGGGCGGTGCGCGGCGATCTTCGACTCATCGAGCGGCGCCCCGCCGTCGATCGGATTGCCCAGCACGTCGACGACGCGCCCGAGCAACGCGTCCCCGACCGGGACGGAAAGGATCTCGCCGGTCAGCTTGACCGGGTCGCCCTCCTCGACGTCCGACGGGTCGCCGAGGACGACGGCGCCGATCTCGTTCTCTTCGAGGTTCAGCGCGACGCCTGCGACGCCCCTCGGGAACTCGAGGCGCTCGTTCGCCATGCATCGTGGCAGGCCGGAGACGCGCGCGATGCCGTCGCCCGAGTACAGGACGCGGCCGACCTCTTCGCGCGTGACGGTGGGCTTGTATTCGTCGACGTATTTTCGAAGGACCGAGGAGATCTCGTTGGGATCGATCGACAGCTCAGCCATCACTCAGCTCTCCCGACATGCTCTCGAGCCATCTGGAGGCGGCGGCGCACCGTGCCGTCGAAGATCTGATCCCCGACGCGCACCAGAAGGCCTCCGACCACCGACGGGTCGACGAGTACCTTCATCTCGACCTGCTTGCCCGTTGCGCGGGCGATGGCGTCCTTCAGTTTCTCACGCTGTTCGCCGTCGAGCGGCACGGCACTGCGGACCTCCGCGACAGCCTTGTTTCTCTCTTCGGCGGCCAGTTGCACGAGCGAGTCGATGATCTTCGGTAGTTCGCGCGCGCGGCCTTGCTGCACGACGAAGGCGATGATGTTCGTCGTGTGCGGCGATGCTTTCGGCCCGAGCAGCTCTTGCACCATCTTCGCTCGGTGCTCGGGCGGCACCGACGGATCCGTCAGCGACTCGCGCAACCGCGTCTCGTTCTCGAGGATGCGCGCGAAACGGAACAGCTCGTCCTCGACCTGCTCGAGCGCGCCCTCCGCTTGGGCGACCTGGAACAGAGCCTGCGCGTAGCCGCGCGAGAGATCGGTCATCGCGCCCCGTTCCCTCCTGCTCCGTTACCAGAGGCCGCCAGCTCCGCGATCGTGCGCTCGACGAACTGCCGCTGCGACTCGGGCTGCGCGAGCTCCCGCTCGATGACGCGCGATGCGAGCTCGAGCGAGAGGTTCGCGAGCTCTCCGCGCAGTTGTTGCCGGACGCGGTCGGCCTCGCCGGCCACGTCGGCGCGCGCGCGATTGACGATGTCTTGCGCCTCCGCCTCGGCCTTCTTCACCAGGTCGGCGCGGAGCGACTCCGCCGTGCGCTTCGATTCCTCGATGATCTTCTGAGCCTCACCGCGCGCCTCATCGAGCTGTTTGCGGTACTGCTCGAGCATGCGGTCGGCCTCGACCTTCGACTTCTCCGCCGACTCGAGACCCTCCTTGATCTTGGCCACGCGCTCGTCGAGCATCTTCTTGACCGCGGGCCACGCCTTCCACGTCAGGAATCCGAAGAGGATGAAGAAAGCGATCGCACCCCAGATGAGCTCGTCGGTTTTCGGGAGGACGAATCGTTTGGGATCCTCCTCCGCGGCCGCGAGAATCAGTGCAGCCAGCATTCTGATCGCCCCTCTCTTACGCCGTCAGGATGAAGAAGAGCACGAACCCGAAGAGCGCGAGCGCCTCGGCCAGAGCGAAGCCGATGAACATCAGCTGCTGCACCTGACCGCGCGCCTCCGGCTGGCGAGCGACTGCTTCGATCGCTTTACCGAAGATGATTCCGATACCGATGCCGGGACCGATGGCGGCGAGCCCATACACCAGGCCCTTGCCGATCGGAACACCGACGTTCTCAGCTGCCTGAGCCAGGATTGCGGCGAAAGCTCCCAGTAGCTCCATCTCTCCCCCCTGCTAGTGCTCCGGATGCAACGCGCCGGAGATGTAAACCGCCGTCAAGATCGTGAAGATGAACGCCTGCATGAAGATGACGAACAGCTCGAGTCCCATCAGGATCACCCCGAGGCCGAATGGTGCGACGTAGCCGACCTTCCCCAAGGGGCCCCCCGCGATGAACACGGACGAGCCGATGAACAACACCGCCAGGATCATGTGGCCGGCGACCATGTTGGCGAAGAGCCGGACCGACAGAGTTATCGGACGCACGATCACGGTCGAGAACAGCTCGATCGCGGCGAGCAGTTGTTTGACGCCTTGCGGGACGCCCGGCGGGAACATCATGTTCTTGAAGTACTTGAAGAAACCCTGCTCCATGATCCCGATGCCGTTGAAGACGACCCAAACCGTGATCGCCATCGTGACCGGATAAGCCATCCTCGAGTTCACGGGGAACGCGATCACGGGAAAGATCGACATGAAGTTGTTCAGCAGCACCCAGAAGAAGATCGTCGCCAGCAGCGGCACGAACCGCTCGCCTTCGGGCCCGATCACCGAGACGGCGATCTGATTCCGTACGAAGTCGACGATCCCGGCTTCGGCAACGTTCTGCGTGCCGTCCGGCACCAGCTTGGGCTTCGAGAAGGCGCGCCAGAAGAAGAAGATGATGAGCGCCGTCATGGCCAACATGACGATGGTGGGGAAGGTCACCTCGAGGCCCCCCACGGTGAAGATCGGCCGGAACTCGAACAGCTCATCCACCGTGGGGGCGTGGAACACCTTCGAGTCGAGGCCGAGGATCGCGTCTGCCGCGAAGCCGATCCCCGTCGTGACGAGGAGGAAGATCACGAGCTTCCGCAAGCGCCCTTTCTTCTTCTTCGGGGGTGCCTGAGTGGCGGTCGCCGTCGCTGTCGCTGTGGTCACGTCCGCTCCTTACTGAACTCGAGGGCGAGCCACGGCGTGCGCGCCCAGAGGAAGCATTCGTACGCGAGGAGACCGATCACGCCGAGCGCGAACGTCACGGTGAAAGTGGGCTGATCGATGGAACTGCTGGTGTAGACGGCGCCCATCACGGCGAAGACGCCGGCCATGCGCAACGCGTACGACGGCAGCGCGATCATCGGGTAGTTCTCCGGCGCGCGGCGGGCGGCGATCAGAAGGACCAGTCCCGACACCGCGATATTGGCGACCACGAGCGCCAGCGCGATGAGCGCGGCCACCGCGCCCCCTGTGCCCCGCACGGCCCAGGCGATGCCCGCAGCGGGAACGACAGCGATACCACCCGCGCGGAAGGCGCCCAGGATCAGCCGTCCGTCTCCCCTCATCACGTCCTCGCCCCAGGCCGGACCGGATCTATCGGCCTTCGGTTCTCCGCTCTCGCTCGGCGCGCTGCTTGATGTAGAGCCACACGTGGTAGACGCCGCCCGCGTAGCCCACCACCATCAGCACCGCGAACAGCACGGGCTTCGTCCCAAGAGCCCGATCGAGCCAGTACCCGGCGTACGCGAAGAGGCCGATGATCGCCCCCAGCTCCACCAGGATGGCCCAGCCCTGGCTCATGCCTACACCCGCACTCGTCCAAGACGATTTCTGCTGCTCGGGTGGGCCCACCAACGGCATCCTAGCAGTCATGTGAACCAAATCGCAAAGTGGCTAGGGGCCCTGTTTGCGCAGGTCAGAGGCTATGTCTGACCCATCTCGGAGGGGAGCTTGTGAATCCGCTCACGAACTTCTGCACTTTGCCACGCGCTCCCCCGCCGGAGCGCGCGGGGCACGATCACGATCGTCAGAACGAGCGCGCCGGCCAGTACGAGCCCGATCACGCGGCCCACCGCGCCGCTCCACAACGAAAGAACCGTCGCCGACGCGGCGAGCAACCCGCTCCACATGTACATCACGAGCACGGCTTGCCGGTGGTTGCCCGCCATGTCGAAGAGCCAGTGATGGATGTGTCTCTTGTCGGGCATCGCGAGCGGCCGGCGTCCCCGCACGCGACGGAGAACGGCGAAGGCCGTGTCGGCGAGCGGAACCGCGAGCACGAAGATCGGCAGCAGCACCGGGACGATCAACCCGGCGACGTCCGACAGGTCGGGCTCGAGCGTGCGTCCGACGCCCGACACCGTCGCCGAGGCCAGCAAGAGCCCGAGGAGCATGCTCCCGGAGTCGCCCATGAAGATCCGCGCGGGATTGAAGTTGTGCGGCAGGAACCCGAGGCACGATCCGATCACGAGGACGGCGATCAGGCCGGCGGTGGTCGGGTCGCCGTCGCTCGATTGGATCGTGTAGGCGAAGAGCGCGGCCGCCGCGATCGCGGAGACGCCCGCCGCCAGGCCGTCGAGACCGTCGATCAGGTTCACCGCGTTGATCACGAGGATCGTCCAGACCACGGTGATCAACGCCGACATGTCCGGGCTCAGCGATACCAGGCCGGCGCCCGGAACCCAGAAGTAGAAGACCTGAACACCGGCGAGGATCAGGATCCCGGTGCCGGCGATCTGACCGGCGAGCTTCGTGGACGCCTTCATCCCGCGCACGTCGTCGACCGTCCCGAGCGCGACCATGGCGGCGCCGGCGCCGATGATGCCGAGCGGCTCCGACGAGGTGCGGAACAGGTCTCGGATGTCCCCCATGAGCCAGGCCACGGCCAGCCCCGACAGGACGCCGATGAAGATGGCGATGCCGCCGAGAGCCGGCGTCGGCGTCGTGTGCACCTTGCGGTCGTCGGGAACGTCGACCGCGCCGAGCTGGATCGCCGACCGCTTCACGAGAGGCGTTGCCAGGAATGTCACCACCGCTGCGACGGCGAAGACGAGTAGGTATGAGGTCACGCGCGCCTCAATCTGACACCGAGATCCCCGGCGCCGGGAAGCGGGCGCACAGCTCGCGGACCTCGCCGGCAACACGCTCGGCGAGCCCGTCGTCGTCGGGCGCCGATACGACCTTGTCGATCCACGCCGCGATCTCGGCCATCTCCTGTTCACGCATCCCGCGTGAGGTGACGCCCGGCGTGCCGAGGCGGATCCCTGACGGGTCGAACGGCTTCCGGGGATCGAACGGCACGGCGTTGTAGTTGAGCTCGATGCCGGCCCGGTCGAGCGCCTTGGCCGCGACCTTCCCGGCGACGTTCTTGTTCGTCAGGTCGATGAGGATGAGGTGGTTGTCGGTCCCTCCCGACACGAGGTCGAAGCCGCGGTCGTTCAGCGCGGCCGCGAGGGCCTTCGCGTTCGCGACGATCTGCTTCGTGTAGGTCTTGAACTCCGGTTGGGCCGCTTCGTGCAACGCCACCGCGATCGCAGCCGTGGTGTGGTTGTGCGGCCCGCCCTGCAAGCCGGGGAAAAGGGCCTTGTCGAGGACTGCCGCGTGCTCCGCGCGCGAAACGAACATCGCGCCGCGCGGACCACGCAGCGTCTTGTGCGTCGTGCTCGTCATCACATCCGCGTAGGGCACCGGCGAGGGATGCACGCCCCCGGCGATCAGCCCTGCGATGTGCGCGGCGTCCGCGGCGAAGATCGCGCCGACCTCCTTCGCGACCGCGGCGAACGCTTCGAAGTCGATGATGCGGGGCACGGCGGTGCCCCCGGCCCAGATCAGCTTCGGACGTTCCTTGCGCGCGAGGTCGCGCACCTCGTCGTAGTCGATCGTGCCCGTGTCGCGGCGCACGCCGTACTGCACCGACCGGAAGTACTTGCCGGTGATCGATACGTTCCAGCCGTGCGTGAGGTGCCCGCCGGCCGGCAACGCCATCCCCATCACCGTCTCGCCCGGTTGCAGGAACGCGAGGTACACCGCGAGGTTGCACGGCGATCCCGAGTACGGCTGAACGTTCGCGTGCTCCGCGCCGAATAGCGCCTTGGCGCGATCGATCGCGATGGTCTCGATCGGATCGATCAGCTGCTGGCCTTCGTAGTAGCGCTTGCCGGCGTACCCCTCGGAGTACTTGTTCGTCAGCACGGACCCGGTCGCGGCCAGGACTGCGTGAGACACGTAATTCTCGGAGGGGATCAGGCGGATCTTGTCGCGCTCGCGGCGCTCTTCAGCCTCGATCAGCTCGGCGATCTGCGGGTCCGTCGCGCGCAGCGCGTCCCAGGTGTCGGATCGGGTCATGCCCCGTCCTCCTTCTTGATTCGATCCTCCAGTGCGCCGATGTTGGCGACCCGCGCCGCGTGCCGGCCGCCGTCGAACGGAGTCGTCATCCAGATCTCGAGGACCTTCAGCGCGACCGCCTCGCCGCACGCCCGCTGTCCGACGCAGAGGACGTTCGCGTCGTTGTGGCGCCGGGCCATCTCGGCCGTGTACTGATCGTTGCACACCGTCGCGCGCACGCCGTGGATCTTGTTGGCGACGATCGCCTCACCGTTGCCCGATCCGGCCACGATGATCCCGCGCTCCACGCGGCCTTCGGCGACCGCGCGCGCGACGGCCTCGGAAACCTCGGTGTAGTCGAAGGGCTCGTCCTCGCCGGTCGCGCCTAGCACCTCGACGGTGTGCCCGGCGTCTCGGAGCCCGGACTCGAACAAGCCTCGGTAGCGGAAGCCCGCGTGGTCGGATCCGAGGGCGACCTTCACGTCTTCTGCCTTTCGAGGAGGTTCTCGACCAGCGGCGTGATGTGGCTTTCGATCAGCGCGGCGGTGCTCTCGTACATCGCGGGCCCGGCGCCGATCGGGTCGGGGATGCCCTCCCCGAGCAGGACCACCTTTTTCGGATCGTCGACCATCTTCTGGACCTGGTCGACCTGCATCGGCTCCATGCAGACGATGAGCTCGGCGGAGCGGGCTATGGCCGGCGTCAGATACCGGGCGCGGTGCCGCCGGAAGTCGATGCCGCGCGCGGCGAGAACGTCTTTCGTTCCGCGCGAGGCCGGGGTGCCGTCGGTGGCGCCCACACCGGCGGAGGAGACGACCCAGGCGTGGCCGGGTCCGAGACGCTCGTCGAGGGCCTTCTGCAACAAGGCCTCACCGATGGGACTACGACAGATGTTCCCGTAGCAAACGAAGACGACCTCCGGCATCCGCGTGCGATTCTAGCCCACCCCCGGCGCCCGGTTCGCTTATTCCTTTCCGAGCGCCCGGTCCACGTCGGCGGTCGGGATCGCCCCTTCTCTCACAATCTTCGGACGCCAGCGCGAGAGGTCCACGATCGTGCTGGATACGTCGGCGTGCGCCGACCCGCCGTCGAGATAGAGCCCGACCTCGTCGCCCAGATCGCGCGCGATCTCCTCGATGGTCGACGGGGTCGGCGACCCCGAGAGGTTCGCGCTCGTCGCCGCCAGAGGGCCGACCATGGCGATCAGTTCGAGCAGGTCGTCGTGCGCCGGCATGCGGACGGCGATGCGGCCCTTGGTCTCGCCGAGGTCGAGCGAGAGGCCGTCGGCCTCCGGCAGGATCAGCGTCAGCGCGCCCGGCCAGAAGGCGGCGACCAAATCGGCGGCCGGGCGTGGCACTTCGCTGCACAGCGCCCACGCTTGGCGTGGTCGCGATACGAGAACCGGCAGCGGCATCGCTCGCGGGCGGCGCTTCGCCTCGAAGATCCGCGCGGTCGCGAATTGATTGAAGGCGTCGCCCCCGATCCCGTACACGGTGTCCGTCGGGAACACGACGACGCCTCCGGCTTGCAGCTCCTTAGCCGCTGCCGCGAGGGCCTCCTCGCGATCCTCTGCGAGCGACAGGATCCTAGGCACCCATCCATCTCCCTTCGACGACGCGGTCGCGCCCGGCCATGTCCGCGGTGACGGCCACATCGCTGTATCCGATCACGCGCAGGAGCTTCGCGACTCGGGCGGTCTGCGCCTCGGCGAGCTCGACGATGAGCCACCCGCCGATGGCGAGCCAGCGCGGGGCCGTCTCGAGTAGCGTCATCAGCACGTCGAGCCCGTCCGGCCCCCCCAGGACGGCGTCGCGCGGCTCGTTTTCCCGGATCTCGGGCTGCAAGCCGTCCCATTCTTGGTCGGCCACGTACGGCGGGTTGGACACGATCACGTCGACGGCCCCGCCCAACGCGGGGTGCAGGGGATCGAGGAGGTCCCCCGGCAGGAGCGTCACGCGCAGCGCCGTCCGCGCCAGGTTCCGCAGGGCCCAGGCGCGCGCGGCGGCCGACGCCTCGGTCGCGAACACGCGCGCCGTCGGGACCTCCGCGGCGACCGAGAGCGCGATCGCGCCGGAGCCCGTTCCCACGTCGACCACGGTCGCGCGCGCGCGGTCTCGAGCTAGGTCGATCGCCCGGCCGGCCGTCACCTCGGTCTCCGGTCGCGGGACGAGAACGCCGGGACCGACCTCGAGCTCCAGCCCGCGGAACACCATCGTGCCGACGACGTAGGCGAGCGGCTCGCGCCGCGCGCGCCGCGCGACGAGGTGCTCGAACGGTTCGCGCTTGTCCTCGGGGAAGCCGCCATCGGCGTCGGTGAAGAGCGCGGCGCGCGACACGCCGAGGACGTGCGCGGCGATCCATTGCGCGTCACCGACCGGGGTCTCGCAGCCGGCCATCTCGAGCACGCGCTCTGCTGCGCGCAGCGCGTCGCCGATGGTCCCCTGCGGAGAGGGCCTTATCTCAGGCGCCGGCGCCATCTCCGACGAGCCGGTCGGCGCGATCCTGGGCGGCGAGTGCGTCGATGAGTTCGTCGAGATCACCCTCGAGGACCTGCGGCAGCTTCTGGAGCGTCATCTTGATGCGATGGTCGGTCACGCGGTTCTGCGGGAAGTTGTAGGTCCGGATCTTCTCCGAACGATCGCCGGTTCCGACCGCGCTCTTGCGTTCCGCGGCGATCTTGGCCTGTTGCTCGCGCTGCGCGCGCTCAAGAAGGCGCGCTCGCAGGATGCGCATCGCGCGCTCCTTGTTCTGGAGCTGCGAGCGCTCTTCCTGGCAGGCGACGACCTCGCCGGTCGGCAGGTGCGTGATCCGCACCGCCGAGTCGGTTGTATTCACCGACTGCCCGCCGGGTCCGCTGGAGCGGTAGACGTCGACCTTGAGGTCGTTCGGGTTGATCTGCACGTCGACGTCCTCCGCTTCCGGTAGCACCGCGACGGTCGCGGTCGACGTGTGGATCCGGCCTTGGGACTCTGTCGCCGGCACGCGCTGGACGCGGTGCACGCCGCCCTCGTACTTGAGGCGCGAGTACGCGCCCTTCCCCTTGACCGCGAAGGTGACGTCCTTGAACCCGCCGAGGTCGGACGGGCTCGTCGACAGCGGTTCCAGCCGCCAGCGGTGCCGCTCCGCGTAGCGCCCGTACATCTCGTAGAGGTCGCGTGCGAAGAGCGCCGCCTCGTCGCCGCCCGCCGCCGACCGGATCTCGACGATCACGTCGCGCTCGTCGTTGGGATCTTTCGGCACCAGCATCTCGCGCAGCTCGTGGTCGAGCTTCGCGAGCCGCTCCTCGTTCGACGCGACCTCGTCGCGCAGGAAAGTGGCGTCTGTCCCCGTCGAGTCTTTCAGCATCTCGCGCGCGGCCGTCAGGTCGTCGGACGTCTTGCGATACTCCCGGTACGCCTGCACCACGGGAGCGAGCTCCGCGTGTTCCTTGCCGAGCTCCCGCAGCTTGTTCGAGTCGGACGCGACGGAGGCATCGGAAAGGAGCCGCTCGACCTCCTCGAAGCGGCGCTCCATACCGGCGAGCCGGTCGAACATGCTGGACATGCGGGCGAGTCTAGCGCGGGCCTACGAGAGGGACGTCCGCGCGAGGAACCGGTCGAGCGCGTTCCGGTCGCCGAGGACCTCCACGTCGCCCGGTGGCACGCGGCGCCAGAGCAACAGGAGCAGATCCGACACGGCCGCACGCACGGCGACATCACCTTTCGCGTGCTGCCGCTCCGTCGTCACGGCGCCGTCCCGCACGGTCACGAGCCACTCGTCGCCACTGTCCGTCGCGTGGAGATGGACGGACTCGCCGGGCGCGGCGAGCGACGCCGGCTCGGCGGGCAGGAAGAAGTCGAGGAACTCGTCGACCCCGTCCGCCGCGAGATCCGGCGGGACCGGCCGTCGGAACCCGGCGGCGATCTCCGCGTCGACGCGATGCACGGCCGTCTCCTGCGCCATGCGGCGCTGCACGAATGCGACATTCTTCTGGGGCGCCCACGTCCACACATGAGTATGCGGATCGGTCGCCTCGAGGACGGAGGCCAGAAGACGCGTCTCCTCACCCGCCCAAGCGAGGAGCTCGGCGTCCGGCGGTCTCGGCGCGAACTCGCCGGTGGAGCTCTCCGTCCGGCGCCCTTCGACGACCGCGCGCCACGACCAGTAGACGTCTCCGACGTGGTAGACGAGATCGGCGGTCGTCCAATCGGGACAGGACGGGACCTGAACAGCCAGATCGCGACCGGCGGCGCCGGCGAGGGCCTCGAACTCCTCGGTGATAGCGGAGATGTACCGAGCGACGGCGAGCGTCACTCAGGAGGGGCCGCGGGCGGCTCGACGACGTCGCGCTGGAGCTGGTCGTCGCGACCGACGATCGGCGACGGCAGCGGCGCGACCTTCGTCCGCTCGGCTTCGGGAAGCACCGCCTCGAACGCGCGGATCGCCACCTCGATCTGATCGTCGGTGGGAGGCCGCGTCGTGATCTTCTGCAACCACAAGCCTGGCTTCATCAGCGCGCGCACCAGCGGGTTCGAGGTCATGTTCGCTCCCAGCCGGATGCCCTCGTACGAGATCCCCGCGATCAGCGGGATAGCGACGATGCGCTCGAGGATCCGCAACCAGATCGCGGGGCGGCCGAAGAACGTGAAGATGAACACCGTCAGCAGCATGACGATGATCAGGAAGTTGGTGCCGCACCGCACGTGCAGCGTCGAGTACTTGTCGACCGCGCGCGGCTCGAGTACCGGCTCACCGGCCTCGTACGCGGCGATGGTCTTGTGCTCGGCGCCGTGGTACATGAAAACGCGCCGGATCTCGGCGACGAACGAGATGCCGACGAGGTAGCCGACGAAGATCGCCACCCGCACGACGCCCTCGATGAGGTTATACGTGAGCGAGTGGCGGATCTTGTTGCTGAAGAAGTTCAGCCCGAACGCCGGCAGGATGATGAACAAGCCAATGAACATCACGAACGCGATCGTCATCGACAGCGCCATCTGCTTCGAGGAAAGCTTCTCTTCCTCCTCGAGCGCCTGATTGGCGGAGATCGTCAGCGCGCGTACGCCGATCGACATCGCCTCGCCGAGCGCGGCGACGCCGCGGAACAAGGGCTTGCGGAACAGCGGGTACTTCGCGGCGAGGCCCTTGACCTTGTTCTCCTCGACGTAGATGTCGCTGTTCGGACGACGGACGGCGATCGCCCACGTGTCCTTGCCGCGCATCATGACGCCTTCGAGGACGGCCTGGCCGCCGTAGAAGTGCTGTTGCTGCTTCTTCGCCACCGCCCGCTCCCCGGAGACGGCGACGCTCTTAGCGCTTCGGGCCGGGTCGGTTCGCGTACCGCCGCTGGAACCGTTCGACGCGGCCGCCGGCGTCCACGAGCTTCTGCTTCCCCGTGTAGAAGGGGTGACACTGCGAGCAGAGCTCGACGTGCAGCTCGGACTTCGTCGAGCGCGTCGTGAACGAGTTGCCGCACGAGCACCGCACGGTCGCGGTGACGTACTCGGGGTGGATGCCTGTCTTCATCGTTGTGCTCCCGTCTTAATCGTTGATCGGGACCTTATTGATCTCTTTCAGGAACTGCTCGTTGGACTGCGTCTGGCCGATCTTGTCGCGCAGCAGCTCCATCGCGGCGCCCGACGCCAGCGCGTGCAGCACCCGCCGCAACCGCCAGACCAGCGCCAGCTCTTCCTTGTCGTAGAGCAGCTCTTCCTTACGCGTCCCCGACGCTTCGATGTCGATGGCCGGGAAGATCCGCTTCTCGGAAAGCTGCCGGTCGAGGCGGATCTCCGAGTTTCCGGTTCCCTTGAACTCCTCGAAGATGACCTCGTCCATGCGGGATCCGGTCTCGACCAGCGCCGAGGCGACGATAGTAAGGCTCCCGCCCTCCTCGATATTCCTGGCGGCTCCGAAGAACCGCTTCGGGGGGTACAGGGCCGTCGAGTCGACGCCGCCGGACAGGATGCGTCCGGACGCCGGGGCCGACAGGTTGTAGGCGCGGGCCAGACGCGTGATCGAGTCGAGGAGGATCACCACATCCTGCTTGGCCTCGACGAGGCGCTTCGCCCTCTCGAGGACGAGTTCCGCGACCTGCGTGTGATCCTCGGCCGGACGGTCGAAGGTCGAATAAACGACCTCGGCCGCCTTCACGGTCCTCTGCCAGTCGGTGACCTCCTCGGGTCGCTCGTCGACGAGCAGCACGATGAGGTGGACGCCTTCGGTGTTCGCCATGATGCCGTTCGCGATCTGCTTGAGGATCGTCGTCTTCCCCGCCTTCGGCGGCGAGACGATCAGCTCCCGCTGGCCCTTCCCGAGCGGCGCCACGAGGTCGATGATCCGCTCCGTCACCGCCTGCGGCCCCCACTCGAGCAGGAAGCGCTCGTCGGGGAACAGCGGCGTCAGCTGCTCGAACTTCGGTCGCGACCGCGCGGTCTCGGGATCGAGCCCCGCGACGCTCTCCACGCGCACCAGCGCGTAGTACTTCTCGTTGTCCTTCGGCCGGCGGACGTAGCCCGAGATCTCGTCGCCGCGCCGGAGCGCGAAGCGGCGGATCTGCGAGAGCGACACGTAGATGTCGCTCGGGCCCGGCAGGTACCCGCTCGTGCGGAGGAACCCGTAGCCCTCCGGGAGGACGTCGAGGATGCCGGTGCGGAGCTCGGCCTCGACGTTCTGGTCGCTCGCGTCGGACTCGGCTCGGTCGGGCCGTTCGCCGCGCGGCTCGCGCGGACCACCGCGGTCGCCGCCCCCTCCGCCGCCTCCGCGGCCGCGGTCGCGTCCCCGGCGTCTCCGCCCGCGGCCGCCGCGGTCGCGATCGCGATCCCAGCGCTCCTCGCGCGCCGGCGCCATCGTGCCCGACGGGCCGGAGCTTTCGGCCGCGACGCTCGGTGCCGGACTCGCGACGCTCACGGGCTCGGCCTTTTCGCTGGAGGCCTCGCCGTTCGGCGTCTCGGCCGGCTCGCCGGCCGGAGCCGGCGGCGCGCTGGCGCCGTCCCCGGCTTTCGCGGCGGCCTGGCCTTCGTCCGACGTCCCTGCTTTCCCGTCAGCGGCGGTCGCGCTCATGATCGCGGAGATCAGATCCGACTTCTTGAGTCGCTGCGTCCCCGAAACGCCCAGTCGAGACGCGATCTCCTGGAGTTCGGTCACCACTTTGCCTTCCAGAACCTCGCGCTCGAGAGTTCTCGTTTCGGCCATATCCATTGCTCCTTCGTACGCCCTCAGCTCTTGAGGGCCTTCTGATACTTGTCCCAGTCGTCGAGGAAGTTCCTCAGCCCGATGTCGGTCAACGGATGGTTGGCGAGCTTCGAGAAGACACTGAAGGGCATCGTCGCGACGTCGGCGCCGACCTTGGCCGCCTCGACGACGTGCTGGGGATGACGCAGACTCGCCGCCAGAACAAGCGTCGGGTAACCCTGCGTCCTATAGATCTCAACGATCTCCGCCAGCAGATTCATTCCGTCGCTCGAGATGTCGTCGACCCGGCCGAGGAACGGGCTGATGTACGTCGCGCCCGCTTCCGCGGCGAGGAGGGCTTGGTTGGGGCTGAAGCAGAGGGTCATGTTGGTCTTGATGCCTTGGCGTCCGAGCTCGACGACCGCGGCGAACCCGTCCGGGGTGACGGGGCATTTCACCACGATATTCGGCGCGATCCCCGCCAGCTTTAGGCCCTCTTCGACCATCCCGTCCGTGTCGGTTGCGACGACCTCGCCGCTGACGGGTCCGTCGACCTCGCTCGCGACCTCCTTCAGGTGGGTCTCGAACGGCTTCTTCTCCTTGCCGATCAGGGACGGGTTGGTCGTACAGCCGGAGAGAATCCCCCAGCGATTTGCCTCACGGATCTCATCCAGACTTCCGGTGTCGAGCCAGAGCTTCATCGGGCTCCCTCCTTCACGCGGGCCCCGACGGCAGTCCCCCGGCCGGTGGTGCGCGTCTTGTGCGACGGCCGCGCCTCCGCCTGCTCCATCGCGCGCGCGACCACGTGGTCGATGACCGCCGACAGCGTGGCGTCGAGGTTGTAGTTCTGCACGACCGCCACACCGTTCTTGAGGGCCAGAGACTTGATGTACTTCTGGATCTTGCGGATGTTGGCGAAGTAGGTCAGGTATCGGTCCTTCGGTCGCGTCCGCGTCTCGTGCGCGCGAACGAAGAAGTGCGAGCGGTGTAGATCCTCGTCCTCGACGGCGACGACGAGATGCACCATCACCGCGCCGGCGATGGACTCCGGCCGGATGAAGCCGGGCACCACGTGCGCGCCCTCGATGATCACATCCGTCCCTTCCAACACGGCGCGCTCGATCAAGGCCTTGATCCCGACCGCGACGGCGGAGACTTGCTCGCGGAAACCGACGAGCACGGCGTCGTCACCTTTGGGGAGCGGTTCGCGCACCACGTCGTCTGCGTTGAAGGACGACGTATGGAGCGTCGGCATGATGTCCTCGGAGAAGACGCCCTTCATGACTTCGCGGATGGCATCGGTCGAGATGATCCGCACGATGCCCAGGCGCGCCGCCAGTTGCGTCGCGATCGTCGACTTCCCGACGCCTGTGCCGCCGCCGATCAGGATGATCAGCGGGACGTCGAGCTCGCTCACCGTCTGCCATTTCAGATAGGAGCGCGCGTACCGCTCCCCGGCCTCGCTGCGGATCGCGTCCACCGCGATCTGACGCAGCTCGTCGTTCGTGACGCTGTCGCGACCGCCCTCCAGAAGGCGTTCCTCGATCACGTGCGCGACGTGGTACGCACGTGCCGGTGACAGCCCGGCCGCCATGATCGTGT
>JBIOTQ010000074.1:0-21534 GCA_044866075.1 Actinomycetota bacterium | reverse complement strand
GTAACACCCCTGGCCTACCCTCGGGACATGATCGGAACGCTCGCACAGCCCAACGGGAGCCTGGCCCTGGGATCGCTGGAGGTCGACACCGAGAGCTATCGGGCGTCGCTGGCGGGCCGGATCCTGGCCCTGTCCCGCTCCCAGGTCGAGCTCCTCGCCCTCCTCATCGCGAACCGGCACCGGGTCATCTCACGCACCGAACTGTCCGCGGCGCTGGGGCTCGTCCGGCCCCGCTCCGTCGACGTCCTGCTCTCGGGCCTGCGCCGCGAGATCGGACGTCCGTTCGTCCGCAACGTTCGCAACCGCGGCTGGATCGTCGAGCCTCCCGCGCTGGCGCAGTAGACGGTGGATACCGGGGAGCTCCTCCTCCGGCTCGCCGTCGCGTTACTTGCGGCGCGGGTCGCCGCCGAGATCGCAGAACGGCTGCGCCAGCCCGCCGTCCTGTTCGAGATCGCCGCCGGCGTGATCCTCGGCCCCTCGCTCCTCGGCCTGGTCCACGGCGAGGAGGTGATCCGGACGCTCGGGGAGCTCGGCGCGGTGCTCCTGTTGTTCGAGGTGGGCCTCCACATGGACCTGCGCGAGCTCGGGCGCGTCGGACGCTCGGCTCTCCAGGTCGCCGCCGTCGGCGTGATCACGCCGATGGTGCTCGCCTACCCGGTGCTGCGCGCGCTCGACGTCTCGCCCCGGATCGCGATCTTCCTCGCCGCCGCCATCACCGCGACCAGCGTGGGGATAACCGCGCGCGTCTTCAGCGACCTTCGCGCGCTCGCGTCGACCGAGGCGCGCACGGTGCTCGGGGCCGCTGTCGCCGACGACGTCGCGGGGCTCGTCATCCTCGCCATCGTGATCGGGGCCGAGAGCGAGAGCGGCGTCGCCGTCGGCTCGCTCGCCGGAACGATCGGTTTCGCCTTGCTCTTCCTCGCCGCGGCGACGGTCGTCGGCGTGTGGCTGGTGCCCCGGCTGATCGGACGTCTGTCGCGCGCCTCGCGGACGGACGGAACGTCGATGATCCTCGCGCTCGTCGTCGCGCTGGCGCTCGCCGGAGCCGCGTCCAACGTGAAGCTGGCACCGGTCGTCGGCGCCTTCGTCGCGGGGCTCGCCGTTGGGCCCAGCGCGCGCCGCGAGGAGATCCAGCGCCGGCTTCAGCCGATCGGCCAGATCCTGATCCCGCTCTTCTTCCTGTACATTGGGATCGATACCCAGCTCCGCGCGTTCACACAGGCAAGAGTCCTTGGGATCGCGGCGGCGCTGAGTGTGCTCGCCGTCCTCGGGAAGATCGCCGCGGGTCTCGGCGTGAAACGCGGGACGGCCGATCGCCTGCTGGTCGGCATCGCGATGATCCCGCGCGGCGAGGTCGGTCTCATCTTCGCGAGCATCGGGCTATCACAGCATTTCCTCGACCCGCAGACGCACTCGATCCTCGTCGTTACCGTGATGGCGTCGACCGTGATCTCGCCCGCGCTGATCCGCGCACGCATCCGGCACATCCGCCGCGCCGAGGCACGCGGCGTAGTCGCCGAGGAACCGGCCGGCGGCTGGCTGCGCCTGACCGGCGACGAGGTCGAATTGGCCGCCGAACCTCCTGTCTCTCTTGCCCCCGCGGTCGGCCTCGATGCGGCGGTGGCGAGCGCGTCGCGTCGTCCCGGTCCGCGACTCCTGCAGTGGCTCTCCGAGCTGCCGCCGGGAGAGGACGTGGTCTTCGATGACGAGCTGCGCGCGAAGTTCTTCCGTCTGCTGGGTCAGGGGACGCGGCGGTCGTGGCGCTTCCTCGAGGTCACGGGATTGCTCTCGCGATTGCTGCCCGAGCTCGAGGCGATCGTCGAGCGCCGCGTGCGCGATCCGTTCGACCTCGACCCCGGCGGCGCGCTGCGCTTCGAGACGCTCGAGGGTCTGCAGCGGCTCGAGGAGGACCCGCGCGACCCGGCGTCCCCGCTGTGGGCGGCCTCCGAGAACCCCGACCTCATGCGCCTTGCCGCCCTCGCCCGCGACGCTCTCGACCCTGAAGACATCGAAAGCCAAACGGCGCGGCTCGCCGCGCGCCTTGGACTCGGCGAGGACGACGCGAGCTTCCTTTCGTCGCTCGTGTCCGAGCGGCATCTCCTCCCCGCCGCCTCGAGACGGATCGACATGGGCGGTGAGGACATGGTCCTCGAGCTCGCGACGCACCTCGGGTCGCCCGCCGTCGCCGACGCCTTGTACACCCTCTCTGTCGCCGAGGACGCGATGGAGCCGACCGAACGCGAGCGGCTCGACGAGCTGCACCAGCTCGTGAAGACCGTCCTCGAGCATCCGGAGGTCACCGAGATCTCCGGCGGCGACATCCTCGCGCAAAAGCGCTTGGAAGCCGTGCGCGCGCTCGGCGGCTCTCTGCCGGAGCGCGAGGTGCGCGACCACCTCGACGACGCGCCGGCGCGGTATCTCCTCGCGCAGACGCCGGACGCGATCGCGCGGCACATCCGCATGATCGAGACGCGGCCGGTGCGTTTCGAGACGCGCCTCGAAGCCGAGCCGAACGACGAGCCGGGGGAGTGGAAGGTTCACCTCGCGTTCCGCGACAGGCACGGCGCTCTCGCCGCGGTCGCGTGGGGGTTCTCGCAATGCCGCGTCTCGGTCCACGAGGCCTTCGTCTCGACCTGGCGCTCCGAGATCGCGATCGACGTTTTCAAGGTGACGGCGCCCGCGGACGTCGACTGGGACGCCGTTCGGACCACGATCAGCGCCGAATTCGAGCACCCGCACTCGAACGGGGTGCCGCCGGTCGTCGAAGGGTCGGTCGACATCGACAACGAAGGATCGCCGTGGCACACGATCGTCGAGGTCCGCGCGCGCGACCGCGCCGGTTTGCTTTACCGCGTCGCGTCGGCGCTCGCGCGTGCGGGGACGGATATCCACGTCGCGCAAGTCACGACGCGCGACGGCGTCGCGGTCGACACGTTCGGGATCACGGGACGCAACGGCGCGAAACTCGACGACGCCGGCCAGCGCGCGGTCCGGACGGCATTCGCCGGTAAGACACCGCTCAGCTGGCGGACCCCACTAAGGAGATTCACGAAGGCCGGCCGCAGCTAGAGGGGGGCGCCGGAAACGCGCTCGCTGGGGCGGGCGCGTCGCGGCGTGTCCGGTCCTGCCGTCGTGAACCCATTTGAAACGAGAACTTCACAAACGCGATACAGCCGCGAAACGTGCCGAGGTTACCGTGCGCACGGCGTCCGAGAGGCGGACGCGTCGTAACAGGAGGGGGGAACCGTGTCCCATCGTGCTCGCGCCGCCGTGCTACTGGTTTTGGTGCTGGCGGCTCTGTTCGCGCTCGGTGCGACCTCGGCTCACGCGCAGGAAGCGTGCGGCGGGAAGATCGCCTCGGGCGAGTCTGCCGGCGACCCGTGCGGCGATGTCACGGGCAACATGGGAGACGTGGTCAGCAACGATGAAGGTGCGGTCACCGAGGCACCGGCCACATACGACCAGGACGTCTTCCAGCAGGTCGCCGACGCGACGGGCAAGAACAAGATCGGCCTAAACCTGACGTGGACGCTCTTCACGGGCTTCCTCGTCATGTTCATGCAAGCCGGCTTCGCGCTCGTCGAGACCGGGTTCTGCCGCCGGAAGAACGCGGCCCACGTGCTGATGACGAACTTCATGATCTACGGCATCGGCATCATCGGGTTCTTCCTAGTCGGCTATGCACTGATGTTCGGCGGGTTCAACGGAGGGATCGGAGCGCTCGGAGGAACGAAGCCCCTCGCTCATGAAGGCTTCTCCATCGGAGGCTGGGGCATCTTCGGCACGAAGGGCTTCGGCTTGAACGGGATCTACGACGTGGGGGTGATGACCCACTTCCTGTTCAACCTCGTGTTCATGGACACGACGGCGACGATCGTCACCGGCGCGATGGCCGAGCGCTGGAAGTTCTCGGCGTTCATCGTCTACGGCTTCGTCGTGTCGATGTTCTTCTATCCGCTGTTCGGTAACTGGGCCTGGGGCGGCGGCTGGCTCGCGCAGCTCGGCTCCAAGTCGAACCTAGGGCACGGGTACGTGGACTTCGCCGGATCGGGGGTCGTGCACGGCATGGGCGGATTCCTGGGCTTAGCGGGCGCGGCCGTCATCGGACCCCGTCTCGGCAAGTACAACAAGGACGGGACGCCGAACACGTTCCTCGCCTACAACCTGCCGCTGGCGATCCTCGGAACATTCATCCTGGCGTTCGGCTGGTTCGGATTCAACCCCGGATCGACGCTCGCCGCCACCGATCTCCGCATCTCGGTGGTCGCGGTGAACACCATGCTCGCCTCCGCGACCGGTGCCGTCGCCGCGATGTTCTGGTCGATGCGCAAGAAGAAGCTCGGCAAGCCGGATCCGGGCATGTGCGCGAACGGCATGCTCGCCGGTCTGGTGGCGATCACGGCTCCGTCCGGCTTCGTGTCGCCGCCGCTTGCGCTTCTCATCGGCGCCATCGCCGGGGTGCTGGTCATCGAGTCGATCTTCTTCTTCGAACGGAAGGCGAGGATCGACGACCCGGTCGGCGCGATCTCGGTGCACGGCATCAACGGGCTCTGGGGTCTCATCTCCCTCGGCCTGTTCGCGGACGGTACGTACGGCGCCGGATGGAACGGCGTCGAGGGCACCGTGAAGGGCGTGTTCTACGGCGACACCTCGCAGCTCTGGGCCCAGCTCATCGGCTGCGCGACCATCGTCGTGTTCGCGGGCGGCGTGGGTTGGATCTTCTTCAAGATTCAGCACGCGATCCAGGGCATCCGCGTGACGCCGGAACAGGAGACGGTCGGCGTCGACCTGTCGGAGATGGGCGTCTACGCCTACCCGGACCTCGAAAACCCCGAGGCGGTGGCCGCGTTGCACACCTCGGCCCACGAGCTGGCACCAGGGCCATCACCGGCCTAGAGAGGGATGAAAATGGCTGCTACCGTGCACTCGATGCAAGCGGAAGGCCGCTGCGAGCTGTGCGGGGCGCGCGACGAAGGAACGTTCCGTTCCCGCGTCGCACACCTGAGGAACGAGCACCCCGCGTACGCGCGGGGGCTCTTCCTCCGGGTGATCGCCCCCGTCGTGTTCCTCGCGGTGATCCTGCTCCTCGCGGCGCTCAAAGCCCCCGCGTGGGGGTACGTCGTCGGGCTGGGGCTCAGCTTCGGCGTGTTGTTCCTCGGCAAGGTTCGGTCGCGCCGCGAACGGGCGGCGGCCGGAGCAACGCCGAAGATGGCGCTGAAGCGGTTGCTGCTCGAGGGCGGGATGCGTTTCCTCATCGTCATCCCCGCGGTGGCGGTGCTCATCCTCCTGCTCAGCAAGAACTGAGCCGACCGACCGGACGTCGGGGCCCCGCGCGGGGGCCCCGACCGTCTAAACCCTCAGATCCCACCGGTACACGAGGATCGACGGATCGCCCGCGTCGACCCATCGCCCAACGCGTTCGATGAGCGCGGTGGCCGCGGGGTCGACGATCCGGGTCCACTGCCGGGGATCGGCGACAAGCCATCCCCGGGGATGCGCCGCGAGATACGACCGGAGTGACGCCTCGTCCGGGACCAACGTCGTTGCGCAGTAGATGTCGCGGCCGCCGGCCATGTAGGCGGCCGCGGCGGCCGCCTCCCGGATCCACTCGCCGCATCGTCCGGTCACCCACGACATGGCGAGGGGAGACGTCGACAACAAGGCGTCGCCGTGTCGCGACTCCGCCCGGATCACCGCGCCGGCGGCGTTCCAGTTCGGACGGGGGATCAACTTGGTCGGGTGTTTCTCCGAGGGAAGCCCGGGCAAGGCGAAGAGGCCGGCAAGGGCGATCGTCGCCGCCACGACCGCGATGAATTGATTCGCCGCAGAAGGCGCTCGGGCGCTCCGGACCAGACCGGCTCCCAAGCGGATGCCATCCGCGACGGCGACGCCGACGATCGTCGCAACGAAGGGTAGGAGATGAAGGAGATAGCGCGGACTGAACCCGGCGCCGGTGCCCTGGTACAGGATGGCGATCGTCGTCAGGGGGACGAGCAGGTGCACGGTGATGATGCCACCCCACCGTCCCGCTCGTCGGAGGCCGAGGACCGCGAGGGGGGCAAGCGGTATCCATGCCCACCACGAAACGACCTTGAAGGGGATGAGAAGGGTGTTGAGATGGATACCCACGCTGAAGCGCACGCCGGGCACGGGGTCACGGAGCATGTCCAACGCGCTCGCGCGCAAGCCGGGGACGGCGAAGATCACGGCGGTCGCGCTCGCCGCCGCACCGGCCACGGCGAGAAGCTCTCGCTTCCGGGATCGTCTCTCGTTCCCCGTTGAGTGCCAAAAAGAGAGCGCAGCCTGGGTCACGAAGGGCAGGACCAGCGTAAGCGCGAGGATCTGAAGCTCGACGGCGGCTGCGAAGGCGACGAGGGCTCCGAGGACGGCGGGCCAGGACCGCTTTTCGAGTGCGTGGGAGCCGATGACCGCGGCGATGCCGTAGGCGAGGACGAAGGCCGCGTAGAACCGCGCAGAACGGGAGTGCGCCACGTGCAAGGGCATCAGCGCCAGCGCCGCCGCGGCCGCGAGGGTCGCGGCGTCACCGAAGCGCCTTCGAACCAGGATCCAAAGGACGGGGATGGATGCCGTTCCGACGACGGCCGAGGGCAGGCGCGCGGCGCGTTCGTTCTCTCCGAAGGCCCGCATCGAGGCGGCCACGGACAACGTGTGCATGAACGCGCGACGGTATTCCATGCCGGACGGCAGGAGTGGCCGGCCCTCGTGGATGAGCGCCCGGGCGGCGATCGCATGAGGGAATTCGTCCGCCCAGAACGAAAGGTGTCCCAACGATGCGAATCGCAGCCACCCGCCGACCGCGATGAGGATCGCGAGAAGGACGAGCGGAACCGATGTCGTGTTGCGCTTCGGGGGAGCGTCCGCGGCTACACCCGTTCGCGCCAGTACTCCAGTGAGTCGTGGAGCGTCGTCTCGAAGGGGATCTGTGGTTCCCATCCGGTCGCCTCGCGGAACTTCGATGGGTCCGCTTCGAGGAGGGGGACGTCTGAGGGGCGCATGCGCGCGGGATCGTGACGGATCTCGATCGGTACCTTGGCCATCGAGATGAGCATCTCGGCCACGTCACCGATCCGCCACGATCGTCCGGAGCCGATGTTGTAGACGTCGCCCGGCTCGCAGCGTTCGAGCGCGAGCCAGTAGGCGCGCACGACGTCCCTGACGTCGGAGAAGTCGCGGTGTGCGTCGAGGTTCCCGACGTGGAGATACCGCGGCCCCTTGTCGGCTTCCGCCAGCGCGATCTGTTTGGCGAAGCTCGACGTGACGAAAACTTCGCCTCGCCTCGGTCCCTCGTGGTTGAAAGCGCGCGTGCGGATGATCCACATGCCGTAGGACTTGAAGTACTGGTACCCCATCAGGTCCTGCGCCACCTTCGACACGGCGTACGGAGAGAGAGGTCGCAGCGGGTTCGTTTCCTTGATCGGGACCTCGTCCGGCAGGACGTCTCCATACTCCTCGGAGGACCCCGCCACGTGCACTCTGGCCTCGAGGCCGCCGTCGCGGAGTGCCTCGAGAAGGTGAACCTGACACATGACGTTTGTCGAGAGCGTCTCCGCCGGCGACGACCACGAGGCGTGGACGTAGGACTGCGCAGCCAGATGGAAGATGCGCTCGGGGCGCACCTCGGCGATGACGCGGCGAGCCGCGGTCGCGTCCCGCAGGTCCGCCTCGAAAAGTCCCACGTTTGCGCGGATGTTGTCCAGGTTCTCTTGCTGAGATCGCCAGCGCATGGTCCCGAAGACTTCGTGTCCCAGGCCGTGGCAGTACTCGGCGAGATGGCTTCCGACGAAGCCGGTGACGCCGGTTATGAGGACGCGCAGGTCGATCACCTCTCAGGTTTGAAGTGGATTTCTCGGACAGCGAGGGTACCACGGCGTCGTGCAGCGAGGACGCGAGTGACATCGTCGATTCGCGGCGATCGGTGATCGCTAGCCCGGCGTGCGTCCCGTCAGCAGCAGCATGATCGACAGACGCCGCAACCCGGGGACGCGAGCGATCCCACGGTCGAGCGCGTCGAAGAACTTCCCCCACGAGCGTGGCGACGGCGGCGAGTACAAGAGATAACGGAGGCGGATGTCCAAGAGTCCTGCCTTCTCCGCCCACTCCTCGAGCGTGGCAGGAGAGATCTTGAACACGTTCCTTTCTGCTTTGACGCTCGCAGCGATGATCATTGTGCTCGGGAACTTCCAGTTCGGTTCCATGACGGCAACGCGCCCGCCGGGGCGTGTGACGCGGACGAGCTCCGAGACGCCCACGTGCGGCATGGACAGGTGATGCAGCGTCCCGGAACAGAAGGACGCATCGAACGAGCCGTCGGGGAACGGAAGTTTGTGCGCGTCCGCGATGCCGAGCCCGACGATGCGGCCGTCGAATCGAGAGAGACGGCTCGCGGCGATCTCCAGCATCGGCGTCGACGCGTCCACGCCCACGTATCTCACCGGCGTGTTCTCGAGCAGCCAGGATCCGTGCAGGCCTGTGCCGGTCCCGACCTCGAGGATCAAGCCGCCGGTCTCGGCGCCGATGGACTGCGCGATGGCGCGGACCTTCGCGAGGTGATTCCGGTTGTCTCTACTCCCGAGCGACCAGACGCTCGTGTCGAACTTGGACGCCATCTTCTCGTAGTGCGCGATCTGCTCGCGCACGTTCGTCGAACTACCCCGGGCTCGCATCGGTCCGGAACCCTAACTCTCCAGCCCCGGCCGAATCGAAACGCCGTATGGGGATCGGACGACGGCCTACGCTGGGCTCGATGCCCGCGCGAGCGCGCGGTCGTAGGTCCGCTGATAATCCGCCGCCATCCGTGCCGGGGTGAACGCGGCGGCGGTCTTCCTACCGGCCTCCGCGATGGCCCGCCTCCGGCCGGGGTCGCCGGCGAGTGTCGTGAGCGTTTCGGCGAGGGAGCCGACGTCGCCGGGGGGAACGAGCAACGCGTTCCGACCGTGGACCAAGAAGTCGGTCTGACCGCCGACGTCGCCCGCGATGACCGGAAGGCCGGCCTGCATGGCCTCGAGGTAGACCAGACCGAACCCTTCGTGCAGGGAGGGGAGAGCGAACGCGTCGGCCGACGCCAGCCGCAGCGCCTTCCCCGCGGGATCCACCGAACCTGCGAACTGGACGCGGGACGGCGCGACCTCGGCGGCGAGTTCCTCCAGAGCGCCGCGCTCGGGACCCTCGCCGACGATCTCGAGTTTCAATGCCTCCGGTGCGGCGGCGGCGGAGCGGATGAGGACGTCGAGTCCCTTCCGCGCAACGAGACGGGCGACCGCGACGACGACGAAATCATCGGCGGCCCAACCCAAAGCAGCCCGATCCGGCGCCGGAATGGTGATCTCCGGGATGGCGCAGGAGACGACCTCGATGTCCTCGCGACCGGTCAGTCGCGCCGCCCGTTCGGCGATGTCGGAGGAGATGGCGGTGACGGCGCCGGCTCCCCGCACGAGCCTCCGCACGATCGTCCCGAGCGGACGGAACCGGTCGGGGGACAGACGAGAGGGATCGTGGACGTCCGCGCCGATGACGGTGAGAACGTGGGGGATCCCGAGTCGGTGCGCGATCGCCGACCCGACCGGACCGGAGGGAACGGCGAAGAACGTGTGGACCAGGTCGAACGAACGAGCCCGGACGAGCGACCGCGCGCGGAGACGGCCGGCCGGGACGAAGGAGAGCATCGATGCGAGCGATGCGCGTGCGGTGTCGCGCCGCCCGGCCACGGAGACCCGAACGACGTGGGCCCCGTCCTCGAATGCATCGGCGGGCGTTCCGGCGCCCCTCGTCGTCAGGACGACGACCTCGTGTTTGCCGGCCAGCTCCGCCACGAGCGTCCTCGTGAGGACGCCGCCCCCTCCGCCGAGAGGCGGGTATTCGTAGTTGACGACGAGGATCCGCACGGCCGGATTGTAGGGGACCTACGAGGACCGTCGGCGTGCGACGGAAACGACGGTAATGTACCTCCCGGAGTCGTCCCATCATGACCCAGCCCGAGCTCGACAACGTCGCGCCCCCGCCCGTGCCCGCTCCGAAACGCGGCGGTGCGTTGAAAGGCCTCATCCGCATCGGCGTCGGAGCCGGTGTCCTCGCCTTCTTGCTCGTCAAGGCCGACGTCGGGCAGCTCTGGGACACGATCCAGCACGCGCGGATCGTCTACCTGCTTGCGGCGCTCGCCGCGATCTTCGGCGGGTTGATGATCAGCGCGTTCCGCTGGAAGGCCTACCTCGACGCGCTGGAGCTGCCGCTGAAGGTCGGGACCTTGTTCCGGTTGTACTTCGTCGGCACGTTCTTCAACGCGTTCCTGCCGACGGGCATCGGGGGCGACGCGTACAAGGCCGTGCGCCTCGGCAGGGACAAGGAGAGCCTCGCGCCCGCGTTCGCGTCCGTTTTCCTCGATCGTTTCGCCGGTGTCGTGGGCATGGCCGCGATCGGCTTGATCTCCTCGTCCTACGTGCTCGCGACCGGCGACGAGCGGCGCCGCGTGCCTTTCATCGCGCTCGCGTTGTCGCTCGCCATCATCGGCGCCGCCGCGATCCTGCTCGTTGGCGGTGAGAGGCTACTGGGCCGCGGCCGGCTCGTGAAGCACGAGGGCATCGGCGGTCGCATCCGGCGCGCGATGCGCTCGATCCACGCCGCCGGACGGCACCCAGAGGCCGCCGCGCGCGGGTACGCGTTCGGCGTGACCTTCCAGCTGCTCGTCTTCTCGTACCACGTGGCGGTCGCCAAGGCGTTGCGGATCGAGGGCGTGCCGATCATGATCTTCGCGTCGATCGTCGTCATCTCATCGCTGGCGACGATGATCCCGCTGTCGATCAACGGTCTCGGTTTCCGTGAGAGCGCGTACATCTGGGCGCTCGGCCGCTACGGTGTTGGTCACGACAGGGCCCTCGCTTTCGCGTTGTTGATCCTCGCGTCGCTGTTGCTTGCCAGCCTCGTCGGCGGGCTCATCTACGTCATCCTCGGCGGCGAGGTCGACCGGCCGGGCCGGGCCGCGCCCGCGGTAGGATCGGCGCCCACAGAGACATAGGGAGATCGACGTGTCCCCGAAGAAGTCCACGAAAGCCTCGAACGACGTCGGTGCGCCTGCGTCCGGGCCGGCCGTCGCGCCGCAGACCAAGAGCGTCGAAGAGAAGATCTCGGAGCTCGAGAAGCGCCGCCAGGACGCGACCAACCCGCCGTCGAAGGACGCCGTCGAGAAACAGCACTCGCGCGGCAAGCTGACGGCGCGCGAGCGCCTCGACATCCTGTTGGATCCCGGATCCTTCGTCGAGACGGATGCGATGGCGCGCCACCGCGCGCACGGCTTCGGCATC
The DNA here is from genome assembly GCA_044866075.1 of Actinomycetota bacterium. Taxonomy (GTDB): domain Bacteria; phylum Actinomycetota; class AC-67; order AC-67; family AC-67; genus JBASRP01. Next base: position 10,219 of record JBIOTQ010000074.1, on the reverse strand, counting down.
GAGCGCACGCGTCCCTACGGCGACGGCGTCGTCACCGGCTGGGGGACGATCGACGGCCGGAAGGTCTTCGTTTTCTCGCAGGACTTCATGGTGTTCGGCGGGTCGCTCGGCGAGGTGTTCAGCGAGAAGGTCTGCAAGGTGATGGACCTCGCGCTGTCCACGGGCGCGCCCGTCATCGGGCTCAACGATTCGGGGGGCGCCCGGATCCAGGAAGGCGTCGTGTCCCTCGCGTCGTACGGCTACATCTTCGAGCGCAACGTTCGCTCGTCGGGCGTCATCCCGCAGATCAGCGTGATCCTGGGGCCGTGTGCCGGCGGCGCGGTCTACTCGCCGGCGATGACCGACTTCATCTTCATGACGAAAGAGACCTCGCACATGTTCATCACTGGCCCCGACGTCATCAAGACGGTCACCGGCGAAGAGGTCACCTTCGAGGAGCTCGGCGGCGCGATGACGCACGCGTCGCGCTCGGGCATCGCGCATTTCGTCGGTGAGGACGAGACGCACACGCTGCAGATGGTCCGGTACCTGATGAGCTTCCTGCCGCAGAACAACCTCGAGGACCCGCCGCATTACCCGCCGACGGACGCGGCCGACCGCCGCGAGCAAGGGCTCGTCGACATCATCCCCGACTCGTCGAACAAGCCGTACGACATGCACGAGGTCATCAAGATGGTGGTCGACGACGGCGAGTTCTGCGAGGTGTTCCCGCACTACGCGCAGAACATCCTCACGGGCTTCGCGCGCTTGAACGGCCACGCGGTTGGGATCGTCGCCAACCAGCCGATGCATCTGGCTGGCTGCCTCGACGTCACGTCGTCGGAGAAAGGTGCCCGGTTCGTGCGCACGTGCGACGCGTTCAACATCCCCCTCGTCGTGTTCGTCGACGTGCCGGGCTTCTTGCCGGGGACGAATCAGGAGTGGGGCGGCATCATCCGGCGTGGCGCGAAGCTGCTCTTCGCGTTCACGGAGGCGACCGTGCCGCGGATCCAGGTGGTCACGCGCAAGGCGTACGGCGGCGCGTACGTCGTCATGAACTCGAAGTCGATCCGCGCCGACATCGCCTACGCCTGGCCGACCGCCGAGGTCGCCGTGATGGGTCCGGAGGGTGCGGTCAACATTATCTTCCGCAAGGACCTCGAGAAGGCGGACGACCCGAAGGCGGCGCGCGCCGAGAAGATCGTCGAGTACACCGACCGCTTCGCCAACCCCTACGTCGCCGCGGAGCGCGGCTACGTCGACGACGTCATCGACCCGCGGGACACCCGGCCGCGGCTGATCGGCGCGCTCGAGATGTTGCTGTCCAAGCGCGAGACGCTCCCGCCGCGGAAGCACGGAAACATCCCTCTCTAGCGAGCCTTCCGCCGGAACGGGTGCCTGTACCCGGCATCTCGGAGGGTGACCTCATCCCCGCGCGAGCCCACCGCAGCTAGCCTGGACGCATGAGCGCTCTGGCGATGCGTCTCCGCTCGGAGCTGCGTGCAAAGTGGCGCGGGTGGCTCGGGCTGGCCCTGATGATCGGCGTCTTCGGCGGGGCGACGCTCGCGACCGCGGCCGGCTCGCGCCGCACGGACACCGCCTATCCGCGCTTCCTCCGCGAAGCGAACCCGTACGACCAGTTCCTGCTCGGCATCGCCGGGTTCACATCGAGCACTCCGGTGACGAAAGCGTCCCTCCTGGAGATCCGGCAGGTCGAGACCGTGATCGAGGCGGCGTTCGTGCCGGTGGCCGAGGGTACCGAGCTGATCGGGTCGGCCGACCCTCGCCTGGATAGAACGTTCAACGCGGTGAAGGTCGTCGAGGGACACTTCCCCGTGAAGGCGAACGAGATCGGAGTTCCGGTCGCGATCGCGGACGATCGTGATCTCCACGTCGGATCGAAGATCACGGTCCCGTTCCTCGAAGCCACCGAGAGCGGCGAGCCGAAGCCGGCGCCTATGGAGATGACCGTCGCCGCGATCATCGCGACTCCGGGTGAGTTCCCGCCCGAGTCGGACCTGGGCCCACCGCGCATGCACGTGACCGACGCGTTCATGCGCACCGATGCACCACGGTTGCTCACCTTCCCGTTCATTCTCGTGTGGCTGAAACACGGCGGGCGCGACCTGCCGGCCTTCCGCGACGCGCTCGCGGTCAAGTTCGGGGGACGGCCGGTTATCGGCTACGCGCAAGAGGCGCTCACGAAGAACGTGCAGCGTTCGTTCCACCTCCAGGCGGTGTCGCTCCAGCTGTTCGCCGCCTGTCTCGTCGTCGTGACGCTGCTCGTCCTCGGTCAAGCGCTCGGACGCCAGGCCTTGACCGAAGGGACCGAGTACCCCTCGTTGCGCGCGCTCGGGCTGACCCGCCGCGGACTGGTCCGGCTGGGACTGATCCGCGCCGGTCTGGTCGCGGCGACCGGCGTCCTGCTCGCGATCCCGACGGCCTACCTGCTTTCGCCGCTGGCGCCGCGCGGGCTTGCCCGCGCCGCCGAGCCGCGACCCGGCTTCGCGTTCGACGCGACCGTCCTCGGGCTGGGCGCGGCCCTGATGCTGGCCGCGCTTGTGCTCTTCGCCGCCGTCCCAGCGTGGCGCGCCGCCCGCCAGGCGGCCGCGGCGCGTCCCTCCGCCGAACGCACGAGCCGCGCATCCGGCCCGTCGGCCTTCGCGTCGCGCGTCGGAGCGCCCGCGTCGGCGGTCGTCGGTATGCGCCTCGCTCTGGAGCCGGGCCAGGGACGCACGGCGGTTCCCGTCCGCACGACGATCGTCGGCGTCGCTCTCGCGATCGCCGCGCTGGCCGTCTCACTCGCGTTCGGCGACAGCCTGCGCCATCTTCTCGACACGCCGCGCCTCTACGGTCAGACCTGGAGCGCGCAGTTCCAGTACGCCGGTGACGAGTCCGACCCCCAGGTCGCGCGGGAGGCCTTGACCCGCATTCGCCGCGATCCCGCGGTCGCCGTCGCCGAGTTCGGCGGCGGCGGGATCCCGTTCTTCGTCAACCGGGTGCAGGCGGACGGGCTGGTCCTCCAGGAAGGACACGAGACCTTCTTGCCGGTCATCCTCGACGGACACGCGCCACACGGCGGTCACGAGATCGTTCTCGGGCCCAAGACGCTCCAGTTGATCCACCGCCGCGTCGGCGACCGGGTGCTCGTCGCACCGGTCGGCGTGAAGCCGACGCGCTTCACGATCGTCGGGCGCGCGGTCCTTCCGACCGCCGGCCACACCGCGAACCTCGGCGAGGGATCCCTGGTGACGTTCGAAGGTTTGAAAGCGTTCGACCCCGAGGCCAATGAGTTCCGCGTCGAGGACGCCGACAACGTTCTCATCCGGTTCCGGCCCGGCACGAACGCGAAGACCGCCGTCGCGCGCATCGGCGAGTCGTTGCGCGATCTCGGCTGGAGCGAACGACCCCAGCCGGCGCCGGCCGACCTCCTGAACTTCGGTCGCAGCAGGAACCTGCCGCTCATCCTGTCGGCCATGCTCGGCCTTCTCGCGCTGGCGACGCTGGCGCACGCGCTCATCACGAGCATCACGAGACGCCGGCGCGATCTCGCGATCTTGAAAACGCTGGGCTTCACGCGCGGGGAGACCCGGCGCACTGTCGCTTGGCAGTCGACGACGTTGATCGTCGTGGCGTCGAGCCTGGGTCTCCTCCTAGGTGCCGTCGCCGGCCGCTGGCTGTGGACCCGGTACGCCGAGAACCTCGGCATCCTTCCCGAGCCGCGATTGCCCGCGCTTCTGCTCCTCGCGATCCTCCCCGTCGGGCTCATCGTCGCCAATCTGCTGGCGCTCGTCCCCGGCCGCGCCGCCGCGCGCACGCGACCCGCTCTCGTTCTTCGCACCGAGTAGGTCCGGCCGCTAGCATCACGTCCGTGAGCGAGCCTCCCGAGTTCCGCATCGTTCGCGGCAATCCCACGCCCGAGGAAGAGGCCGCCATCCGCGAGGCGATCCTCAAGCTCTGGCGCGACGAGCAGGTCGAAGCGCGCCGCGCCGCCGGCCGCTCCGGCTGGGTGATCGCCGCGCGCGCGGAAGCGACCGGCGCCAACGCCGCGGACTTCCGCGCGGACGTGGACTCGTGGCGCAGCGGCGTGCGCATCACCGGCCTCGGTCTCGTCTCCACGAGGCGCACCGGCCGCGGCGACTCGAAGTGACGGATCCGTCTCCGGCGATGCCGCTCGACGGCCTCCGCGTGGTCGAGTTCGCGACGATCGTCGCCGGGCCGTCGACCGGCAAGTACCTCGCCGACTTCGGAGCCGAGGTCATCAAGGTCGAGCACCCGAAGAGCGGCGACACGACCCGCGGACTCGGGTGGAAGGACGGCGGCGTGGCGCTGTGGTGGAAGCTCGTCGGCCGCAACAAGAAACCGGTCACCCTCAACCTGTCGGACTCCCGTGGGCAGGAGATCGCGACGCGTCTCCTCGGCACGGCCGACGTGCTGATCGAGAACTTCCGGCCGGGAACCCTGGAACGCTGGAACCTGGGACCGGACGTCCTCGAGCAGCTGAACGCGCGCCTCGTCACGCTGCGCATCTCCGGCTTCGGTCAGACCGGCCCCTACGCACCGAAGCCGGGCTTCGGAACGCTGGCCGAGGCGATATCGGGGGTCGCGCACGTCTCCGGCTTCCCCGACGGCCCGCCGATGCTTCCCGCGATCGCGCTGGCGGACGAGGTGGCCGGTCTCGTCGGCGCGTACGCCGTTCTGATGGCGCTGCACGAGCGCGAACGGTCCGGGCGCGGCCAGGTGATCGACTGTTCGCTGTACGAGTCGCTCTTCCAGATCTCGGGTCCGCTCGCGCTCGCGTACGACCGGCTCGGGATCGTCGCGGGACGGATGGGCAACCGGATCGCGTACTCGGCTCCGCGCAACGCGTACCGCACATCGGACGGGCGCTGGGTCGGCGTCAGCGGAACAGCGCAGTCGGTCGCCGAACGCACCTTCCGCGCGATCGAGCGTCCCGAGCTGATCGACGATCCGCGTTTCGCGACCAACAACGCGCGGCTCGAGAACATCGACGAGCTCGATGCCATCATCGGCGGATGGATCGGTGCGCATACGCTCGACGAGGTGATGGCCGCGTTCGAGCGCGCGCACGCCGCCGCCGCGCCGATCTACGACGCGGCCCAGATCTTCTCCGATCCTCAGTACATCGCGAGGGGAACGATCGCGACCGTACCCGACCCGGAGCTCGGCGACATCCGCATGCAGGACGTCACGCCGCGGTTCTCACGCACGCCGGGCCGGATCCGGCACGCGGGATTGCCGCTCGGCGCTGCGAACGATGAGGTCTACGACGCGCTCGGGATCGATCGAGATCGGCGCGAGGAGCTGCGGAAGGACGGCGTCATCTAGCGGCGCTGCCAGCACGGGAGGTGCCAATGCCGGCGCCCCTCCGGGTCGTCCTCACGCCAGGCGACGACGTGCTTCGTCCCGGGCCTGATCTCCTGGTTGCATCCCGGACAGCGGTACTCTTTCGTCGCGCCTCCCGGCTGCACGAGCCGCACCTGCCAGCCGTCGGGAGCGGACGCGACGATATCCGGCGCGCGCAGCGGCTCGGATCCATCACCGGTCGCGGCGGGCCGGCCGCGCCGCTTCTTCGGCCGCGTCCGACGCGGCACTAGACGAGCATCCCTCCGTCGATCACCATGATCGCGCCGTTGGTGTACGCCGACGCGTCGGACGCGAGGTACACCGCAGCCCCCACGATGTCCGACGTCTCGCCCCAGCGGCCGAGGGGAACGTTCGTCACCGTGGACTGCGCCACCACCGGATCCTCTCCCCAGAGGTTCCGGTTCAGCTCCGTCTTCACCCATCCGGGACAGAGCGCGTTGACGCGTACGTTCGACGACCCCCATTCGACCGACAACGTCTTCGTGAGGCTCACCACGCCGGCTTTCGCCGCCCCGTAGAAGGACAGCGTCGGCGACGCGTGGAGCCCGCCGACGGACGCGACGTTGATGATCGAGCCAGACCGGCGCTCGACCATGTGGGTCCCAACTTTCTGGCAGAAGGTGAAGACGCTCTTGAGATTGAGGTTGATCGCCTTGTCCCATCCTTCCTCGCGCAGTGTCAGGACCGGCGCCATGAACCGCGTCCCCCCGGCGTTGTTGACGAGGACGTCGATCCCGCCGAGTTGCGACAGCGCGTCGTCCACGCAGCGGACGATCTCGTCGGTCTTGGTGACGTCGCAGGTGATCGGGATCCCGCGGCGTCCCGTCGCCTCGATCTTCCCTGCCAGCTCCTCGAGGTCGCTCGTCGTGCGCGCCGTGACAGCGACGTCGGCGCCGCATTCAGCGAAGGCCAGCGCGACCGCGGCGCCGATCCCTCGCGACGCGCCGGTAACCAGCGCGCGCTTTCCCTCGAGCGAAAAGATCTCCGTCCCCATCGCATCCTCCGGTCCGTTTCGTTCTCGCCAGCGTAGCGGGGACGGCGTTTCGCCCGCTTCCCGCGTTCCAAGCCTGCCCCTTCGGCCATGGTCGGGCTGCTCGGCCGGGCCGCATCCTCTCCTCACTCGAGGGTCGTCTCAAGGAGGAGAACATGACCCGGCTCACGCGTCTTTTGATCGTTCTCGCCGCCGTCGGGCTCGTCGGCGGGTCGAGTCTGGCGGCCGTCGCGGTCGGCCAGAGCAGGTCCAGCAACGCCACGCGGCAGACGCTCGAGGCGCGCATCGCGGCGCTCGAAGCCGCGAGCAAGGCGCGGCTCGAAGGCCTCGGCAACGAGCTATCCGGTCTGCGTCAGGCCGTGTCGAGCGACGGCAACACGGTCAAGGTCTCCGGTGAGGCGTACCTGCCGACCGCGCTGAACGCGGTCGTGATCGCCTACCAGGTCCGTCCGACGCGTCCCACCGTTGGGGCGGCGGTGTCGTCGGCGCAGAAGATCGCGTCGCTCGTCACGCGCGCCGTGCGCAACGCCGGCGTCGCCGCGGACGACGTCCGAACCGTGTGGGACACGACCTTCCCGAGCTACGAGCGGGAGGGCCAGTACACGGCTCAGGCCCGCGTGCTCTCCACGGTACGCGACGTCTCCCGCATCGATCGCATCACCGCCGCCGCGCGCAAAGTGAGCGGGTCGGTGAGCGTCGGGTATCTCAACGTCTCGGATGAGAGCGACACCGCCGCGCTCGCAGATGCGCGCAGCGAGGCGCTCGACGAGGCCCGCGGCAAGGCGCTGCGCTACGCGCAGGCCGCCGGCCGGAAGCTCGGGAAGCTCGTCTCGATCTCCGAACAGGTCGCGCCCGAGTCGTCGCCGGCCACGCCCGGCGGAGACGAGAGCGGGTACAGCTACCGCCCGGCGTTCATCGTCGTCGTGGACGCGGTGTACGCGCTGGCCTAGCACTCACGCGAACTGAAGCGGCGGCTCGTGGCGAGCCGCCGCTCGCGTTCCGCTTAGTAGGTGTAGAAGCCGCGGCTCGCCTTGCGCCCGAGGTATCCCGCGTGAACCAGGTGCTCGAGCAAGGGCGCCGGCGCGTAACCCGGTTCGCGGAATTCGCCGTAGAGCGAGTTGATGATCTGCAGGCTGACGTCGAGCCCCACGATGTCGAGCAGGGCGAAGGGTCCCATCGGATGCCCGCATCCGAGCTTCATCGCGCTGTCGATGTCCTCCGCCGTCGCGTAGCCGGCCTCGAGCATCTTCACGGCGTCGTTCAGGTACGGGAAGAGGAGCGCGTTGACGATGAACCCGGCCCGATCCGAGCAGTGGACGGCGTGCTTCCCGACCTTCGCGCTGAGCGCGTACACGGTGTCGGCCGTCTCGTCTGACGTCCGGACCGTGCGGACGACCTCGACGAGCTTCATGACCTGCGCCGGGTTGAAAAAGTGCATCCCGATGACCTGCTCGGGCCTCTCGGTGGCGGCCGCGAGTGCGATGATCGGAAGCGACGACGTCGTCGACGCGAGGACCGTGTGGGCCGGGGCCACCGCGTCGAGTCGCCGGAAATGATCGACCTTCACATCGAGGTCCTCCGCGATCCCCTCGATGATCAGATCGCAGTCCGCGAAGTCATCCATCTCGGTCGTCGTGGCGACGAGCGCCCGCGTCGCGTCGAACTGCTCCTGCGTCATCTTCTTCTTCTCGACGGCCTTGGCGAGCGACTTCTCGATCTTGGCGGCCGACTCGCTCGCTCGCTGTTTCGATCGGGCGCGCAGGACGACCGGGTAGCCGGCCTTCGCGACGACCTCGGCGATCCCGTTGGCCATCGTGCCCGAGCCGAGGATGCCGATCTTCTTGACGTGCGCGACCGCGCTCTCCGGCGTCTCGCGCCGGTGACGGCCGGCCTCCTTCAGGCGCGGAGAGTCGGGTTCCTCGTACTCGTAGAACCCCCGGCCGGTCTTGCGGCCGAGGAACGACGCGGTGACGAGCTGCTTGATCAGAGGGGCCGGCGCGTACAAGGTCTCGCGGAACTGGCGGTACATGGCGTCGAGGATCTCGTACGCAGAATCGAGGCCGATCAGATCCAGAAGCGCCAGAGGTCCCATCGGGTGCCCGGTCCCGAACTGCATCGACGCGTCGATGTCCTCACGCGTCGCGAACCCCGATTCCAGCATCCGCACTGCGTTGTTGAGATATGGGAACAGGAGCAGGTTGGCGATGAAGCCGGCGCGGTCCTGACACTCGACCGGCGTCTTGCCGAGGGCCTTCGCGAACGCGCTCGAAGCCTCGAGGACGTCGGGATCGGTGACGACCGTCTTCACGAGTTCGACGAGGTCCATGACAGGCGCCGGATTGAAGAAATGCAGTCCGATGACGCGGCTCGGCCGGCCGGTCTGGACCGCCATCTCGATGACCGGGAGCGACGACGTGTTCGTCGCGAGGATCGCGTGGTCGGGAAGCAGGGCGTCGAGCGCCTTGAAGAGGTCTTGCTTGATCTCGAGCTTCTCGGGCACGGCCTCGACCACCAGATCGCACGCCTTCAGCGGTTCGTAGGAGGTCGTCCCGGAGATGCGCGCCAGAGCGCCGTCGCGGTCCTCCGCGGACATCTTCTCCTTCGCGACCGCCCTCTCCATCGAGTGCCGGATGCGTTCGAGGCCGGCCTCGACGGCGGACGGGTCGATCTCGCGGAACACGACGGTGTATCCGGCGCGCGCGCACACCTCGCTGATGCCGGATCCCATCGTCCCGCATCCGACGACGCCGACGGTGCTTATCTGATCGCTCATCTGTCCTCCGGGTCTAGGGGTGTTCGTTTAGATGGTCGGAGCGCCGCAGGCGTGGCAGAACCGGGCTCCGGCGACGATCTTGGCGCCGCAGTTACGACAGTTCGCCGGCGCCACGCCCGGGACGGGAGGCGCCTGCGGAGTCTCGCCCGGCGGCGGCTGGGGCGTCCCCGACGGCGCCGCGAGCCGTCCCTCGATGGCCGGCCGGCGCACGATGAAGAAATAAGCGATGGCGATCGCGATGGCAGGAAGCCCGGTCACGAGTCCCACGATCAGACCCACCGTCCACCACGTTTTGGCGTCGGGCGACGAGAAGTGATGCGCCGGACGTTGGATCGCGTCGACGAGCATCCAGACGTCGAACGCGAGGATCGCGAGCGCGACGATCGCGAAGATGCCGACGTAGGGCCAGAAGAAGTTCGGGAAGTCCCAGTTCATGTTCATCGCCTCGATTAGTTTCGCATCAGGCGAGTGAGGGCACCAATCCGCGATTCCGCTACGATTCAAGGCTGATGGGCGTCAATCACCGGAAGGACGACCCCTGGCTGTTCCGCACGTACGCGGGCCACACCAGCGCGCGCGCGTCGAACGAGCTGTACAAACGGAATCTCGCGAAGGGGCAGACCGGCCTGTCGGTCGCGTTCGATCTTCCCACGCAGACGGGCTACGACGCCGACAACCCGATGGCCGCCGCGGAGGTGGGGAAGGTCGGCGTGCCCATCGGCCACCTCGGCGACATGCGGGCGCTCTTCGACGGGATCCCGCTCGAGCGCATGAACACGTCGATGACGATCAACGCGACGGCCATGTGGCTGCTGTCGCTCTACGTCGCGGTCGCGGAGGAGCGGAGCACGCCGCGCGCCGCGCTTCAGGGAACGACGCAGAACGACATCTTGAAGGAGTACCTGTCGCGCGGCACGTACATCTTCCCGCCCGAGGCGTCGCGACGGCTCACCGTCGACCTGATCGTGTTCATGGTGCAGAACGTCCCGCAGTGGAACCCGATCAACGTGTGCCCGTATCACCTGCAGGAAGCGGGCGCGACGCCGGTCCAGGAGCTTGCGTACGGGCTGGCCAACGCGATCGCGGTG
>JBIOTQ010000073.1:0-53974 GCA_044866075.1 Actinomycetota bacterium | reverse complement strand
ACCCGAGGAGCTGATTGACGGGCCCGGCGAGGAGCAGCATGAGCGACCCGATGGCCACCGCAGCCAGCGCGTTCATCCGCAGGATGGCCCGTGGGCGCGCCGGATCGGGGGTCGGACGCATCTCCTGGGCAGTAGCAGCCATCTTCGTCCCTCCTCTCGAGCCGCCGGCGGGGGCTTCCCAGCCGGACCGGCCCGCTGTACGATTAAACCGACCGTCGGTATGTATGCTAGAAACCGACCGTCGGTCTGTCAATAGCGAATCTTAAGGAGACGCCGTGGGTCCCAGGTCCGAGAAAGCCGAGGCCACGCGGGCGAAGCTGATCGAAGTCGCCGGCGAACTCTTCGGAGAGCGTGGTTACGACGACGTCTCGATCGAGGAAGTACTCGAGCGCACCGGGGTGAGCAAGGGGGCCCTATACCACCACTTCCCGTCGAAGGAGGCGCTCTTCGAGGCCGTCTACCGCATGGGCGAGCAGACATGCCTCGAAGAGATCGCGAAGGCGGCGATGAAGGAGACCGACCCTCTCGAGATGCTGCGATCCGGATGCCAGATGTGGCTGGACATGGCGATGGATCCTCACGTCCAGCAGATCGCGCTGATCGACGGGCCGGCCGTCCTTGGGTGGCAGCGCTGGCGCGAGATCGACGAGGAGTACGCCTTCGGCCTGACGAAGCACGTGATGCAGCAAGCGGCCGACGCCGGCGCGATCCGCGGCGAGAACGTGGAGATGACCGCGCACCTCGCGCTCGCGATGCTGGGCGAGGCCGCGATGGTCATCGCGAAGGCGGAGGACAAGAAGAAAGCGCGGGAGGAAGCGGGGGCTGCCGTCGACCGGATGGTCGACGCGCTGGCTGTGCCGGATCTGGGGGCGAGGAGACAGGCATGACGGAGCCGACGGTCACCTACAACCCGTTCGAACCCGGCTTCGTCGAGGACCCCTACCCGCAGTACGCCGCGATGCGCGCGGCCGATCCGATCCATCGCACGCCGCTCGAGTTCTGGGTCCTATTCCGTTACGACGACATCCTCCGCTTCCTGAGGGATCCGAGCCTCAGCGTGGAAGACCGCAACGCCAACCCGACCGCGATCGACCAGATGATCCAGCAAACGATCGGAGACCGGATGGAGGATCGCGGGGAGCGGTCGATGCTCAGCCGCGATCCGCCCGACCACACCCGCCTCCGCAAGCTGGTCACGAAGGCCTTCACGCCCCGCGTGATCGAGGAGCTTCGGCCGCGCGTCGCGACGCTTGTCGACGAGCTGCTGGACGCAGGGCGCGACCGGGGCGGCTTCGATGTGATCCACGATTTCGCGTTCCCGCTGCCGTTCGCCGTCATCTCCGAGATGCTCGGCGTTCCGGCCGCGGACGGCGAGAAGCTGCGCGAGTGGTCGGGTCTGATCGTCCGCACTCTGGAGCCGATCGTCGACATGGCTCTGGTCCAGCGGATCGTCGACGCCAGCGACAAGATGTTCGACCACGTCAGCGAGCTCATCGCGATGAAGCGCAAGGAGCCCGGCGACGACCTGCTGTCCGCGCTGATCGCGGCCGAGGAGCACGGCGACGTTCTGTCCGACAACGAGCTCGTGGAACAGGTCGTGCTGCTGTACATCGCCGGCCACGAGACGACGGTGAACCTCATCGGGAACGGCGTCTTGGCGCTCCTGCGCAACCGCGATCAGCTGCGCCGCTTGCAGAACGATCCGGCGCTGATCCCGGGCGCGATCGAGGAGTTCCTGCGCTACGACAGTCCGGTGCAGATGTCGCGCCGCATCACGCTCACCGAGATCGAGGTCGACGGCCGCACGATCGAGAAGGGCGCGTTCTGCGCGCTCGTCCTCGCCTCCGCGAACCGCGATCCCGCGCGCTTCGGTGACGACGCCGACCGGCTCGACGTCGGGCGTCCCGACGCGCACCAGCACCTGTCGTTCGGCGGCGGCGTGCACTACTGCCTCGGCGCGGCGCTCGCGCGGCTCGAGGGTCAGGTGGCGATCGGCTCGCTCCTCTCGCGGTTCCCGGACCTCGAGATGGCCGGCGAGCCCTCGTACAACGGGCGACTGAACCTCCGCGGGCTCGAGCTCTTCCCGGTCGCGCTCACGCCCTAGAAACTCCGGGGATCCGGACGCTTCCGCCGGGGGCGCTATCGGACCGGGCAGGGTTTGGTTCGCCGTCCGGCGAACTGCAGCCCACGTGGAACGCCGCGACTTCCTGAAAGCGCTCGCCGGGCTGGGCGGGCTGCTGGTCGCGCGTCCGTCGATCGCATCCTCGCTCGGTGGGCTGGCGACGCCAGGAGCCTCGCGCCGCTCGAAGCTCCGGTCCTCGAGCAGCCTGATGCTCGCCCAGACCGACCTACACAACCACAGCCTCATCTCGGGCGATGCGTTCGGCGATCCCAACGCCGCTCTCGCAATGATCCGTTCGCGCGGGATCGACGTCGCGTGCATGACCGAGCACGCGATCAGCGGCAAGGGTCACGGCGAACTGACCTGTCCCGGCTGGGAAGAGGGCGGGTGCCACAAGGTCGAGGGCATCAGCGATTCCGATTGGGCGGCGATGGCCGGCTTCGCCGACGCGGCGAACGTCCCGGGGAACTTCGTGGCGTTCCGCGGCTTCGAGTACAGCACGCCGACCGTCGGCCATTTGAACGTCTGGTTCTCGACCGAGTTCACGGATCCCCTGCGTGGGCGCGCCTTCATCACGCCACGCGCCATCTCCGAACTCGATCAACTGATCCCTCAGACGCAGCCCGTCGCCGATCTTTTCGAGAGCTCGCCCGACCTTGCGTCGATCCAGCCGTTCTACGACTGGCTCGCGTCTTCACCCGACACCGCGCTGACCGCGGGCGGGAACGACGGCGTCGCGTGCTTCAACCATCCGAACGACTTCGGCGATTTCGAGAAGTGGGTCTACCACCCCGGCGCCGCGCAACGCGTGACGATGATCGAGGCGTTCAATACCAACGGTTACAAGGAACCGGACTTCTTCTGGTACTCGGAGGGCGGACTCCCGAATCCGTTCAACGCCTGCCTGAACGCCGGCTGGCGCGTCGGCTTCACGGGCGTGAGCGACGAGCACTCGACGGTGTATCGGAAGCCGGGAGCCGCGCGCGGAGGATTGTGGGTCTCGGCGCTGACGCGCGACGCGGTGCGCGAGGCGCTCCTAGCGCGCCGATCGTTCGCCTCGCTCGAGCCCGGGCTCCGCGTCGACGCGACTGCCAACGGCGTCCCGATGGGTTCGACGCTGCGGCACTCGTCGGGCCCGATCGAGATCGTGCTCGACATCGATCGCGGCGCCGAGTGGGTCCGAAAGCAGTTGTGGGTCGAGGTGATCCGGCCGGGAGCGTCGGCGCCGACGCTGCTGGACGCCGTCCCCATCACCGTCCCGACTTCTCATCGTCCGCCGGTGTCGTTCACCGTGAACGTAGACCGCGCGGACGGCGACTGGATGTTTTTGCGGATCATCGACCCGGACCGGCCGAAGCACTCGCAGGCAACCCCGCCTTTCGAGCAGCACGGCGGCGCGGCGGCGTACCCGAGCCCCTGGTTCTTCACGGACTGAGGCGCTGCGCAACGTGTGCGGGCCCGGCCGTCAGGCCGGGCCCGCAGGTTCCCAACCGATCAGGCCGACGATCCCGAACTGGAGCTCGACCCGCTCGAGCCGGAGCCCGAGTTCGAGTCGCTCCCGCGCATGCCGCCGTGACCCTGCTCGATCTCCGTGACTTCGAAGTCCGAGTTCACCTTCACGGTGACCATGTCGCCGTCCGCGTTACGCATGTGCGCCTCGTACGGCGAGCCTTCCGCGTCGGTTTCGACCCGCAGGATCGTGCCGCCCGGGACCGCCTTCAGTGCGGCCGCGCGGACCTTCTGCGCGGTGGTCCCGGTGAGCAACGTCTCGCCGGGGTGGTGCGCCTGGCTCTCATCCACCGCCGCGACGTTCGACGAGCTCGAATCCGCCGAGGAATCCGACGCGGCTCCCGCCGTCAACGTGCCGGCGAGGATCCCTCCCGCCAGGATGCCCGCCGCGACCAGCCCCACCGGACCGAGCCACTTCGGACGGGCGGGTCTCGGGGATCCTCCCGTTCCCTGTTCCTCCACCATGACACCCTCCTTGTCTCGCGACGCCGTGTGCGTCGAGACCATGGTGGGCGACGCGCCTGTGACCACTCGCACGCGAGCCTGCGAACCTGCTGTGAATCCCGCGTCGAAACTCTCACCCTTTTCCTAGGCGGTGGCGATCCTGTCCACAGCTTCGCCGCGTAGTCCCAGAGGATGGCGGACGCTCGCGTGTATGGGCTTCGGAAAGCCGCACCAGCGACCCGAGCTCGCGCGTCTCTGCACTGTCGCTCCGGCAGCAGGGGGTTCGGATACGCAGGCTGATCGTCTTGGGTGCACTCGCCGCCGTCATCCTGCCCGTCCCCGGCCGGACGACGAGCGCGCCGGCCGCGAGCCTGGACGGCGCCGGCAACAATCTGGAGCACTCGGCGTGGGGACGCGCGGGTTCCCGATACGTACGCGTCGCGCCGGCCCGGTACGCCGACGGCGTCGGAACGCCCCTGGCCGGGCCGCCGGCCCGCTACGTCAGCAACCGCGTCTTCAACGACGTCGGCCAGAACCTCTTCTCCGAGAACGGCGTGTCGCAGTGGGGGTGGGTCTGGGGGCAGTTCGTCGATCACGACATCGGCCTGCGCGTCGAGAAGGGCGGCGAGAAGGCGCCGATCGCTTTCGCGCGCGACGACGCGCTCGAGGACTTCACGAACGACCTCGGCACGATCGATTTTTCGCGGACGCCGGCGGCGCGTGGCACCGGCGTGTCGTCGCCACGCGAGCACGTCAACACGTTGAGCAGCTACATCGACGGCTCCGGCGTGTACGGCGTCGACGACGCTCGGCTCGATTGGCTCCGCGCCGGCCCCTCGACGGCGACCCGGCGAACAACAAAGCGCGCTTGCTGCTTCCCGACGGCGAGTTGCCGCGCACCGGCAGCCGCGGCGACGCGAGCAGGCGCCCCGCGACGGAGCTCTTCGGTCCGCTCGCCGGCCGGCCCGACGCGGCGCGCGTCGCCGGCGACGTGCGCGTGAACGAGAACGCGGCGCTCACCGCCGTGCACACGCTCTTCGCGCGCGAGCACAACCGCATCGTCGCGGCCCTTCCCTCGTCGCTTTCTGAGGAGGAGAAGTTCCAGATCGCGCGCCGCATCGTCTCCGCGGAGATCCAATACGTCACGTACGCCGAATTCCTGCCGGCGCTCGGCATCACGCTCGGCCCGTACCGCGGCTACGACGCGACGATCGACCCTTCACTGGGAAACGAGTTCAGCGTCGTGGGATACCGGGGGCACAGCATGGTCCACGGCCAGTTCGACGTGATCTACGAAAAAG
The DNA here is from genome assembly GCA_044866075.1 of Actinomycetota bacterium. Classification (GTDB taxonomy): domain Bacteria; phylum Actinomycetota; class AC-67; order AC-67; family AC-67; genus JBASRP01. Next base: position 48,598 of record JBIOTQ010000073.1, on the reverse strand, counting down.
GCGACTTCACCAACCGCTAGCTCACGGAATTCCGCACACGCGGGATCGAGCCGCGTCTCGAGGACGGCCGGCGTTCGCTGCAGATCCCGCTGACCGTCGCGTTCGGCAACCCCGAGATCCTGGGGCAGGTGGGCTTCGAGCGCTTCCTGGCGAGCCTCGGCGCGGAACGCCAGTACCGGAACGACGAACAGATCGACAACTCTCTCCGGAGCGTCCTCTTCAAGATCCCGAAGCCCGGCATCCCGGATCCCTTCGTCTGCGGGCAACCGATCGTCCGCCCCGAGTGCTTCTCCGCCGTCTCCGACCTCGGTGCGATCGACATCGAGCGCGCGCGCGATCACGGGATGCCGAGCTACAACGACATGCGGCGGGCGTACGGCCTCGCACCGAGATCGTCGTTCACGGCGATCACCGGCGAGGCAACCGATCGCTTCCCGGCCGACCCCGAGGTCGACGCCGCGGATCCGATCGACGATCCGGACATCCTCGACTTCGTTCGCCTGACCGATGAGAACGGCGCGGAGGTCGCGATCGGGTCCGCGGCGGCCGAGGAGTACGCCGTCGCCGGCGTGCGGCGCACGACGCTCGCCGCGCGGCTGCGCGCCGTCTACAAGACCGTCGACGCCGTCGATGCGTTCGTCGGCATGTTGAGCGAACCGCACCTCGCCGGCTCGGAGTTCGGCGAGCTCCAGGCCGCGATGTGGACGCGCCAATTCACCGCCCTTAGGGATGGGGACCGCTTCTTCTACGCGAACGATCCGACGCTGTCGACGATCCGGTCGCGCTACGGGATCTCCTACCGCAGCACGCTGGCGCAGATCATCGAACGCAACACGGACGCATCGGTCCCCGACGCGGTCTTCTTCGCGACCGACTCAGAGGAAGGCCAAGAGGAGGCGCAAGAGGAGCAACCCGACTCATCGCAAACACCGAAGGCTCAAGCCGCGCCGCCCATCCCGAAACGCCATCGCCACGCCGGCCGGACACAGGGCGACGCGTTCGACGGTCCGTACCGCGAATTGGGCGACCGGGACGGCGCTTTCCGCCGCCGCCGCTAGGCCGCGCGGCCGTTCCGAGGTAGCCGCACCACGAAGTGCGCGCCGGCGCCGGGGGACGACTCCACAGAAACATTGCCGCCGTGCGCTTGGACGATCGCAGCGACGATCGACAAACCGAGACCCGCGCTTCCGCTCTGCCGTGAGCGCGCGGGATCGACGCGGAAAAACCGGTCGAAGACCTTCCCGGCCTGGTCGGCCGTGAGGCCGGGCCCGTCGTCGCTGACCTCGAGGACGGCCTCGCCGTTCTCCTTGGTCACCCGCACGCGGACGTTCGCGGTCACCGGCGTGTGGACGAGCGCGTTCGACAGAAGGTTCGCGGCGACCTGGCGCAGCCGAGCTTCGTCGCCCTCCATCATCACGGCCCCGTTCTGATCGATCTCGATCCGGCGTTCGGGCTGGACCGTGCGAGCGTCCTCCACCGCGTCGACGGCGACGCGCGTGAGGTCGAGCGGGGCGCGTTCGAGCGCGCGGCCTTGATCGAGGCGCGCCAGGAGCAGCAACTCCTCGACCAACTCGCTCATTCGGGTCGACTCCTCCTCGATGCGGCGCATCGATTTGGCGAGGTCCTCGGGCTGAACGTCGGCCCGCTGGAACAGCTCGGCGTAGCCGCGTATCGACGTGAGGGGCGTGCGGAGCTCGTGTGACGCGTCGGCGACGAAGCGGCGGAGACGGTCCTCGGACGCGCGCCGTTCTGCGAACGCGGCTTCGATCTTGGCCAGCATCGCGTTGAGCGCGCGGCCGAGGCGGCCGACCTCTGTGCGCTCGTCGGACGGTTCGACGCGCCGCGACAGGTCGCCTTCGGCGATATGCGCCGCGGCTAGCTCCATGCGCGTCAAGGGCCGCAAGCCGAGCCGGATCAGCCACAGCGCGAGCGCGGCCACGCCGGCCAGGACGGCGACGGTCACGATCCCCTCGATGAGGAGGAGCTTGCTGAGCGCGGCCTCGGCGTCGCCGAGCGGGAACGCGATGATGAGCGTGCCACCGCCCGGGATGGCCGATGCGAGGACTCGATAGCGGGCCGTTCCGTCGGTCGAGCCGGTAGTGAAGATAACGTCCTGGGCCGTCGGTGCCCCGCTCGAGCCCGGCAGGCCGTTCGGGAGATCCGGAGTGTCGACGCCGAAGGAGCGGTGGTCGACCACAGTGCCGCTCGCGTCGAGGACCTCGACGACCTGACCTGCCGGAGGCTTGTCGTGCTCGCCTCCACCGCCTCCGTGACCCGGGCCGCCGCGCGACGGCTCGTAACGCCGGTCATCGGACGTGAACGATGACTCGAACTTCTTGGCGTCGCGCAGCTGATCGTCGACGCGTCCCACCAGCTGCGAGCGCAGGAGCGTGTACGTCGCGGTGTCCGCGGCGAGGAGCCCGACGGCCACCAGGATGACCGTCGCGACCAGGATCCTGCCGCGCAGCGACATGGCTCTTATGTTCGCGGCAGGCGGACGCTGTAGCCCACGCCGCGGATCGTGTGGATGAGGCGCGGGCTGGTGCGATCGATCTTCTTCCGTAGGTAGCTGATGTAGGTCTCGACGACGTTCGCCTCACCGGCGAAGTCGTAGTTCCAGACGTGATCGAGGATCTGCGCCTTCGAAAGCACTCGGCCGGCGTTCAGCATCAGGTAGCGAAGCAGCGCGAACTCGGTGGGCGTCAGCTCGATCAGCACACCGGCGCGGGTGACTTCGTGCGTGTCCTCGTTGAGCTCGAGATCGGCGACGGTCAGGCGGCTGTCCTCCTTGCGCTCCGGACCGTGCACGCGGCGGAGGACCGCGCGGACGCGCGCGACGAGCTCCTCGAGGCTGAACGGTTTCGTGACGTAGTCGTCGGCGCCCATGGTCAGGCCGCGGACCTTGTCCTCGGTTGAATCCTTCGCCGTCAGGAAGACGATCGGTGTGCGACCGCCGCCGTTGGTCAGGCGACGCTGTACCTCGAACCCGTCGTGGTCGGGGAGCATCACGTCCAACACGATCAAGTGCGGCCGGAATTTCTCGGCGATCCGCAGACCGTCGCGGCCGGTGCCCGCCGTCTGCACCTCGAACCCCTCGTAGCGAAGGACCGTCGCCACGAGATCGGTGATGTTGTGCTCGTCGTCCACGACCAGAACGCGCGTCGCTTCGTCGGACCGGCGCGCGTTCGCGCCCTTCTCCTCTGCCGGAACGCCCATCCCACACACCTCTGTTGTCGAGCGGTCGCGCCATTATCGTCATGCGTTCCTGGGAGTTTCCTGAGAGCCGGCTCCGGCCGTGCTGTGGGTTCCGGGCCTCGCGATCTCCTATGGAACCCACAGGTTGGTCTCATCCTCGCTTCAGCACGCCGTGGTCGGATCGAGGGCGACGATCCGGAGAAAGGAGGACCGAGTGAGACGGATCGGAGCCCGGGTGCTCGCCTTCCTCGCCGTCGCGGCCGCGTCGTTCGCCCTCTGGAGCGGCCTCGCCTTGGCCGGGTCGGCGGCGACGACCGGCAGCGGAACGGACGCCACGTCGTCATCTGCTACCCGCTCCCAGCTGATCCAGACCCAGGAGACGCCGAGCACGGAGGCTACTCCGAACACGGACGGCACCCGCAAGCACAACTGTCCGCGCGACCAGAACGGCGACGACACGACGGACACGACGCAGACGTCGACCGACGCGGTCTAGCCCACCACGATGATGCGGGGAGGCTTCGGCCTCCCCGCTCGCGTTTGTGCGGTCCGGGAAGAGGCCTGACACCCCCCGCTCGCGTTCCCACCTCCCAGGAAACTCCCAGGTTCGTCTCATTGGCACCTCATCGGCACCTGGTCTCATAGCGGCCTCGCACGGACCGGACGCAAAGGACGGGGACATGAGCACTGAAGACATCGCCACGGAGGTACCGCAGACCATCGAAGAGGCCGCGGAGCTCATCGAGCGCGCGCACTTCGAGGTGAAACGCTGGATCGTCGGCCAGGACCGGATGCTGGAGCGCGTGATCACGGCGCTCATCGCGCGGGGTCACGTCCTGCTGGAAGGTGTACCGGGCCTCGCCAAGACCCTTACCGTGCGAACGGTCGCCGCGGTTTTCGGCGGGACGTTCCGGCGGATCCAGTTCACGCCGGACCTCGTTCCCGCCGATCTGGTCGGGACGCGGATCCTCGATCCGAAGAACGCGCGCTTCAAGGTCGAGCTGGGTCCGGTGTTCGCGAACTTCCTCCTCGCCGACGAGATCAACCGCGCGCCGGCGAAGGTGCAGTCCGCATTGCTCGAGGTGATGCAGGAGCAGCAAGTGACGATCGGCGGCGAGACGCACCGCGTGCCGACGCCGTTCCTGACGCTCGCGACGCAGAATCCGATCGAGTCCGAGGGCACCTACCCGCTGCCCGAGGCGCAGGTCGACCGCTTCATGCTGAAGGTGCTCGTCGGCTATCCCGATGAGGTCGAGGAGCTCGCCGTCGTCGAACGGATGGAGCATCAGCCTGATCCGCCACGGCAGCTGCTCGGCCCCGAGGCGCTCGCCGCGATCCAGGCGCTCGCCGACTCGGTCTACGTCGACCCGCGGATCCGGCAGTACGCGGTGACCCTGGTCGCCGCGACGCGGCAGCCGGATAAGCACGGCGTCGGCGAGGTCGCGCCGTACGTACAGTACGGCGCCAGCCCCCGCGGATCGATCTACCTGATCCTCGCCGCGCGCGCGTTCGCCGTCATCAAGGGACGCGACTTCGTGCTGCCGGCCGACGTCGACGCGCTGGCGCACGACGTGCTGCGCCACCGCATCATCCCGTCGTACCGCGCGCTGGCCGAGGATGTCTCCACCGACGACATCATCAGCCGCGTACGCGAGAAGCTACCGCCGCCGGTGATCGAGCTTCGCCGCGAGGAGATGGCGTGACCGCAGAGCTCGACCTCCTGGCGCCCGATCGCGTTCTGCGGAAGGCAGAGCTGCTGTTCGCGCGCCGGCTCGACGGGTTCGGGCCCGGCGCGCACCGCAGCATCCGGCTCGGCGAGGGCGTCGAGCTCGCCGACATCCGCGAGTACACGCCGGGCGACGATGTCCGGACGATCGACTGGAACGTCACCGCGCGGACGGGCCGCCCCCACGTCCGCGTCTACGACGCCGACCGGGAGGCGAGCGCTCTCGTGCTGGCCGACCGGTCGGCGTCCATGACCTTCGGAACCGCGCGCTACACCAAAGAGGCGCTGCTGCAACAGCTCATCGCCGCCGTAGCCGTTCTGGTTCTGCGGCGCGGCGACCGGCTCGGCGGCTTGGTCTTCGCCGACTCCCCCCTTCAAGTCCTGCCGCTCTCGACCGGTCGTCGCGCCGCTCTTCGCCTCCTGCAGGTGGTGGCCGACAACCCGCCACGCGAACGCGCCGGAGGTCGTCTCGACCTCGCGCTCGACGAGATCGCGCGGGTCGCCCGCCGTCGCGCGGTGATCATCGTCGCCTCCGATTTCATCGACGCCGGCGAGTGGGAGCAGCCGCTGCGACGCCTGGCGCACCGTCACGAGGTCATCGCGGCCGAGATCCGCGACCCGCGCGAGCACGAGCTCCCGGCGATCGGTCCGATCGTCCTCGAGGACCCCGAGACCGGCCGCCAACTCGAGATCGACACGAACCGCGTCAAGACGCTGGAGGCGTTCGCCGCTGCCGTCGAGGCCGACCGCGCGCGCCGCGCGCAGACGATCGCCGCGGCCGGCGCGAGCCACCTGATCGTCTCGACGGACCGCGACTGGATGATCGATCTCCTCCACTTCCTCGAGCGACGGAAGAGGATGCGCCGGTGACGTTCCTCGCAGGGTCGCGTCTCTGGCTGCTGCTGGCCGTGCCGCTACTGATCGCCGGCTACGTGCTGCTGCAGCGCCGGCGCCGCGCGTATGTCGTGCGCTTCACGAACCTCAACCTCCTCGCGGACGTCGCGCCGCGCCGGCCCGGCTGGCGGCGGCACGCGGCCGCGTCTCTTCTGCTCATGACCGTGGTGCTGCTGATCGGCGCGCTGGCGCGACCCGCGGTGTCGGCGCGTGTGCCCAAGGAGCAAGCGGCGATCGTGCTCGTGATGGACGTGAGCCGGTCGATGTCCGCGACCGACATTTCGCCGGACAGGATGACCGCCGCGAAGGAGGCGGCGATCGCGTTCGTGCGCGCGCTTCCGGCGCCTCTGCGCGTCGCGGTGGCAGCGTTCAGCAACACGGCCGCTCTGGTGTCGCCGCTGGGGCGCGACCGGGAAGCGACGCAGCAAGCGATCGACCAGCTCGAGCCCGTCGCCGGAACGGCGGTCGGCGATGGCTTGGCGGTCGCACTCGACGAGATCCGCCGCCAGCGCGGGACCCAGCCGGAGGTCCCGGCCGCCGTCCTGCTGCTCTCCGACGGCGCGTCGAACCAGGGGCGCGACTCGCAAGAGGTTGCGCAGGAGGCCGCGAGCCTCGAGGTGCCGGTCTTCACGGTCGGCGTCGGCACCGCCGGTGCCACGCTCGACGTCGGCGGACGCGCGGTCCCGGTCGATCTCGACGAGGCCGAGTTGCAAGCCATCGCCGAGACGACCGGCGGCACGTACTTCCGCACGGCCGATGCCGACGCGCTGAAGGCCGTGTATCAGGACCTCGGGTCTAAGCTCGGGTTCGAGAAGGAGACCCGCGAGGCCACCGCGGCCGCCGCGGGTCTCGCGATGATCTTCCTCCTCGCCGGCGCGGGCGCGAGCCTGCTGTGGTTCCAGCGCATCCCCTGACGGAACGGAAAGGACGGCGATGGTCAAGGTCGGCTACGTCGGCAACGAACTGCGGAGGCGGCTCGGCCGCACGATCGTGACCGCGCTCGGCCTCGCAGCCGGCGTCGGCCTCGTGATCGGGATCATCGGCGTGTCGCAGGGACTCGACGACGCACAGGACGAGGTCCTGGCGCCCCTGCGGTCGATCGGGACCGACATCCTCGTCACGCGCGTCGTCGGCGCGACGACCACGACGGGCGCGAGCGCGACCCCGACACCCACGCCGACCGCGACGACCCCGCAGCGCGGCGGTGGGTTCTTTGGGCCCGGCGGCGGGGGACCCGGCGGCGCGGCCGGGGCGCTCACGGCGCTCAACGACGAGGACACGAAGGCGCTTCTCGACGAGAACGCCAACCTCATCACGGACCTGTCGAAGCTGGGGAAGCCGGGGACCAAGTTCACACGCGACTTCTTCCTGTCGGCGACGCTGCTGAGCTTCCCCGACGCGGCGGTGGCCGAGGTCGAGAAGATCGACGGCGTGACGTCCGCGACCTCCGGCCTGACATTGCTCGCGCAGCACCAGACCGGGACGGTTCCGCAGATCGTCGCGGAGCTACAGACCGGCGGAGAGAAGATCACCACCACCGTCCGCCCGGCGCCGATGACCGAAGCGGAGCAAAACGCGTTCCGCTCGTGCCTGGAGAAGTCCGGCGTCACCATCGGGCCGCCGCCGGGCGGCGGTGGTGGTGGAGGAGGCGGCGGACAACGCGGAGGCGAAGCGTTCCAGAAGTGTTTGCCGGAGCGGTTCCAGCAGTACCAGACGTCCGTGATCACGCCTCTGCGCACGATCCAGCAAGCGGTGAACCCGCCGTCGACAGACATCACGACGACGAGCTACACGGCGGCGGGCATCGACCCGGCGAGCCCGGGCGAAGGTCTCGTCACGACCGAGCAGCTCGTGTCCGGCACCTGGATCGCGAAGGGCGCGACCGACCAGATCCTCGTGGCCGCCGGCTACGCCTCGAAGAACAGCCTGAAGATCGGCTCCACGCTGACGATCAACGACAAGACGTTCACGGTCGCCGGTCTCGTGAACCCGACACTGACGGGGAGTACCGCCGACATCTATTTCCCGTTGACGACGCTGCAGGAGCTCGCGAGCAAGCAAGGCCGCATCACGCAGGTTCTCGTGACGGTGAAGGACGCCGACGACGTCGACACGGTGGCCGGCAAGATCTCGGAGGCGCTGCCCGGCGCGCAAGTGGTGACGACAAAGTCGCTCGCCGACCAGGTGACCGGCAGCCTGAAGGACGCGAAGAACCTGGCGAGCCGCCTGGGCGGAGCGCTCGGCGTGATCGTTCTCGTTGCCGCGTTCGCGATCGCGGTCTTGCTGACGCTCAGCTCGATCGCGAAGCGCGTGCGCGAGATCGGTACGCTGCGCGCGATCGGCTGGTCGAAGGGCCGCGTCGTGCGGCAAGTTCTCGCGGAGACGGTCGGCATCGGCTTGCTCGGCGGCGTGCTCGGCAGCGGGATCGGCTTCGCGGCGGCGTGGGCGGTCGGCGCCTTCTCGCCGGAGCTGACGGCGACGAGCACGGGCGTGCCCGGATTCGCCGGCTCGGCGGCGTCGGCCCTGTTCGGCCAGTCGACGCAAGCGGTCACGACGACGTCGACGATCCAGCTGACGGCGCCGGTGCACCTCATGACGCTGCTTCTCGGCGTCGGTTTCGCGGTGATCGGCGGGCTCCTCGCCGGTGCCGTCGGCGGGTGGCGCGCCGCACGCCTGGCGCCGGCGGATGCGCTGCGCACGATCGGATGAGATGGGAGACACCATGACCGACACGACGATCACGGAGGAACCGCTGTACCGGCTGCGCGAGGCACGCAAGACGTTCCGCGTCGGCGGCGAGGAGGTCCGCGCCGTCGACGGCGTCTCCTTCGACATCGGACGAGGTGAGCTCGTCGCGATCGAAGGCCCGAGCGGATCGGGCAAGACCACGCTGCTGCAACTGCTCGGCGCGCTCGATCGCGCCGGCGGCGGCTCGGTTCAGCTCGAAGGCCGCGAGCTCACCCAGCTCGACGACAAAGCGCTGACGCGGTTGCGGAGCGAGGCGATCGGGTTCGTCTTCCAGAGCTTCAACCTGATCCCGACGCTCAGCGCGCAGGAGAACGTCGAGATCGCCATGGTGCCGCGCGGCGGCGAAAAACACGCGCGGCGCACGCGCGCGCTCCAGCTCCTCGAGCTCGTCGGGCTCGCGTCGCGGGCGAAGCACTTGCCGTCGCGCCTGTCCGGCGGCGAGCAGCAGCGCGTCGCTATCGCGCGGGCGCTGGCGAACGAACCGCGCGTGATTCTGGCGGACGAGCCGACGGGGAACCTCGATACGACGACCTCCGATGAGGTCGTCGGCGCGCTGGCGCGCCTGTCCACCGACCAGGGCGTGACGGTCATCCTCGTGACGCACGCCGAAGACGTCGCCCGCCGCGCGGCGCGGCGCCTCAAGATGCGGGATGGCAAGCTGCTCGACGACGCGGCCTGGGCCCCGCCCCCGATCGATACCCCGTAGCATCCGCGCCGACGTGCGCGCGGCGAGGCTCGCCGGTAGCCTCGCCGGTATGACAGACGCGCTCGTCATCCGCGGTGCGTCGCTCGTCGATGGAACGGGCGCGCCGGCGCGTCCGGGCACAGTGGCTGTCGACAAGGGACGGATCCGCGCGATCGACGGGGATCCGCCGAGAGGCGCGGCCGTCGTCGACCTCCCCGGCCACACGTTGCTCCCCGGCCTCATCGACGCGCACACGCATCTCGGGCTGCTCGACATCCCGGCACAGTACGACGGGAAGACGCCGGTCGCCGTCATGGCGGCGCAGATCTTCGCGAACGCTTCGCGTCTGCTCGACGCGGGCTTCACGACGGCTCGCGACACCGGCGGTGTCGACGGCGGGCTCGCGCAAGCGATCGACCTCGGCGTCGTGCGGGGCCCGCACCTCTATCCCTCGGGGCCCGTGCTCTGCCAGACCGGCGGCCACGGAGACTTCGGAGCGCCGTTCCACCCGCACGGCACCGGCGTGCCCGGCCTGTCGACCTCGTCGTTGATCTGCGACGGACCCGACGAGGTCCGGCGCGCCGCCCGGACGGCGCTGCGCCGCGGCGCGACGCAGGTCAAGGTCTGCGTGTCGGGCGGCGTGATGTCGTACACCGACTCGCTCGAGGACACGCAGTTCGGCGTCGACGAGCTGCGCGCCGCCGTCGACGAGGCCCACGCCCGGCGCACCTACGTCACGGCGCACGCGCACACGGTGCCCGGCATCCGCAACGGCCTGACCGCCGGCATCGAGTGCTTCGAGCACGGAACGTTCCTCGACGAGGAAACGGTGACGGCGATGGCATCGGCGGGAGTCGCGCTTGTTCCGACGCTCGCCGTGCTGCACATCGCCCACGAGAACTGGCGCGAGATGGGGATCCCCGAGGACCTGCTCCCGCGGTTCGCCGGCGTCGAGGACGCGATGGCGGCGTCGCTGAAGCTCGCGTTCGCGGCGGGCATCCCCATAGGTAGCGGGTCGGATCTGTTCGGCCCCACGCAGAGCCGCTTCGGCCTCGAGCTCCTCTTGAAGGCCCGTATCCTCGGGCCGATGGAGGCGATCGTCAGCGCCACCGCGACCAACGCCCGCATCCTGCGCGCCGCGGACCGCATCGGCACGATCGAGCCGGGCAAGGACGCCGACCTCATCGCCGTCGAGGGCGATCCCCTCAACGACCCGGATCTGTTCGACGATCCGTCGCGCGTGACGCTCGTGCTGCAACGCGGGCGGGTCGTCAAAGACCTGCGTTCCTGAATGGCGCGGCGGCGCGAGGTCGTCGTCATCGGCGCCGGCGTCATGGGGTCCGCGACCGCCTGGGCCCTGACGCGCCGCGGCGTCGACACCGTCCTGTTGGAGCAGTTCGCGGTTGGGCATGACCGGGGCAGCTCGCACGGCGCCTCGCGGGTGTTCCGGCTCGGGTACCCGATAACGCTCTACGCCGCGCTCGCGCGCACGGCGTTAGCCGGGTGGCGATCGATCGAGGCGGAGGCAGGGAAGACCCTACTGACGCGCACCGGCGCCATCGACCTCGGGGATTTGCAACCCATCGAGAACATCGCCGCGGCGTTGCGCGCCATCGAGGCTCAGTTCGAACTCCTGCCCGCCAAAGAGGCGAGCGCGCGTTGGCGCGGTATGCGCATCGAGAGCGACGTCCTGTACCAGCCGGACGGCGGCGTCCTAAACGCGGACGCGTGCGTCGCCGCTTTCCAACGATGCGCAAGCGAGCGCGGGGCCGAACTCCTCTTCCAACAAGCCGTCCGCATGATCCAGCCCCGGGACGATGCGATGGTCGTCGAAACGGAAGGGTCCACGATCGAGGCCGGCGTCGTCGTCGTGACCGCAGGCGCGTGGGTCGGGCCGCTCCTCGCGGGAATCGTCCGCCTGCCGCCTCTTCGGATCACCCAGGAACAGCCGGCCTACTTCCGCCCGCGCGATACCGGGATCGACTGGCCCGTCTTTATCCATCGGCTCCCGCCCGGAACGGGTCCTACGCAGCTCGAGGGGATGGGCGCCTACGGGCTACCGACGGCGGGCGAAGGGATAAAGGTCGGCGAGCATGGAACGGGCCCTGAGGTCGACCCCGATCTGCGCCCGGCGCCGGACCCGGCAGGCATCGACCGCGTCTCGCGCTACGTCGAGCAATGGCTGCCGGGCCTCAATCCCGACCCTGCCGCGATCATCTCCTGCCTGTACACGACCACCCCGGACGACCATTTCTCGATAGGACGCGTCGGCCGTGTCGTGGTCGGATCGCCGTGCTCCGGCCACGGGTTCAAGTTCGCTCCGGCGATTGGCGACCTGCTCGCGGAGCTCGCGACCGGCCGGGGGGACGTGCCAGGCCCGTGGGCGACCGTGTCCGGCGCTGCCGGCTGACGCTCGGGGACGAACCTTGCGGATTGGTTTCCTTGTCCTTTTTTTCGGGTAAACAACGCGCGCTGAGGGGGTGCGGGTTTTTATCTTGGTTTGGGGCTTCTTTTGGCATGAGCGAGATGACCGGCGTACGGCAGACGGCGACCACCAACGAGGCACGGCCTGAGACGTTCAGTCACGAGGCTCTCCTGTACGCCGGACTCAGGGAGTTCACGAGCGGAACCGCCGCCTTCATCCGCGAGGGACTCGAGGCCGGCGAGCCCATCCTGGTCGTCGTCGACGAGGCAAAGATCTCCGCTCTCCGGACGGAGCTCGGGGAGGACGCGCTGCGCGTTCGCTTCGAGGACATGGTCGAGGTGGGGTCGAACCCGGCGCGAATCATCCCGGCCTGGCGGGACTTCGTGAACGAGCACGGGCCGTCCGGACGTCCGTTCCGCGGCATCGGTGAGCCCGTCTCGCTCGACCGGAGCCCTCCGGCGCTGATCGAATCCCAGCGACACGAGTCGTTGCTCAACCTTGCGTTCGACGGACCCCCCGGCTGGCGTCTCCTCTGTCCGTACGACGTGAACACGCTGTCGTCCGACATCATCGAAGAGGCCTACCGTAGTCACCCGACGGTGCGCGCGAACGGCAGGTCGGTGCACAGCGACTCGTACAGGGACCTCAGCGCCATCGCCGCGCCGTTCGACCTTCCGCTCCCTCCCCCCGCCGTCACCCCGGAGGTCGCCACGTTCGAGCTCGGCAACCTGAGCGGGGTGCGCGAGTTCGTCGGGAGCCGCGCGATCGCCGTCGGAATGACACCGGACAGAGCGTCCGATCTGGTGCTGGCTCTGAACGAGATCGCAACGAACAGCCTGCGCCATGGGGGCGGCAAGGGCACGCTCAAGCTTTGGTCCGAGGACCGCTATCTGATCTGCGAGATAAGCGACGGCGGCCGCATCGACCGTCCGCTGATCGGGCGCGAGCGCCCCGCGCCGGGGTCGACGGGCGGGCTCGGGGTGTGGCTCGCGAACCAGTTGTGCGACCTCGTGCAGATCCGGACCTTCCCCGACGGGTCGGTGGTCCGGATCTACATGAGGATCGAGTAGATCAGCCGGGCATCTGCGGCGGAGTGATCACGCCGAGCTGCATCCCGAGCAGGTACGCGTCGTTCAAGCCGTGGTGCTTGATGACCTTTCCCTTCTTGTCGAACGTGTAGACGCTGATCCACTCGAAGTCGATCTTCGCGTCGTTCGCCGGCGCTCCGAACCAAGGGACGCCGCCCTTGTTGGTCCCCGTCGTGTGGATCCGCGCCACGACCTGGTTGCCCTCGCCGATCAGCTCGACGACCTCCGTCTTGCGGTCGGGGAAGGCAGCCATCGACATCCCGTGGAGCTGCTTCGCCATCTCCAAACCGACCGGCACGCCGGGCGGAACGGACTCGCTGTTGTCGAAGTTCGAGGCGAAGTGCTGGTCCAGCGCACCGAGGTCGCTGCGGTTCCACGCTTCCTCGATGAGTTGCACGGTCTTCTTGTTGTCCTCGACGCCCATGAGCGTCCCCCTTTCCGGCGGTGTCCCCGCCCTTGTGTACCCTCGCCAGGTAGACGATCGCAAGGGGCGCCGATCGACATCCCCCTGATCCGTTCGTTGCCGCCCGGCCCCGGGACCACTAGCGTTGCGGCACTATGCCTGCCCGGCGAGGGGGGAAACGGGCCCGGCGCGTGGGGTTCGCGCTCGGCGGCGGTGGCCATCACGGAGCGTTCGAGGTCGGCATGCTCAAAGCCCTCCTCGAACGGGAGATCACGCCCGACCTGGTCGTGGGAACCTCGGTCGGGGCCCTGAACGGCGCGGCGATCGCGGCCCGCCCCTCGCTCGAGACGGTCGGCCGGCTCCGCGAGATCTGGCTGGGTCTCGACGAGGACCGGATCTTCGGCGGATCGATCTTCGCGGGGGCCGCGAACCTGGTCCGCAGCCGGACGCACTTGCACTCCAGCAAGCCCCTGCGGACCATGATCGAGAAGCTCCTGCCGGCCGAGACCTTCGCGGAGCTCGCCGTGCCGTTCCAGTGCGTCGCGGCCTCGATCGAGCGCGCCGCCGAGCACTGGTTCTCCGAGGGGCCGCTCGTGGACGCGATCCTCGCGTCCGCCGCGGTGCCCGGCGTCCTGCCGCCCGTCGAGATCGGCGGCGAGCACTTCGTCGACGGCGGCATCGTGAACAGCATCCCGATCTCCCGCGCGGTCGAGCTCGGGGCGGCCGAGATCTTCGTCCTCCACGTGGGCCGGATCGAGCGGCCCCTGACGCCGCCGACGACGCCGCTCCAGGTCGCCCTCGTGGCGTTCGAGATCGCGCGCCGCCACCGGTTCGCGCGGGACCTCGCAACGCTGCCGGAGGGGGTCGTCGCGCACGTCCTCCCGACGGGCGAACCGAAGCGCGTGACGCGCGCGCAGCTTTCGGAACTGAACTACCGCGACTTCAAGGCCGTGGCGAGACGGATCGACGGCGCGCACCGCGCGACGGCGGCGTTCCTCGACGCTCTTTCGGGCGAAAGCTGAGCGTGGTTATCCTGCGGCGGGGAGGTCCCGGGTGAGGATCGACAACCTTCCGCCACGTCTCGTCCGCCGGCTCGTGCTGGCGCCGTTCGTTTTTCTGCTCTGTCTGTTGCTGATCGCCGTGTCGCCGCTGCTCTTGCCGGCGGCGTTCATCGCGGACCTCTTCCTGCCGGGGAACTGGCGGACGCTGAGGCTGGTCGCGTTCCTCGAGTGCTACCTCGTCTTAGAAGTGGTCGGTCTCGTTGCGATGCTGGTGCTCTGGATCGAGAGCGGCTTCGGCGCGACGATCCGCTCGGAGCGCATGCAGTCCAAGCATTACGGCTTCATGCGCTGGTGGCTCGGCGCGATCAACCTGGTCGCGAAGAAGCTCTTCCGGATGAAGGTGGTGATCGAGGACCGCCCGGAGCCGCGCGCCGGGCCGATCCTCGTGTTCTGCCGGCACGCCGGGCCCGGCAACTCGATGCTGCTCATCGGCACGATCATGGTCGGCTACAAGCGGCACCCGCGCATCGTCATGCTCGCGAAGCTCCAGTGGGAACCGCTGTACGACGTCATGCTCAACCGCTTGCCGAACCGCTTCATCAAGCACGACCCGAAACGGCGCGAGCTCTACACGAACGCGATCACCGGCCTGGCGACCAGGCTCGACGACAACGACGCGTTCGTGCTGTTCCCGGAGGGCAAGGACTTCACGCCGCGCGTGCGCCTGCGCGCGATCGACTACCTGCGCGGCAAGGGGCACCTCGCGGCGGCCGAGCGCGCCGAGAGGATGAAGTACGTCCTGCCGCCGCGCCACGGCGGCGTGATGGCCGCGATGCGCGGCGCGCCCGACGCGGACATCGTTATCGTCGCGCACGCCGTGCTCGAGGACGTCGGCACGCTCAAGGAGCTCTGGGGGCGGATCCCCTTCGAGCGCCCGATCGTCGCGCGATACTGGCGCCTGCCTCCGGCCGAGGTCCCGACAGAGGAAGATGCCCTGATCGAGTTCCTCTACGGCTGGTGGGAACGCATCGACGGATGGATCGCCGATAGAGAGCGTTCGGGCGCCGCCATCTAACGGTTCGATTTTTCTTTTCCTCGAACCACTCCGTCTCTGGCGTCGAACTGAGGCCGAGGCGATCGCGCCTCCCGGCAAGACGCCGGATCGACCCAGGGAGGGGTGCGATGAGGGGAGCACGCAGGATCATCGTCGCGCCGGTTTTGGGGATCCTCATCCTCGTCACCGGCGTGGCACCGGCCTTCGCGTCGTCACACCGCGAAGCGCCGTTGACGGCTGCGGATCCACAGATCGACTCGACCGATCTGTACGCGTTCGTGTCACCGGACGCGCCGGACACGGTCACGTTGATCAGCAACTGGATCCCGATGGAAGAGCCCGCGGGCGGGCCGAACTTCTACCCGTGGGCGCCGGGCGTTCGCTACGACATCAACATCGACAACAACGGCGACGCGAAGCCCGACCTGATCTACCGGTGGGTCTTCACGAGCCACTATCGCAACAAGGGCACGTTCCTGATGAACACGGGCCCGGTCAAGTCGTTGCGCGACGAGACGCTGAACTTCTACCAGACGTACACGCTGTCGCTCGTCGACACGAAGACCGGCCGCAGCCGCGCGCTCGTCACGAACGGGATCGCGGCGCCCTCGAACGTCGGTGCGGCGTCGATGCCCGACTACGCGAGCCTGCGGCGTGAAGCCATCACCTCGTTCGGCAGCGCGGGCAAGTCGTTCGTCGGTCAGGGAGACGATCCCTTCTTCCTCGACCTCCGCGTGTTCGACCTGCTGTACGGAACGAACCTGAAGGAAGCTGGCAACGACACGCTCGACGGCTACAACGTCAACGTGATCGCGCTCCAGGTCCCGAAGACCGAGCTGGCGTCCGGCGGCGACGCGACGAAGAACCCGATCATCGGCGTGTGGACGACGGCCGAACGGCAGAGCGTCCGGACGCAGGCGACGAACGGTTCTCAGCGCTTCGCCGGGAAGTTCGTCCAGGTCTCGCGTCTGGGGCAGCCGCTCGTGAACGAGGTCGTCGCGCCGGTGGGCGCGAAGGATCTGTTCTCGGCGTCGCTCCCGCAGGACGACGCGCAGTTCCTGGCCGCGGTCCAGGATCCTGAGGTTCCGAAGCTGCTGGAGGCGATCTACAAGATCAAGGCCCCGGCCGCGCCACGGAACGATCTGGTGCAGGTCTTCCTGACCGGCATCAAGGACCTGAACCAGCCGAAGAACGTCGTTCCGTCGGAGGAGCTCCGGCTCAACATGTCGATCTCTCCGAGCGGGAAGCCCAACCGACTGGGCGTGCTCGGCGGCGACAACGCCGGGTTCCCGAACGGCCGGCGCCTCGAGGACGACGTGATCGACATCGCGCTGCGGGCGATGGCCGGCGCCGTCCAGGGCGTCAAGACCGACCTCGGCGACGGCGTCGATGCGAACGACGTCTCCTTCGACACCGCGTTCCCGTACGTCGCGGCGCCCAACTCGGGCTCCGCGGTCTCGGGGCGGGCGACGGCGACGGGCAAGGTCGCGTCGAAGACGAAGGGCGTCCCGACCGGAGCCGCGATCGGCATCGGCATCGGCGCGCTGGTTCTCGGCGTGCTGGTGATGGCCCTCATGCGGCCGGGCCGCAAGCCGGCCCCCGCCGGATCGGCCGCCGACCAGGGCGGCATCCGTCGCGCCGGGTAACGATGGCAACAACGCAGTTGGTGCGTCCGGCAGGGTCCTCGGACCTTGCCGGACGCACGCCTCCCCGAACCTGGCGCACGGCCGTCCGGATATTGGTTCTGTTGGCGATCATCGCCTCAGCAACCCTCGGCGTCCGTACGTTGGGATCTAAGAGGCAACCGGCCGAGACGAGCGTCCGCGTCAGCCATCCACCGACGCGCGGCATCCCGGCGCTCCAGGCGAGACTCCGCGCGGCGCCGAACGACAAGACGGCGTGGGCCGCGCTGGGGACGGCCTACGTGGAGCAGGCACGACTCACCGGCGACCCGACGTACTACCCGAAGGCGCAGGAGGCGCTGCGCCGGTCGCTCTCGATCGACTCTCGTCGCAACGCGGCAGCCATGACCGGGATGGGAGCACTCGCCGCAGCGCGGCACGACTTCTCCACCGCTCTTTCGTGGGGAGAGCGGGCCCGCGCGATGAATCCGTACAACGCGGCTTTGTACGGAGTGATCGGCGACGCGCTCGTCGAGTTGGGCCGCTACCCCGAGGCGTTCGCGAGCTTCCAGCGGATGGTCGACCTGCGGCCGGGGCTCACCTCGTACGCGCGCGCGTCCTATGCGTGGGAGTTGCAGGGCAACATCCCCAACGCGACGCAGGCGCTCGAGATGGCGCTCCAAGCCGCAACCACGCCGGCGGATGCCGCCTTCGCGACGTACTATCTCGGCGAGCTGGCGTGGAACAGCGGCGATCTCGCGACGGCGGCACGCTGGTATCAGGAGAGCGCTCGACACGACGCGTCCTTCACCCCCGCGTCGCAAGGCCTCGCGAAGGTCGCCGCCGCGCGTGGGAACATCGATGCCGCGATAACACGATACGAACAGGTCGTCGCACGTCTTCCGTTGCCCCAATACGTGATCGAGCTGGGTGACCTCTACACGGCGGCCGGACTCACCGATAAAGCGCAGCAACAGTTCGATCTTCTCGCTGCGCAGACGCAGCTGTTCCGCGCGAACGGCGTCAACGTCGACCTCGAGATCGCGCTCTACGACGCCGACCACCGTGCGGACCCCGCCACCGGCCTCGCCGCGGCGCGCGCAGAGTGGTCGCGCCGCAAGAGCGTCTTCGTGGCCGACGCCCTCGCCTGGTCGCTTTACGCGAACGGTCGCCACCGCGAAGCGCTGACGTACGCGAAGAGTGCGCTCCGTCTCGGGACGCGGAACGCCTCGTTCTTCTTCCACAAGGGCATGATCGAGCGCGCCCTCGGCAAGCGCGCCGCCGCGATACACGACCTGCGGGAGGCGATTGCGATCACCCCGCACTTTTCGTTCCTCTGGGCACCGCGCGTGCCGCGGATCCTCGAGGAGCTCTCGTGAAGCGAACGCTCACGCTCCTGTCGCTGACCGCGGCGTGTTTGCTCGTGCCGGCGATCGCGAGCGCGCACCCGCTCGGCAACTTCACGATCAACCGCTACGCGGGCATCCGCGTTCAGCCGGACCGTGTCCTCGTCCACTACGTCGTCGACATGGCGGAGATCCCGACGTTCCAGGAACGCGCGTCCGTCGCCGGTAATCCGGAAGCGTACGCCGCCAGGACGTGCGCGCGTATCGTCGGCGATCTCGCCTTGAACGTCGACGGTCGCGCCATTGCGTTGAGGGCCGCATCCACGTCGGCGACCTTCCCCGCGGGCGCCGCGGGACTGCCGACCACCAGGCTCACCTGCGACCTCTCGGGCGCGATCCCCGCCTATCGCTCCGCGCGTGAGATCCGATTCCGCGATGACGCGTTCTCAGGACGCCTCGGCTGGCGCGAGATCACAGCCGTCGGCGATCGCACGACACTGGCGGCGAGCAGCGTGCCGGCGCGCAGTGTCAGTGCAGAGCTCACGCGGTATCCGTCGGATCTCCTTTCCTCGCCGCTCGACGTTCGGACGGCGAGCATCCGCTTCACGTCGGGAGGGACGGCCGCCGCGGCCGAGCGCTCCGGTGTGGTCGGTTCACTGTTGCCTCGCGGCATCGACCGCGCAACCCAAGCTTTCCAGTCGCTCCTCGCCAACCGCTCCGTGACGGTCCCGCTGGCGGCCGTCGCTCTCGCCCTCGCCATCCTGCTGGGCGCCCTGCACGCGCTGGCGCCGGGCCACGGCAAGACGGTGATGGCCGCATATCTCGTCGGTCAGAGAGGAACCGTGCGCCAAGGCATCCTCATGGGCCTCACGGTCACGGCCACGCACACCGCTGGGGTATTGGCGCTCGGACTTCTCGTAACAGCGTCGACGACCGTCGCGCCGGAACGCCTGTACCCGCTTTTCGGCGTCGCGAGCGGACTCATGCTCGCCGCGATCGGCGCGAGCCTGCTGCGCCGCGCTCTTCACGCACGCCGGACCCATGACCACGCACACGGCCACGATCACGTCGAGGCGTTCGGAACCCGTCGCCTCCTTGCTCTTGGTTTCGCCGGCGGACTCGTGCCGAGCCCATCCGCCGTGGTCGTTCTGCTCGGTGCCCTTGCGATCGGGCACGTATGGCTCGGCGTGGCGCTCGTGTTCGCTTACGGCATCGGCATGGCCGCGACGCTCTCGGGCGCGGGGCTCCTGCTCGTCCGGGTGCGGCGGTACGCCGAGGCCCGCGCCGCCAACCGGCGGACGCGCCCTCGCTTGGCGCTGCTCTCCCGCGTCGTCCCGGTCCTGACCGCGTCGGTGATCACGGCCGTCGGCCTGAGCCTCGCCGCGCGCGGCGCGCTCGCGATGTAGCGCCCCCCGATTGACACGAGCGCGCCCGCGCGGTTTTCGTTACACCCTCGCGACCCGAAGGGAGCGCCATGCCCGCCACCGACGTCGACACGACGGCAACCGACCATCTGCTGACCACCACCCGCACCGTCCGCAAGCGCCTGGACCTTTCACGACCCGTTCCGGCGACCGTCGTGCTCGAGTGCTTGCGCATCGCCGCGCAAGCTCCGAGCGGCGGCAACCTCCAGCGAACCCGCTGGGTCATCGTGACGGACGAGGAGAAGCGCACAGCGCTCGGCGCTCTCTACAAGCGCGCGATGGATCCGTACCACGCGATCATGGCGCCTCTGGCTGAGGCTGCGGGGACGAACAAGAAGGTGATCTCCTCGTCGCAGTATCTCGCCGATGTGATGGGGCAAGCCCCGATCCTCGCAATCCCCTGCGAGCTGGGCTCTCCCGCCGACGCGAACGCACTCCTCACGGCCGGCCACTACCCACACACCTTGTCCGACAACGTCGCCGCGTCGGGCTTCTACGGCTCGATCTGGCCGGCGGTGTGGAGCTTCATGCTCGCGCTCCGCAGCCGCGGTCTCGGCTCGGCGCTGACCACGATGCACCTGGCGCTGGAACGCGAAGCCGGAGAGCTCCTCGGCATCCCCGAAACCGTGACGCAGATCGGTCTGATCCCGGTCGCCTACTACACGGGTGAGACGTTCAAGCCGGCGAGTCGCCGCGCGGTCGAAGAGGTGACCTACTGGAACGACTGGAAGAACACGGCCGTTCCGGCGTGATCGCTTAAGCGGGTTCCACCGTCACGGGGATCCCGTTCAGCACGGCGTTCCCCGAGAGCGGGTCGATCAGGTCCGAGGGCGCCAGCCTGTTGCTGTTCATGCCGGGATCGTCGGCGGCCACGCTCGCGCGCACGCCGTCGCCGAACAGGCCCCAGCCGTGGGGGATGCTGACGACGCCGGGCATGACGCTGTCACACACCTCGGCCGGAACGTCGATCGAGCCGGCCGTCGACGACACGCGCACGGGCTTCCCGTCCTGGATGCCCAGACGTTCCGCATCCTGCAAGTTGATCTGCACAGTGCACTTGGTCGATCCGCTGCGGAGAGTCGGAAGGTTGAGCATCCACGAGTTGTTCGTTCGCAGGTGCCGGCGGCCCACGAGCACGAACCCTCCGTTGGGCTGACGCGATAGCGAGGAGCGAAGTCGGTCGATGTCGTCGACGATCGGCTGCGGCGCCAGTTCGATCTTGCCGGACGGCGTCCGAAGCACCTCGGGGATCCGAGGGTGCAGCGGCCCCAGATCAACTCCATGGGGTTTGTCTTCCAACGTGGTCAGCGTCAAGCCGTCGGGTTTGGCGCCGAAACCGTCGCCGAACGGGCCCGTGCGCAGCAGGATGTCGAGCAGGCGTTCTGGGCCGCGGCGGGACGCGACCGCGTCCCACGCTTTGGTTTCGTCGACGCCCTTGGCGGGCGAGATCGGGTTCTTGAGGCCGCGATCCAGCAACTGCCGCGCGACCATCTCGTCCAGCGCATCGATGTCGACGTGCGCACCCTGACCGGCCGCGATCGCGGACAGCCGGAGCAGCACCTCCCACTCGTTCATCTCGCCAGCGGCGAGCGGCAGAGAGGGCGGGGAGTAGTTCGCGATGTTGCGGCACGACAGGCCGTAGAACGCGGTGTCGTAGTGCCCGCGCGTCAGCGTCGACTGGCCGGGCAGGATCACGTCGGCGTGGCGCGTGGTCTGGTTCAGGTAGATGTCGACAGCGACCATGAAGTCGAGCTCGCCCAGCGCCCGCGCCAGCCGCCCGGTGTCGGGCGTCGACGCGGCCGGATTCCCGGCGACCGTGATCAGCGCGCGCACGCGGCCGTGGCCGTCCGTGAGGATCTCGTCGGCCAAGTGCGCGACCGGGAACTCGCCGAAGTGCTCGGGGAAATCGTGCACGCGGCTCCGGCGCCGCCCGAACTGCGCACCACGTCCCTTACCCGGCGTGCCCGATGTGTTGGATCCGCCCGCCGCCGGTGTCGTGAACATCGCGCCGCCCTCTCGGTCGAGGTTGCCGGTCAGCACGTTGATCACGTCGACGAGCCACGACGCCAGCGTGCCGAACTCCTGCGTGCAGGTGCCGATCCGTCCGTAAACGACGGCGCGCGGCGCCGCGGCGAGTTCGCGAGCCATCCGGCGGATCTCGTCCGCAGCGATCCCGCACACAGGCGCGACGACCTCCGGCGAGAACGCCTCGGCCAGCGAACGCACCGTCTCGACCCCGTCGGTGTGCTCGGCCAGACGACCCGCCGCCGTCAAATCCTCCGCGAACAACATATGCACGATCCCGAACAGCAGATGCGCGTCCGTTCCCGGCACGATGAAGTGGTGCTCGTCCGCCGTCTCCGCCGTCTGCGAGCGCCGCGGATCGATGACGACGAGCTTCCCGCCGCGTTTGCGCAGCGCGCGCAGCCGGCCGGGCAGGTCGGGGGCAGTGAACAACGAACCGTTCGACGCGAGCGGGTTGGCCCCGAGGATCATCATGTGGTCGGTGCGGTCGACGTCGGGGATCGGGATCGAAAGCCCGCCGCCGAACATGTACGCCGACGACACCTGCTTCGGCATCTGATCGACGCTCGTCGCCGTGTACAGGTTGGCGGTACCGAGCGAGAGCAACAGGACGCGGTTGTAGAAGAGCCCGGCCATGTTGTGGACGTTCGGGTTGCCGAGATAGACGGCGACCGAATCCGCGCCGTGCTCGGAGATGATCGGCCGCAACCCGGCGTCGACGCGCTCGAACGCTTCCTCCCACGACGCTTCGCGGAATCCACCGTTCTCGCGGATCAGCGGGGTCCGGATGATGTCGGGGTCGCGCTCGAGGTCGACCAGCGCGATGGCTTTCGGGCAGATGTAGCCGTGGCTGAAGACGTCGTCCTTGTCGCCGCGCACCTTGACGAGCTCTCGCCCCTCGAGCGTCAGCTCCAGCCCGCACGTTGCTTCACACAGGGGGCACGTCCGGATAACGGTGCGCATCTCGCTCATGACCGCCTCCTCGACGGAGAACTCTAGCGCCCGCTCCTACGATCGGGTCGACCGGGGGCGAGCGGGGGATCGCTAAGCTGGCTGAGCTCATCGCAAAAGGAGCCGGAGCACCTCGACGCACTTGTCCACGTCTGGTTCCTCGCCGGCGATGATGTCGGCGTAGAGGAACGCCTCTGCCGTGCGAACCAGCGCGTACGCCATCGTGTGCGGTTCGACCGATAGCGAGATCTCGCCGCGATCGATCAGTTCACGCAGCCACTCCTCGTGCAACCGGATCTGCAAGGCCTGGACCGGTCCGTGCTTCGACGCGACGATGCGCATCGACGTGATCGGGTCCTCGCGCTCGAGGAAGGTTCGGTAGGCGGGGAACGTCGCGATGTACCGCAGGCCGCGCCGCTCCGCGTCCAGCACGCGTTCGAGGCCGCGGCCTCGCGCCTCCTTCGTCGTGCGCCGGAAGGTCGCCTCGGCGAGGGCCGCGATCACGCGCCCGGTCAGTTCCTCCTCGTTCCCGGCCCACCGGTACGCCGTGGCACGGGAGATCCCCAGCTCCTCCCCGAGCCCGGCCACATCCAGCCGCTGCCCCTGGAGGAAACGCCGGCGTGCGAGCGCGAAGAGATCGTCGGGAGTGGGAGCCGGGCGTACCTTCACCTGCATGGCCATCGCGAGACCTCCCTTGACAGCGTGAGACAACATAGCATATCGTCTCACGTGAGATAAATCCAGGATTTGTCTCAGATGAGACCGGCGCTCCGAGGAGGCCGCAAAAGTGAGGCGGAAGATCGCGGTGATGGCGCTGGCGGTGGGACTCCTCAGCCTCGCGGTCCCCCGGCCTGGTGCCGCGATCTCACGCTGTGCGACCCCCCGCGAGGGCTGGGCCACAGCAGCTCCGGCGGCCGTGCGGATGGACGCGCAGAAGCTGCAAGAGGCCATGGACTGGGCGACGCTGCATGCCACCGAGTCCCTTCTCGTGGTCCGGCACGGATGTTTGGTGGGATCGAGCCGCCTCGACCCCCTCACGGCGGAGCAGTCGCTGAACGGCTGGAGCATGACCAAGAGCGTGACGTCGATGCTCGTCGGCCGCGCCGTCACCATGCGCAAGTTCAACATCGACAAGCCGCTCTCGACGTGGATCCCCGAGGCCGACCGGGCCCACGGGAAACTGACGCCACGGCACCTCCTCACGATGAGCTCGGGACTGCATCACAACTGGGTTCGCGACCCGCCTCTGCTGGGCACGGTGATGCCCGACCAGGTGCGCGACGCCTTGTCGCTCCCCTTCGACTACAAGCCGGGCACGCACTGGGAATACGCGCAGACGCCGGTGACTCTCTTGCTCCATGCGCTCGAGCGCGCGCTCAAGATGGACATCCAGGATTGGGCGCAGCGGAACCTTTTCGGCCCGATTGGGATCCCGGCGGGCTCGTGGAGCTGGGGCCGTGACCGCGCGGGTCACACCGAAGGGTGGGCCAATCTCAGCATGCGTCCGGTGGACTGGGCGCGGCTCGGCTACCTCATGCTCCACAAGGGGATTTGGAACGGGAAGCAGCTCATCTCGGCGGCGTACCAGAAGCAGGCGACCTCGCGGATCCGGATCAACCATGCCTACGGATTGCTCTTCTGGATCAACGGCGCCGACCGCTACCCGCTCCCGAACACCGAGGGGCCCGACGAAGGCCGGAACGGTCCCTGGCCGGGCGCGCCCAAGGACGCCTACGCGATGGTTGGGTTCCGGAACCAGCGGATCTGGATGATTCCGTCCCTGGACATGGTGATCGTCAGGATGGGCGAGCCCGGCGAGTTCGAGCTCGACACACGGAACAGCGTATGGCAATCGCAGCCCGGGATCATCGACCACGAGATCCCCCGACGGGTACTCCAGGCCGTGACCGATGTGAAGGTCTCAGACCCGGGGCCGTATCAGATGAGCGCACCCGTCGTCCCGCCGCTGGACGAGGGCGTGATCGGCGATGCGCAGAACGTCGACGACGTCGTGGCCGCGCTGGGGTTCCCCGGCTATGGTCCGGCGGGCTGCACGCCTCTCGGCTGCTCGTAGCGCGATCAGAAACTGGCGGTCGCGCGGTTGCCGGCCCCGTCGACGACGGTCACGGTGCCGTGCCCGCCGGGCTTCGTCACGACCAGCCCATGCGCGGTCGTCGCGTCGTCGAACGACCAGTGCGCCGCGAGGATGGTCCCCTGGCCGCCACTCACTCCCGCCGTTAGCGCGTCGCCGTCGACGGTGACGACGGCCGAGAGCGGCGGGTCGATCCACAGCCGGCCGCCCCATGAGACGGTGCCGCCCGTCCGGGCGTCCGCGACCGACGCGAACACGTCGTAGAACTCGTCCACGCGTGGGAACGTGTGCGTCACGATCTGGCCGCAGCCGCCGCCGGTGGTCGTCCCACCGAAGCTCCACGCGATGTCGTGGGGGCACTCTCCTCCCTCGCCCGCAGTGCCTAGGGTGACGCCCGGCACTATGTCGGTGTACGCGGGCTCGGACGTGTAGCCGGTCAATTCGACCGTGGGTGAGACGCTCTCGCGCTTCGTCGGGAACCACTGCAAGCCCACTTCGAAGATCGACTGAGGCCGCTCGAACTGGATCGTCTCGTGATTGAGGGTCGGCGTGAATCCGAGCGACGCCGCGTTCAGGGCGTGCGCGTTCACGTTGATCTCGCCGAGCAACAGGCTGCTGTTGTAGATGTGATGATCGGACGGGTTCGTGAACGTGAACGGGTACGCCTCGGGCGGGTAGTAATAGCCGAGCTGGTCCTGCGCCATCCCAACGATCCGCACGTCGTTGCCCCGTCCGTAAACGGTTCGGATCGACGTGGAGACCTCCGGGAACGCCTCGCCCGGCTGGGTCGCGTACACCACGTTCCCGATCCGAAATGCGGTGATCCACGTCCCGAATGCGCCGCCCGCGAGGTACGGAGGCGTGAGCGCGCGGTCGATCGTCCACGTGTCGACACCCGGCATGTTGCACGGGCAACCGGGCGCCGCGTTCCCGTAGTTCAGCGCCGCGAGCAGCGGGTTGGTACCCGGCACGACGACGTACTGCTCGGCCGATGCGAGCGTCGTGTCCGTGATCGGCCGGGCCGACGCCAGCGCCCGCTCGATCTCGTTCGTGACGTAGGTGCCCAGCCGGTTCGCAGCCGCGAGCCCGTCGGTCTGCACGATCGCTTCCTGCCGTCCGAGCGTGCCCATCGCGATCACGGAGGTGCCGCCGAGGTCGGCGTCGAGCAAGGTCCGCTCCACGCCGATGTGGTCCGCCGACATGAGGTTCAGCCCGAGCCCGTTCACCACGTCGGCGTGGACGGGAACGTTCGCATAGAGACCGAGCGTCGCCTTCGACGCGGGGTCGCGCGCCCACAGGACGGGCGTCCTGCCGTCGACGCCCCAGCCTTGATAGCCGTCCGTCTGCTCGATGCCGGAGATGATCGTGGACGAGATGTCGGCCTCGGCCGACAGCAACTCCGCATCCTTCATGGCCGAAGGCGTTCCCGCGGCGACGATCGCGGCGACGGTCTGGTCGTGAACGTACTTCAAGTAGGCGGGATCGGTCGGTCCCCAGATCCCCATGATGGTGGGCGCCGCGTGCGAATGCGTCGACGAGATGATGATGTCGCCGGGCGCGATTCCGAGCGCGGCCGCCGCGTCCTCGCGCGCGATGCGGTTGCCCCACGGCCCTTCCTGGTTCCCCGAGAAGTAGCCCTGCGTGTCGACGATCGCGAGCGCGACCGTCTTGGCGCCGTTCGAGATCGCCATCGCGCGCACCTCGAGCGAGTCGTGCACGGTTTTCACCGGGTCGCCTTGCCCGAAGCCGCCCAGGTACTGGCCTTCCGCCCGGCAGCCCGCGCAGGTGGGGTCGATGTTGCGGACGGCGAAACCGACCTTGAAGATCGCCGGGTCGGCGTGCGCCGGAACCAGCCCGGCCGCGACCGCCGCCAGCACCCAGAGTCCCGCGATTTTCTGTCTCATCCGCGTCCCCCGAGGATTCGTCGCGGCCCCCGGCGCCTCCTACCGAACCCGGCGCTTTCTCAGGCGATCCGCAGGAACCGCTCAGCACGCGTTCAGCCTGAGATGGTGGGATCGGGCCACACCAGGAGGCTGAGATGACCGCAGGAACACCGAAGGTTCGGAATTGGAGACGCTGGATCCTGATCGGCGTGCTCGCGATCCCCGCCGCCGTTGTGGGCGGGCCCTACATCTACATCCACTTCATCGAAGGGAAGGCGCCGGCCCCGCTCACGTTGACCGACGCGACGCCGGCGACGACCGCAACGGCGACGGTGCCGCTCGACGGCACCTGGACGGTCGCGAGCGGATCGCGGGTCGGGTATCGCGTGAAGGAGGTTCTGTTCGGCCAGTCCAACACCGCCGTCGGCCGGACCTCCAAGATCGATGGCACCATCACGATCGACGGCACCACGGTGAACGCGGCGACGTTCACGGTCGACATGACGACCATGTCGAGCGACCAACAGCGGCGCGATCGCCAGTTCAACGGACGGATCATGGACACATCGACGTATCCGACGGCGACGTTCACGTTGAGCGAGCCGATCAACCTCGGCTCGATCCCGGCGGAGGGCGTGACCGGCACCGCGCTCGCGACCGGAAAGCTGACGCTCCACGGAACGACGAGGTCCGTGACGTTCACGGTGACGGGTCGCCGCACGGGCCCCTCGATCCAAGTGAGCGGCAGTATCCCGATCACGTTCGTCGACTGGAACATCCCGAACCCGAGCTTCGGCGGCGTCGTGACGACAGAGGACAACGGATCGCTCGAGTTCCTGCTGAACTTCACGCACGCCTGACGGCGGGGCGGCGGCGCTAACGGACGAAGATCTTCCCGTCGCGTTCCCGAACGGTTCCTCGTCCCAACGGAACCACCCGCGTCAGGGCCTTGAACGCGAGACCGAGGCCCGGGATCTTCGCGAAGATTCCCTGCGGGCCGCGCACCATCCGGCCGGTCTTCACGTCGTACTTCGACCCATGCCACGGACACACGAGACACCCGTCGCGATCGATCGATCCGCCGGCGAGATCGGCGTAGAGGTGGCGGCACCGTCGGGTGACTGCGAAGAGGTCTCCTTGCGAGTTTCCGACGGCCCACTTGCCGGCTCCGGTGACCTTGCCGGGGGTCAGCTCGGCGCTCGGCCCCACTTCGATCTCACTCATGGCGCGGCACCTTAACAGAGCCGACGCGTCATCTCGAACCTCCGGTACGATGCTCGGCGTACGTCTTCCGGGGACTCCATGAGGTTCTTGTAATGGGACGCCGCGTACTCGTAATCGACGACGAGCCCGACATCGTCTACATGGTTAAGGTGATCCTCCGCTCCGCCGGCTGCGAGGTCTCCACCGCAGCGGGGATCAAGGACGGAACGGCGATGATCGAAAGCGATGACCCGGATCTCGTCCTGCTCGACCTGCGTCTCACGGACGGCGATGGGATGGAGGTTCTGGAGGCGATGCGAGCAAGCGGAAAGATCGATTCGATACCTGTGATCATCTTGTCCGCTCACGCGACGCCCGCGACGTCCGAGAAGGCGATGGCGGCAGGTGCCGTCGGGTACATAACGAAGCCTTTCATCGCAGGGCAACTCGTCGACGCGGTGAACGCGCACTTGGGTCAACCACGGGAGCGCGACGCGACGTGACGTCACACTTCTCGGTTTCCGCCAAACGAACGGACGAGATGATCATCATCTCGTGCTCCGGCGAGCTCGACATCGCGACCGCGCCCGACGTCGAACGAGAGCTAGGCAATGCCGTCTCTCCGGACGCTCCGAAGCTCATCCGGCTCGATTGGTCGGGGCTCACCTTCATGGACAGCACCGGCATCCGATTGCTCATCCAGACGGTACGGCGCTGCAAGGAAGCCGGCTTCGAGCTCGTCTGGGATCTGAGTCCGCCGGCGCAGCGTGCACTCGACGCCGTGGGCATCCACGACGAGTTGCTGCGGACCTACGGCGAGGCGAACGGCGACGCCTAGCGGCGTCAGAACGTGACGCGCGTCGCGTTCGTTTCCCCGAACGTGTCGAGGATCCCGCCCGCCTCGATCGAGACCTTGTCCGACGACTTGACCTTCGCGACCCACCGGTCGCCGATCTTCTTCGCGACGACGTAATCGATGCTCCCGTTCGCGTGCTGCACACGCACGAGGACTCTCGCGATCTGACCAGACCGCGCCCAGGGCCGGAACGAACAGGTCCTGCAGAGCTTCGCGTTCCCGTCGTCCTTGATGTACCGGAACGCCGACGCGTAGGTGCGCGGGTAAAGCGAGGTGATCGTGAACGACACCGAGTTCTTCGAGCGCCTCGCCCCGCCGACCGTGATGCCGGTCCAGCGCGACACGGTGAACGGCGTGCTCGCGAGGTGGTATCGCTCGTTGGCTCCGCCCTGACGGATCGTCCCGTCGACGACGAAGCGATAAGTGCCGGCCGGCGTCTGTCCGCCCGGAACGGCGGCACGCGGGAACGCATCGAACGCTTCGAGGTTCGCCGTCCACTTCCACTCCTGGTTCCCGGCGTACGTGTCGACCACGCCGCCTGCGCCGGCGGGAAGAGCGACCATCGTCTGCACTTCACCGCTCTGGTCGGCGAACGGAACCCAGCGGCTACCGACGCGCCGCTCGACGCGCGCGACCGGGTTGTCGACGGCGTTGGAGCCCCCGCGCCACGTGAAAGTCGCCGCCTGGAACCGCGTGATGTTCTTCGGCTGCGCGAGAGCTGCGGCGGGGCCGACGTCGGACGGCAGCGACGCGAGCCACGCGTCGTAGACCGAGCTCGTCAGCTGCCCGAACGACTGCATGAAGGCTTCCTCGCGCACCTCGTCCGCCACCGCTACCGGATCGAGAGGCTCCGGCGCGAGCGCCGGCCCGCCCGGTCGCAGCGAGGCGGCGAGCCGAACCATGCGCGTCACCATGTAGTCCGCCGTGTGCGGGCCGTACGCCGTGAGGGCCTTCCGGTAGTGGTCGCGGATCATGTACTCGCGATAGCTCACGACGTAACCGTTGTAGTCGCCCGCGTGTCCCACACCGATCGGCAGGGCGTACCCAGCCACCCCGAGGTCCTGGATCTCTTCCTTCGTGAAGTTGCCCTTGATCTGCGCGGGATCGGCCGGCTCGGCGTTGGCCGCGACGGCGTTGGAGGGATCGTCCCATCCCTTCGCATCGTTGTGGACCTCGGCGACCATCCGCGCGTGTTTCTCGTCGGATACCTTCACGGTCTGCTGCAGCGCGCCGCCCGCCTTGCACGTCCACGTCGTGTCGGCGTTCTTTGTGCACGGATACTCGTACCCGTCGAAGATGTCGTGCCGCGTCTTGTTGGCGCGGCTCTCGAAGTTGAGGATCAGATCCATCTGCGCCTCGCATGCACACGAGGCGAATAGCACCTCACCGAGCCGGAACGCCTGGATGTGGATGCGGTAGTTCTCCTGAACGGCGCCGTGGGACGGAGCGTCGTAGTGCTCGGGCAACGGCAGGCCGGCCGCCTTGAGCTGTTCCCATGTTTGGTTGTTCGGGTCCGGCCCGTTGAACAGTCCCGTGTGGTCGATGCCGGCCTCGTCTTCCGCGTCGGTCGCACGGAAGCAGTCGGGCAGGCCCAGGATCGGAGAGCCGGGATTGCCCTCGGCGGTGGTCTCCGTCCGGCAGTTCGACACGCTCGGGTACGGGTGCGACACGGGGCCCGGCACCCACGCGTTACCCGCCATCACCGGGAAGTCCGTCGTGAACGGCACGATCGCCTTCCCTCGCCCGATCGCCTTGTATGCGGCCTCGATAGAGTTCGCGAGGTAGCGCGCGCCGCGCTCGGTCTGGGAATGGGCGACGTGCGCCCACGCGCGGATAACTCCGTCGGGAAGAACGTCGTTGTTGTCGCGGAAGTAGGGGCCTTCGGCACTGCCGACGTCGCCTTGCTGCCACACGAGCTTCGATCCGAGCTCCCGCTCGATCATCCGCTGCGCCGGCGCGAGGTAGTCGGCCGTGATGAGGTCGTATCCGTCGTTCGACTCGGGATGCTGGCCGTGGTTCACGAGCACCGCGATCGGCTTGCCGCTCGGGACCTCGTCGAACCGCACGACCGTCATGCCGAAGTCGGCGTGCGAGTCCGGGTATCCGGCAGGCGTTCCGTCGTCGCCTATCGTCGCGCCGGCGATGTTGCCCTTGTAGATCTTGTGCTGGATCACGGTCGCGCCCATGCGCGCCGGACGCAGGTTGGCGGCGGCGCGCTCGATCGCGAGCGCCATCTGCCGCGCCTCGTACTCGAACGTGCGCAGGTCGATCACGTCCTGGAACAGCCAAACGCCCCAGGACGGCGAGAAGTAGAACGGCGACGAGTGGTTGTGCGTCGCCATCTGCATGATGTCGGAGTAATGGATTCCCGACGTGCCGGCCGCGTCGAGGATCTGCGCGGCCCGGCGAGACAGCGCGTCGGCGGCCAGATAATTGTCCAGCTTCACGAACGCGACGCGGTCGCCGTTCGCACCCTCGACCACGATGGCGCGGATCGACAACCGCGAGTGAACCCCGTACGAGTGACGCTGTATCCACGACTGGTTGAACGGGTCGACCTCGCCGCTGTCGACCACGTGGACCAGGTTCGGGTCCTTCTCCGTGTACTGCCCCGATCCCGATCCGACGTGCCAGGTGGCGTCGGCCTCGCCATAGCCGACGCGCACCTTGGACGCGGCGGCCGGGCGCGCGATGCCGGGAACGGCACTCACCAGCATCAGTACGGCCAGAATCCAGCGTCGCATTGTTCCCTTTCCCCCGGGAGAAGCGGCTCCTCCGGAGGGATTGTTTTCGACGCCGGGCCGCCCCGACCCTCCGCCGGGGCGGACTCTTTCTAAGGACCGGTGCTCGGTATCGGTGACGGGACGCCCGGTCCCGCGGTCACCGCCGCGGGACACGGAAGTGGCGTCAGGGTCTTCTGCTGCACCGGTCCGGTCCCCGGATCGTAGACCTCTCCCTGGACATCCACGAAGCTGATCGACTTCGGATACACGTTGAGGATCGCCGGCTTCGCTTGCTCGATCTGCCGACCGTCCGCGTCGTCCGCCGAGTTGGTGATCGGGCGCCCGAACTGATCGAAGAGCAGCACGCCGGTGAGCAACTTGCCATCCGAGGAATACGGACAGATGTTCGCGATGCTGGAACCGTCGGCGTGCTGAAGGAACCTGCTGTCGTAGCCGGATCCATCGTCCGTCACTGCGTATGCGTACGCGCCATTTCCGAGGTCGCCGAGCACGCTGAAACCGACGGCGAGCACGAGCCCCGTCGTCGCCAAAGAGAGCAGCCACGCCCGTTTGTCTCGGGCGGCCATACGACCGATCTTCACCGATACCGCGATCGCCGCGGCGCTCAGAACGACACCCCAAAAGTACGAGCCCAAGAGCCGAGGGAATGGGATGCTCTCCCGCACGAGCAGACCCTCATTGCGCGTGACGATGACGCCGAGAGCGAGAACGCCAAGATACCCGCGAAGCACCCACCAGCCCGGTTCGAGCTCGCGCGCGAACCGCTTCAATGCGCGGCCTCGCGGCGAGTCGAGCGCGGCGGCGGCTTTCCGGAGCGGTTGAAAGTTAGAGATGCGCTCGGCCCACCCGACGGTGGCGCCCTCGTTCGGCCCCGGCAACCCCGCCGAAACCCGTAGCTCTTCCGCGTACGCAGACGCCGGGCCGAGCCGTTGCTCGAGGGTCCCCTCGTTCTCCGCGGCGACCTCGAGCAGGTGGTCTTCGAGGTCCTCCAGCAATTCATCTCGATCCTCGGCCGGCAGATAGTCGAGATGCGTCCGAACCGCTTCGAGGTACCGGCGAACCTCCATCCCTGCGACCGTCGTGCTCATGCCGCCGCCTCCTTCGCCTTCAGCAGCGCATCCATCGCCTCCGTGAACGCGTCCCACTGCTTCGTCGCTTGGGCGAGGAAGTCGCGACCCGAACGATTCAGTCCGTAGTACCTCCGGTGCGGGCCCTCCTCCGAGGGCACGACGTACGACGTCAGATGCCCTTGCTGGAAGAGCCTGCGCAACGTCCCGTACACGGACGCGTCGCCGACTTCTTCCAACCCGGCGGCCCGCAGCCGTCGCACCACGTCGTAGCCGTAGCCGTCCTCTTCCGCGAGAACGGCGAGGACCGCCAGATCGAGGATCCCTTTCAGAAGTTGTGTCGTGTCCACGGATCACCCCCGCTCTTACGCTTGGCGCTCTACTCTGTATACCACAATAGCGCCGGCTCGCAAGGCCTGTAAAGGAGAGGCGGTCTCGTGCGCCGAACCTGACACTCTGCATGCGGCGGCCGGCTGGCTTCTTTGCGATAGCGCTCCTTCTCAGCGTGATCACCGTCGCCCCCACCATGTCGCGCCCGACTCCCTTGGACGACGCCGCCGGCTGCGATCCGCTCGACACGGCCGCCTGCTTGCTGCCGTTCCCCAACGACTACTTCACGCGCGGCGACGCCGACAGCGACACAAGGAAGCGCGTCGCCATCAGCCCGCTCGCCATGCCGCGCAACGTCGCCGGAATCCCGATCGACCCGACGGACTTCAACCGCAACGACGGCTTCAGTCCCGGCTCGCTCATCGTCACGAAGGTTCCGGGGCTCGACTCACCCGAGGCCTTCGCGCAAACGGCGCCGGTCACGCTCCGCGATCTGTCCCGGTACACCAACCCCGAAGCGCCGGTGGTCGTGCTCGATGCGAAGACCGGGCAGCGACACCCGATCTGGGTGGAGCTCGACCGGTCCGAGGGTCTCGACGGGAACCCCCCGGCCGTTGCGGACACAACGCTTCTGATCCGTCCCGCGATCAACTTCGCCGAGGGTCACCGCTACATCGCGGCCCTCCGATTCTTGAAGGACGCCGCCGGCGCGACGCTGAAACCGCAGCCCGCGTTCGCCGCCTTGCGCGGGGGCAACGGCGACCCTGCGCGCCAGGCGCACTTCGACGCACTCTTCGGCATGCTCGCGGCCGCCGGCATCGCGCGGGGCGACCTCTACCTCGCGTGGGACTTCACCATCGCGAGCGCCCGCAACCTCTCCGAACGCATGCTCTCGATCCGCGACGACGCTTTCGCGCAGCTCGGCGACACGAACCTCGCGGATCTCAAGGTCGAAGGTACCGCGCCCACGTACGTGATCGACACCATCACGCAATCCCTCCCGTGCACGCCGCAGATCGATATCGACGTCCCGCCCGTCTCGTGCGAGAAGGAGGAGCTCGACGCGCGGCTCGCGCGCCGCGTGCAGGGACGCATCTTCGTCCCCTGCTACCTCAACCTGCCGGGCTGCCCGCCGGGATCGCGATTCCTCTACCTGAGTCCTCAAGACACGCTCCCGACGCGGATCCCGGGCAACGTCATGGCGGCGAGCTTCGTCTGCAACATCCCGAAGGGCGCGCTCGAGGGGAAGGCCTACCGTCCGTCGCTGTACGGGCACGGCCTCCTCGGCGAGGCGGCCGACGTGAGCACGGGCAAGCTCTACGACCTCGGCGCGTATGGCCTCATGTTCTGCGCCACCGACTGGAGCGGCATGTCGTCGGAGGACCTGCCGAACGACGCCGCGCTCCTCGCGGAACTCTCACGCTTCTCGTCCCTCGCCGATCGCGGTCAGCAGGGGATGCTCAACTTCCTCTACCTCGGCCGTGCGATGATCCACCCCGACGGTTTCTCCGCGGATCCCGCGTTCCAGTTCGACGGACGCTCGGCGATCGACACCTCCCGCCTCTACTACAACGGCGGCAGCCAAGGCGGGATCATGGGCGGCTCCCTTACCGCGGTGGCCCCCGATTTCACGCACGCGCACCTCGGCGTGCCCGGGATGAACTACTCGACGCTCCTCCAGCGGAGCACGGACTTCGACACGTACGCGCTCGTGATGTACCGCGCCTATCCGAAACCGATCGAACGGCAAGTCGTCCTGTCTGTCATCCAGATGCTCTGGGATCGCGCCGAGTCGAACGGCTACGCGCACCACATGACGACGGATCACTACCCGAACACGCCGGCGCACGAGGTCCTGATGACGCCGGCCTTCGGCGACCACCAAGTCACCAACTGGGCGACCGACGTGATGGCGAGGACGGTCGGCGTCTCCATGCGCGTGCCGGCCGTCGACCCCGGCCGTCACCCCGCGGGCGCCAACGCCTACTGGCGCATCCCGGCGATCGGCGCGTACCCCTTCGTGGGTTCATCGATGATCGTCGGCGAGATCGGCCCCCTTCGGACGGAGGGCGACCGGACCAAGGGGACGACCCCGCCGCCGGTCGACAACGTCCCGAACCGGGAAGGGGTCGACCCGCACGGTCCCGATTGGAGCGAGACGAGCGACGGCTATCTCGCCATCGCGACCTTCCTGAGCCCGCTCGGCTGGCTCCCGGCGGTATGCGGCGACCACCCCTGCTACCTGGACGGCTGGACCGGACCCCCGTAGCGGGGCCGAGCGAGCAGAACGCGAAAAATGAGTGTCGCTCGCTCGCGTTAGAGTGACCCCCTCATGCTCGATCGCTTCTCTTCGCCCGTCCGCGATTGGTTCGAGGCCACCTTCGGCGAGCCGACGCCGCCCCAGCGCGAGGGCTGGCCGGCCATCGAGTCGGGCGCCGACACCCTGATCTGCGCGCCCACCGGATCGGGCAAGACGCTGTCGGCCTTCCTCTGGTCGATCGACGAGCTCGTCCGCCGCGCCTCCTACGGCGACCTCCCCGACGAGACCGCCGTCATCTACGTCTCTCCGCTCAAGGCGCTGGGCAACGACATCCAAAAGAACCTCGAGGAGCCCCTGCGCGAGATCCGCCAGCGCGCCGCCGCGGACGGGCTCGAGCTGCCCGAGATCCGCGTGGCGGTCCGCACCGGAGACACGCCCGCCTCACAGCGGGAGTCCATGAAGAAGCGCCCGCCGCACATCCTCATCACCACGCCGGAGTCGCTCTACATCCTCCTGACCGCCGACAGCAGTCGCCGCTTCCTGGCCACCGCCAAGGCGGTGATCGTCGACGAGATCCACGCGATCGCGCAGGACAAGCGCGGCGCGCATCTCGCCTTGACGCTGGAGCGCCTCGACCGCGCCGCCGGCCACCGCCTGCAGCGGATCGGCCTGTCGGCGACGCAGAAGCCGATCGACCTCGTGGCCCGGCTGCTCATCGGCGCCGGCCGCGACCGCGACGACGGCTCGCCCGATTGCACGATCGTCGACGTCGGCCACCAGAGGAACTGGGATCTGTCGGTGTGGGTTCCCGATCAGCCGCTCGGTCCGATCGGCAGCCACGAGATGCGCGGCGAGATCCTCGACCACATCGCCAAGCTGTCGACCGAGCACCGCACGACGCTCGTGTTCGTGAACACGCGCCGGCTGGTCGAGCGCGTCGCGCACCAGCTCACCGAACGCCTGGGCGAGGGCCGCGTGGCCGCGCACCACGGGAGCCTCTCGCGGGCGATCCGCCTGAAAGCCGAGCAAGGCCTGAAGTCCGGCGAGGTTCCCGTCGTCGTCGCCACGGCATCGCTCGAGCTCGGCATCGACATCGGACACGTCGACCTCGTCTGCCACATCGGCTCTCCGCGCGCGATCGCGACGATGCTGCAGCGCGTCGGCCGCTCCGGCCACGGCGTGCTCGGCACGCCGAAGGGCGTCCTCTACCCGCTGACGCGCGACGAGCTCCTGCAGTGCGCCGCGTGCGTCCACGCCGCGCGCTCGGGCGAGCTCGACCGCCTGAAGCTCCCCTCGAAACCGCTCGACATCCTGGCGCAGCAGATCGTCGCCGAAGCCGCGGCGGGAGACCTTCCCGAAGAGGAAGCCTGGGAGCTCGCGCGCCGGACCTACGTGTACCGCGATCTCACCCGCGACGAGTTCGAGGACGTCGTCGCGATGCTGTCCGACGGCGTCGCCACCTCGCGCGGACGGCGCAGCGCCTGGCTCCATCGCGACCGCGTCAACGGCGTCGTGAAGGGGCGCCGCGGCGCGAAGCTCGTCGCCGTCACCTCGGGAGGCGCGATCCCCGACACCGCCGACTACGACGTGGTCGAGGACCCCACCGACACCTTCGTCGGCACCGTCAACGAAGACTTCGCTATCGAGAGCATGGCCGGCGACATCTTCTTGCTGGGCAACACCTCTTGGAAGATCCGCCGTGTCGAGTCCGGACGTGTGCGAGTCGAGGACGCCGCCGGCCAGCCGCCGACGATCCCGTTCTGGACCGGCGAAGCCCCGCCCCGTTCGCAGGAGCTCTCGGCGTCGGTCGCCGAGCTGCGCGAGCGCGTCGCCGACGGCCTCAAGGACCGCGAGGAGCTCATCGCCTGGCTCCTCATGTCCTGCGGCGTCGACCGCTCCGGCGCGGAGCAGATCGCCGATTACGTCGCCGAGACGGTCGCCGTCCTCGGAACCGTCCCGACCCAGCGCCGCATCGTCGCCGAGCGCTTCTTCGACGAAGCCGGCGGGATGCAGCTCGTCGTCCACGCGCCGTTCGGTGCGGCGATCAACCGCGCGTGGGGCCTCGCCCTCCGCAAGCGCTTTTGCGTCACCTTCGATTTCGAGCTGCAAGCCGCGGCCACGGACGACGGCATCGTCCTCTCGCTCGGTGAGCAGCACTCGTTCCCGCTCGACAGCGTGTTCAACTTCGTGAAGACACCGACGCTCGAGGAAACGCTCCAGCAAGCGGTCATCCAGCATCCGGTGTTCGGCACGCGCTTCCGCTGGAACGCGTCGCGGGCCCTGGCGCTACTGCGCAGCGAGGGCGGCCGTCGCGTCCCGGCGCCGATCCAGCGCATGCGCGCCGAGGATCTGATCGCCGCCGTGTTCCCCGAGCAGGTCGGCTGTCAGGACAACCACGTCGGCGGCGCGATCGAGCCGCCCGATCACCCTCTCGTCACCGAGACGCTCCGCAACTGCCTGAACGAGTGGATGGACATGGACGGGCTGCGCGCGATCATCAACGACCTCGAGGCCGGCAAGCTCGAGACCGTCGCGGTCGAGACGCCCGAGCCGTCGCAGATGTCGCACGAGATCCTCAACGCCAACCCGTACGCGTTCCTCGACGACGCACCTCTGGAAGAGAGACGGGCTCGTGCCGTCGCCCTGCGTCGTGTCGATCCCGACCTGGCGCGCGACGTTGGGGCTCTGGACCCGGCCGCGATCGACGAGGTGCGCGCGCAAGCGGCGCCGGACGTGCGCGACGCCGACGAGCTCCACGACCATCTGCTCTCGATCGTGCTGCTGCCGAGCGACGACGCGGAGCCGTGGGACGACCTCGTCGCCGCTCTCATCGACGGCCGGCGCGTCACTGTCGCCACCTGGGCCGACACGACAGGCACGCCCCGCCGCGCGTACGTCGCCGCCGAGCGGCAGGACGTTGCCGCGATCATCCACCCCGACGTTTGGTTCGACCCTCCGCTCGACGTGCCGCCCGTTCGGAACGCCGGGCCGCCGCCGACCCGCGAGGAGGCAATCCGCTCGATGATCCAAGGCTGGGTCGCGACGCTCGGTCCCACGACCAACGACGCGGTCGCGCTGCGCCTCGGACTATCCCTCACCGACGTAAAGGTCGCGATGGCGGGCCTCGAGTCGATCGGCGTCGTGCTGCGCGGTCGCTTCACGCCGGGGACCGACGTCGAGGAATGGTGCGACCGCCGCCTCCTCGCGCGCATACACCGCATGACGATCAAGACGCTCCGCGCGGAGATCCAGCCGGTCTCGGCCGCGGAGTACATACGTTTCCTGCTGCGGTGGCAGCACGTGCACCCCGGCACACAGTTGCACGGACGCGACGGTTTGCTGCAGGTGATCGGCCAGCTCGAAGGCTACGAGCTCGCGGCGCCGGCGTGGGAATCACGCGTCCTGCCCGCTCGCATCTCGGGGTACGACCCGAACGATCTCGAATACCTCTGCCTGTCGGGAACGGTCGCCTGGGGACGGCTCACACCGGACGAAGACACAGAGGCAGCGACGGAAGAAGGGAACGGACGCCGCCGTCCGGGCCCAACCCGCGCGACGCCGATCACCTTCCTCCTGCGCGAGGACACGCCGCTCATCGCGTCACCGCGCGATATGGACAGCGCGCGGCTGTCGGTTCCGGCGCGCGACGTCGCGTCGTTCCTCGCCGAGCGCGGCGCGTCCTTCCTCGGCGAGATCGCCGAGGGCACGAACCGCATGCCCTATCAGGTCGAGGAAGCGTTGTGGGAGCTCGTCTCCGCCGGACTCGTCACCGGCGACGGCGTTGCCGGACTGCGCCGGCTGCTTCGTATTCACCCCCGCCCCCTGCACGCGGTCCCGACGTTCCGCCCGCGCTGGCGGGGCCTCGCCGACGCGCGCAAGCCGGGCAGCCGCCCGCTCCCGGTCGGCCGCTGGGCTCTGTGGCGGACCGACGTCGCGCAGATCCCGCCCGAGGAACGCGCCGAGGCGTTCGCCGGCTTGCTGCTCCGTCGGTACGGCGTCGTCTTTCGCGAGCTGCTGGCGCGCGAACGCCGCGCGCCGTCGTGGCGCATCCTCGTCAACATCTACCGGCGGTGGGAGGCGCGGCAGGAGGTCCGCGGCGGCCGCTTCGTCTCGGGCTTCGGCGAACAGTTCGCCCTCCCGGAAGCCGTCGAGGCCATGCGCGCCGTCCGCCGCGTCCACCCGGACGACAAAGCCGTGATCGTCTCCGCGGCCGACCCCACGAACCTCGTCGGGATCGTCACGCCCGGCCCGCGGATCCCGCCGACGTCCGGCCTGGCCATCGCCTACCGGGACGGCGCTCCACTCGGTTGCGGCCCGTTGGGCGAGCTCCGCGCGCGACTCCGAGCCTCCGGCGATCTCCCCGCCGCGGACGCGCTTCCACGCTAGCCGGGCGGCTTGTCCTTCGCACGATAGGCAACGACCTCGACGGTCTCGATCGTCAGGAGCCCCTCTTCGACCATCTCGTCGACCACGGGCAGGAACCCCGCGATGCGTTCCTCCGTATCGACGATCTCGATGAGGACCGGGAGGTCCTCCGAGAGGCGGAGGATGCGGGCCGTGTGAAGTCGCGAGTCGGCGCCGAACCCTTCGATCCCACGCACGACCGTCGCGCCGGCGAGACCTGCCTCGCGGGCTCGTTCTACGATCACCTGGTAGAGAGGCTTCCCGTGATGCGTGTCGGATTCGCCGATGAAGATCCGGAGGAGCTTGCCCTTTCCTTCGAGCTTCACACCGCCCTCCCGAGCCAGATTCCAGCGTATACGCAGGCGATGCCGAGTCCGATACTCCCTAGTGTGTTCACCGCCGCTAGTAAGACGGCTCCGTCCTCGGCGAGGCGCACCGTCTCGAACGCGAAGGTGGAGAACGTCGTGTACGCGCCGAGGAATCCGATCGTGAGCGAGGCGCGGAGCGCGGGGTGCGGCAGGAAGCGTTCGGTCAGGATGGTGAAGAGGAAGCCGAGAACGAGACAGCCGCTCGCGTTCACCGCCAGCGTGCCCCACGGGAACGACCCCCGACTCCGCTCCGAGATCCACCCCTCAACCGCGTAGCGGCTGATGGCGCCGGCGAATCCGGCGACTCCGATCGACAGCGTTCTCACGAAGCACCTCCACCCAAAACGAAAGGCCCCTACCGATCCGGTAGGAGCCATCAGCGGCCTCGGCCGCGGTTATCCGGCGAGCTCCATCGCCGGCCGGAAGGCTATCAGGTGGACGAAAAAAGAACCGACCGTAGAACATGTTTCCCATGGCTTCGACGCGATCCCGCCCCGGCACCCGGCCGCCTGCCGGCAAGACGCGGCGGAGGTCCTCGGGGACGGCGGCCGCCGCGGGGAAGCGCGACGCCATCCTTGTCGTGGCGACGAAGGCGTTCGCGGCGTCCGGCTTCGACGGCGTCAGGCTCCACGAGATCGCCCGGGCCGCCCGCATGAACCAGGCGACGCTCGTCTACTACTTCCCGAGCAAGCGCGCGCTATACGAAGCGTGCCTCACCGACGCCGCCGCACAGCTGATGGAGGCGTTCGCCGAGGGCACCCGCGCGGCCGACGGGCGCAGCGCCGCGGAGACGATCGTCGGCGCTCTCCTCAATCGTTTCGCTCGCAAGCCCGAGCTCGGCCGTTTGATCCGGCAGGCGACGCTGCGCGGCGGCGCCGAGTTCGAGCGCTCGTTCGTGCGGCCCCTCCGTCCGTGGTTCGAACGGGGTGTGGTCGCGCTCGAACGTGCGATGGATGAAGGACTGATCGCGCGTCAGGACGCGGAGGAGCTCGTCCTTATCCTGTACGGCGCGATCCTCATCTACCTCTCGGAGGATCCTCTCGTCACCGGATTGACCGGAAAGGATCCGCGCGCGCCGCGCAACTTGAAGCGACACCAACGGTTCGTGCTGGAATCGGCCGCCCGGCTCCTCGACCCTCGCCCGGGCCGGGACGGTTCCTAAAGAGGAAGAAGCTCGTCGCTGTAGCCCGCGTCGTTCAAGACACGCAGGATCGCCGGCGACACGGACAACGTCAACGGGACGCCCAAGCCCCGACAGAAATCGCCGGTATCGACCAGAGCGGCGACCACCTCGGCTTGAAGCTCCGAGAGCCCCGAGAGGTCGAGCATCACCGTCGCCCCTTCCTGCTTGCAGCTCTCCTCGACGGCCTGCCGGAGGGCCGACATACCGTCGGTATCGAGGATCCCGCTGCCGCCGATCATGAAATCGTGACCGCGATTCGAGACCGATAGAGAGAATCCCCCGTTCGCCATCGTCACCCTCGGCTCGTCGTCCGTGATCCGGGCGGACGCC
Source organism: Actinomycetota bacterium (assembly GCA_044866075.1). Taxonomy (GTDB): domain Bacteria; phylum Actinomycetota; class AC-67; order AC-67; family AC-67; genus JBASRP01. Next base: position 7,291 of record JBIOTQ010000073.1, on the reverse strand, counting down.
CGCGACGCGGCCGGACTCGCGCCGCGGCGACCAAACCCTCGAGCCCATCGAGAAGATCGTTGAAGCGCCGCTCGAGCGCGTCGATGCGCTGCCCGTCGATGCCGGACGTCACCGCGATGCCGCTGCCGCGCCGAAGGCTATCGAGGTCGCTCGCGCTCACCATCGCACCCCTGCCGCCGCCACCTTTGCTACGACGCAACCGCCCGGTCTTCTCCCAGTGCCGGATCGTGTTGTAGTGCACCCCGGCCCGGCGAGCGGCTTCCCGGCGGGTCAGCCAGCCTCCGGAGGCTTGCCGGCGCTGCTGTCGTTGGCTGGTGACGCCGTGCCGCGCCGAGCGATGCCGTCCCAGCCCCATCGCATGGCGCGCGACGAAGTCGCAATCCGGGCAGCGCAAACCCTTGGAAGCTTTCTTGCCTGAAGCCTTCCGCCCGGGCGGACGGCCTTTCCGAGGACGTTTCGTCCCCCGAGTCGACGGCATCAGTGGTCCCCCGGAAACTGTTGGTTGAGCGCTCAGGATACGGGATTCCAGGGGGTCTCGCAGCCCCCGTCCGTCGATTGCCCATCCGGACAGCGTCCGGGCGCTCATCCCACGACTGCACCTTCGGCCGAGGCCGGATGCTCGGTCCGCTTCCTACTCTCTTCTCAACTCGACGATTCAGGGGGATGTGGTGCGAACGATCTTCGGAACCATCATCCGTTTAGCGACCGTGGCGGTGGTGCTCGCGGCGCTGTCCGCCGGCGGCGCCATGCCGGAGGCGCACAGCGAGGACCGGCCGGCCCCCGTGCCCACGCCGGTGCTCGCGAGCCCGCCGCCCACGCAGGCCCCGACGGTCGCGCCGGCTCCCGCCAACCCCGACCCGCTCAATCTTTCCGGCGATCTGATCGAGGTCTCGATCGCCAAGCAGCGTCTCACCGCATGGCGCGACGGGCGCGTCGTCTACCGCTTCGTCATCTCGACCGGCCGGCCCGGCTACGAGACGCCGCCGGGGCACTACAAGGTCCTCGAGAAGTACGAGAACCGATGGTCGCGCAAGTGGAGCGTCTGGATGCCCCACGCGATGCGCTGGTATCAGGGCTACTTCATCCACCAGCTCCCGCACAAAGACGGCTCGACCTACAACATCGGCGCGTCGAAGCTCGGCAAGCCCGACAGCCACGGGTGCGTCCGCGTGAACGTCGGCGACGCGAAGACGCTCTTCCGCTGGACGAAGGTCGGGACACCGGTCTGGGTCCACTAGCAACGCCGCTCCCCCAACGACGCTCGCGGGTCTCCCCCTCCCGCGAGCGTCGGCCTTTCTACAACGAACGCACGACGGCGATCAGCGGCGACTCGACGTCGTAGCCGTACCGGTCGCCGACGTTCGCCTGCATCCTCGGAAGTACGACGACGCGCTGCTCGGAAACGATCTCCGTCGTGGGGACGGTGAGGTCGAGGTTGTCGGATTCGACGATGAACAGCAGATGCAGCCCGTGGGCGCCGATGTCGCCCTGGAAGTAGCGTTCGTCGCCGATCTCGTCGCCGATCATCTCCGACTTCGGGTTCCCCGGATCCATCGGCTGGGCGCCGGCGACGAAGCGCTCGTTGGGGAGGCCGTCCTTCGGCGTCCAGCACTTCCGCGCGCGATCGACCGTGCTGCCGGGAAGCCGATAGGTGGATAGCTCGCGGCTGCTCCGTTCGCGCCGCCGTGGGCCCGGGTCCGTGCCGGTACCGTCGTCGAAGCAGGAATCGTCGCGGTAGTAGGGGATGCCGACGACGCTGTGCGCGGCGCCGCCCGGCGTTATCTCGCGGAGGAAGTTCCTCATGACGAGAGAACCGTTCGGGCCCGCGATCTCCTCCCAGTAAAGCGCGTTCGCGGGCGGCGAGAAGGTCGGGTCCGTCATGTCGATGCTCTGGTGGTACTCGACCTCGGGACGGCAGAGCCCTACCGCTTCGTACGTGTCGCGGTAGGTCTCGGTCACCCCGGAGTCGCGATCGTCGTACTGGGGATTGCACGGGTCGTCGAGGTTCCCGAAGACCTCGTCGTTCTGGCCGTCGATCGCGACGCCGTCGTGCTTCCACGGGTTGTAGTAGCGCGTCATCCGGCCCGCGTTGTAATCCCACTGCGTGTAGATGCCGTCGATCGGCGTGATCACATGCACGCGAAGGGCGTCGCTCCACACGAACGAATCGCGATAGAAGACCTCGCGTCGCACGTTGTTCGTGGCCGAGTCCGAGCCCCACGTCTCGCGGATCGTGCGGACCGGTCCGGACTTCTCCCCGAGGAGGATCGACGACCCGCCCCAGTTCGTGTCCTCTTCCTCGTAACCGCAGCACGGCGTCTCCGACGACGGATCCTGTTGGTACGCGCGCGCCTTCCAGCGATCGATGACGTCGGGTCCGTACCTCCAGTCACCGTTGGTCGCGTTGGAGATCCGGATCTGCGTCATCAGCCAGCGGCCGTCGTACCGGAACGCATAACGGGGCGTCTTCACCCACGCGGTGTCGAGTGGGCGCCGCTGCCCGATCTTCCCCGTCGCCGCGCCGTTCGCGAGACAGTACGGACCCTTGGGGGCCGCGCCGTACCCCTCGTAGGAGCTCTCCGAGAACACGAAGACGTTCCGCGCGTTCGCGTCGGGTGTGTAGCGCACGTATCCGTTGCTGGCTTTGAAGGCGGCCTTGGGTCCTCGGTCCCCGCCGAGCATCACGTAGGCGTACCGAACGGAGCCCGAGTTGGACGGGTCGGCGACGGCGACCTCGCTCGCGCCGGTGATGCCGGCGGGGAGCGTCGCACCCGACGGCGCCTGCTGGCCGGTGTCGCGGTACATGAACGCGATCTCGTCGTTGTCGTCGAGCCCCGGGATCGGGTCCGGTTCGGTGGCGATCCGCTTGTTGCCGTAGGCGGGATCCTTGCGCGGGATCGGCGTGCACGGCGCGCTCGGCGTGTTGTCGGTATATCGGTACCCCTCGCGGTCGAAGGCGTACGTCGTGTATTGATCGACGCCGGAGAAGAACGCGAACCCCGAGACGTTGTTCGAAAGGTAGCGCGTGAATTTCTCGTCGACCTGCAGCGGGATCTGCACGAAGGCCTTGCCGTTCCACTTGTAGCCGAGCAAACGCGACACCGGCACCCCGGTGCGGCCGGGGAGCGCGCGGATCGGGATCCGCGACGCCTGGTTGCAGTTGTGGTCGCCCGGGTCCTTCGGGTCGTAGGGATTCTTACCGGGGTCGTAGCAGTCGCTCTTCAGAGGCTCAGGTAGCTGGTCCTGGATGTGCGGGAGCGGGACGCCCTCGACGTCCTCGTCGTAGTTGGTCGGAAGCTGCGGCTCGCGGAACGAGATCTCGGGCCCCGCGGACCAGGCGGGGAACTGCGTCCCCGCCAGGACGACAGGATCGACGGAACGCTGTTGCGGCGCGCCGGGGAGCGTCGGGAGCGGGCCCTGCGCCACCCCGCCTGCGGGGGCGAGGAGAGCTCCCAGGACGAGCGCGCACGTCAGCAGCCGGGTCCGCATGGAGATAAAGGAGTTCTGGACGGAGCGGGTTGAATCCTGCCGCGGCTAGACCATGCCCCGCGCCACCAGCTCTTCGGCGATCTGGACCGCGTTCAGCGCGGCACCTTTTCGCAGGTTGTCGCACGTGGAGAAGAACCCGAGGGCGTTCGGACTCCCCTGATCGGATCGGATGCGACCGACGATCGCTTTGTCGCCGCCGGCGGCGGCGAGGGCGGTGGGATAGCGGGAGGCGGCGGGGTCGTCGTCGACGGTCACGCCGTCGGCGTCGTCGAGGAGGCGGCGCGCCTCGTCGACGGACAGCGGGCGCTCGAACTCTGCCCACGCGGCGACGCCGTGCGACGCAAGCGTCGGCACGCGGACGCACGTCGAGAACACGTCGATGTCGGCGCCGAGGACCTTCGCCGTCTCGCCGCGCACACGCCGTTCCTCGCTCGTCGTTCCCGCGTCGTCGAACGAGCCCACGTGCGGGATGACGTTAAACGCGATCGGGTGCGCGAACGCGCGGCCCGGCGGGACCAGATCGACGACGTCGCCGCGGCGAACCGCGTCGCGTTCCGGCAGGAGCTTCTCGGTCTGTTCGTAGAGATCGTCGATGCCGGCGATGCCCGCGCCGGACACCGATTGGTAGCTCGCTGCGATCACCCGGGTGCATCCCGCGGCGCGGTGGAGCGGCGCGAGCGGCATCAGCAAGGTGACCGCCGTGCAGTTCGGGTTCGCGACGATGCCCTCATGCCCGGCAAGCGCGTCGCCGTTGATCTCGGGGATGACGAGCGGCACGCGCGGGTCCATACGGAAGGCGGCGGACTTGTCGATGACGGTCGCGCCGGCCTTCACGCCGCGCGGCACCCACTCGGTGGCGACGGCGTCGGGTGTGTCGAAGACCGCGATGTCGATGCCGTCGAAAGCGGCGTCGGAGAGCTCGACGACCTCGATCTCGGTGCCTTCGTACGCGATCCGCCGGCCGGCGCTTCGGGCCGAGGCCACGAGCCGCAAGGAGTCCATGGGAAACGCGCGCTCGCCCAGGATCCGCAGCATCTCGGACCCGACGGCTCCGGTCGCGCCGACGACGGCGACGTTGGGAGGCATGCGCTCAGGATATCGGCTCGAACGGTGGCCGGCGTGTCGTTTCGGTCTATCCGGGGTGGGACTCGCGAAGGATGACCTCGTCCGACAGACGGAAGCGGTCGTGCACCGCGCGGACGGCTTTCACGACATCGGCCTCTCGCACGACGCACGAGATCCGGATCGACGACGTCGAGATCATCTCGATGTTGACACCGGACTCGGACAACGCGGCAAACATCGTCGCCGCGACGCCCGGGTGACTGCGCATCCCGGCGCCGACGAGCGAGACCTTCCCGATCCCCTCGTCGTACGTGACGCCGGCGGCACCGATCTCGCCGAGGACGGCGTCCACCGACTGCTTCGCGCGCAGCCCGTCCTCACGGGGGACGGTGAACGAGATGTCCGTCGTTCCGTCGGTGGAGACGTTCTGCACGATCATGTCGACGTTGATCCCGTCGTCGGCGAGCAGACGGAAAACGCGCGCCGCGATACCCGGCCGGTCCGGAACGTCCTGGATCGTGATCTTCCCTTCGGAGACGTCGTGTGTGACGCCCGAGATGATCGCCTTCTCCATCCGCTCGTCTTCCTCTCTGATCCAAGTCCCCGGAGTTGCCGTGAAGCTCGAGCGTACGCGCAGCAGCACCGTGTGGTTCCGCGCGTACTCCACCGACCGCAGCTGCAGGACGCGCGCACCGCTGGCGGCCATCTCCAGCATCTCCTCGTAGGACACGGCGTGCAACACGCGGGCGTTCGAGACGATCCGGGGGTCGGCGGTGTAGACACCGTCGACGTCGGTGTAGATCTCGCAGACCTCGGCGCCGAGCGCCGCCGCCAGCGCGACGGCCGTCGTGTCGGAGCCGCCACGGCCGAGCGTGGTCACATCGGCCGTGGTCGACACACCCTGGAAGCCCGCGACGATGACGACCTTCCCTTGGTCGACGGCCTCCTGGATGCGCGCGGTCTTCACGTCGATGATCTTGGCCCGGCCGTGCTCGGAGGATGTGATGATCCCCGCCTGCGAGCCGGTGAACGACACGGCGTCGTGGCCGAGCGAGTGGATCGCCATCGCGAGCAGCGCCATCGAGATGCGCTCGCCGGCCGTCAGGAGCATGTCGAGCTCGCGCAGCGGCGGCAGCGGCGTGATCTGGGACGCCATCCGTAACAGCTCGTCGGTCGTGTCGCCCATGGCGCTGACGACCACGACCATGTCGTAGCCCTCGATCTTGGTCTCGACGACGCGGCGCGCCACGGCTTTGATGCGCTCGGCGGCGCCGACGCTCGACCCTCCGAACTTCTGGACGATCAGCGGCATCGAGGGATGTGTACCAGCCGGATGCGGCTCGCGCGAGCGAGTTCCGTCACAAGTGGTCCCGCTTGCCGCGAGGGAGATCGAACAGCAGGCGCCCCAGGATCGCGCGCGGGATCGGGACCCCGTCGCGGCGATCCTCCTCGAGCCCCTCTAGGCGGCGGATCATGATCAGCCCCACGACTCCGGCGGACATCCAGACCAGCGCGTTGTTGTAGCCGAAGATGATGGCGAAGATCGGCAGCAGAGCGAAGCCGACGCTGGTTCCGAATCCGCCCAGCTTGCCGACCGTTCCGGCGAGCGCGATGACGCCGCTGCCGACCATGGCCTTCGGCACGATCACCAGCGACACGCCGGCCGCCGTCGTCAGGCCGCGTCCGCCAGAGCGGCGGAAGTACGGCGGGTAGCAGTGACCCGCGACCGCGGAGATGCCGAGCCACGCCATGGTGCCCGGGTCTTCGTGCGTGATGATGCGACAGAGGAGCGCCGGGATGAAGCCCTTGAGGATGTCGAGAGCGATCGCGAGCCCGCCCAGCCCGCCCGACATCTTCCGGGCTACGAGGAAATGCGCGTCGCCCGGCGAATCCTGCCTGCGCATGTCGGCGATCACGTCGTGACGACCGGCGAGCCGCGCCACCAGATAGGGAGATGGAAGCGTCCCTACCCAGTACCCGATGACGACCCACATGATCGTCGGCATCAGGGAATACGTGTCACGCGAGGGCTCGTTCCGGAATGGTGGACGCTCTTCCGAGGCCTTGGATACAGTCTGAGCAGCTTGGAGCTTCTCACGAATCCTTTACTCCCCCCGCGGCAACGGCCCTTATTCCACCACATCGCAGGCCCACGGCCGGTCGGCTCGCGCTGCTGATGGCGACCGACCCCAAGCCGTACACCGGCCCCGAGCGGCGGAAGCGACCGCGAGAGGGCCTGCCGGGCCCGCGTCCCATCCCGTCGGGAGGTCTGGCCCTCGGAGGCTTCAAGGAGGTCTTCGGGATCCGCGACTTCCGGTTGCTCTTCTGGGGGCAGTCGATCTCGGCGCTGGGGGACTGGGTCGGCACACTGGCGTTCATCGTTGCGGCGCAGGCGCTCGCTCCGGACGAGCCGGCGGCCGTCGTCGGAGTTCTGATCCTGCGGCTCGTGCCGACGTTCTTCGCGACGCCGATCGGCGGTGTTCTATCGGACAGGCTCGACCGCCAACGGATCATGATCTGGAGCGACGTCATCCGCTTCGGGGTGATCCTCCTCACGCCGTTCGCCGCGGGGACGCCGGCCGCTCCGCGGCTCTGGGCTCTCTACATCTTCGCGTTCGTGCACGAGTGCTTCTCGCTCGTGTTCCTCCCCGCGCGCGACGCCAGCCTGCCGAACATCGTCGGGTCGAAGCACCTCGAGCCTGCGAATGCATTGGTCATGGGCTCGTCTTTCGCGGGG
>JBIOTQ010000072.1:0-33195 GCA_044866075.1 Actinomycetota bacterium | reverse complement strand
CCGAACCACCGAGGGCTGGATCCCGAACGACGCCACGAACCGCATCTTCGGTCGCGTCGACAATTCCGGCTTCCTGCTCGACGTCGACTGGGAGAAGGAGATCCAGCGCTTCGCTCCCCTCCCGGAGATCCCGAACTACGTCCGCTCCTCTATCCATGGGCTCGAGGGCGGCTACGGCACGTCGTTCCAGGCGTCGACCTGGGACGCGGTCGTGAAGGAGATCTTCGTCGAGTACCTGGGCGACGAACAGGAGTATAGGGAACAGCTCCCCGGCCTCGTCGAGCCCGCGCCGCGCACCGTGCTCGACGTCGCCTGCGGCACAGGAGAAAGCACCCTCGCCTGGCACCGTCACTTCTTCGACGCCGACATCATCGGCGTCGACGTCTCGCCGTACATGCTGGTGGTGGCCGAGCGGAAGACGCGCGCGATCGACAACGTCGACGTGCGTTGCGCGAACGCCGAAAACCTTCCGTTCGAGGACGGGTCGTTCGACACGGTGACGGCGAGCCTCCTCTTCCACGAACTCCCGGCAGACGTGTCGCCGCGTGTTCTCGCGGAGATGCGTCGCGTCGTACGGCCCGGGGGCACGATCGCGGTGCTCGAGCCCTACAAGGTCGGGGCGCCGGCCTTGAAGCCGATCCCGTTCCCGGAGCCGTACCTGCGCGACTACCTGAAGACCGACTGGGAAGAAGCCTTCAAAGCCGCGGGGTACGCGGACATCCAGGTCGTCGACGACGAGAACGGTTGGATGCGCAGCGCTCGCGCCGCCTGACGAGCAAGGCAGTCCCTACTTCGCGCTACCGGCCGACGCGGGCAGCTTCGGGATAACCCCCGCGGTCGAGGTTGGCAGCGGGGCCGGGCCCCCAGCCGTCTCCGTGGGGAACGGCGTACTCATCTGCCCGGCCCCGCGCACCCGTTCGGGCCGGCCCGACGCAGCGGCGGCGACTGTTCGGGCTTTCTCGATCGTGGCGAGCAGCTTGTCGACTCGGCGACCGAGCGGCGTCGAGACGTACGAGCTAAGTCCCGTCAACAGCCGCTCCAGCCGGTCGAGCGTCATGGTTATCTGCGCCTGGCTCACGTCTTTCCACGAGATGTCGACGAGCGCTTCCTCGACGCTGTCGACGATGCTCTCGACCTCTTCCTGTGGGGCATGCGCCAGCTCGACGACCGCCGCGTCGAGGCGGTCGGCCGAATCCTCGCTCGCGAACTGCCGCGCCACGGGCACCATGGCCCCCGCGACGAGGAACAGGATCGCGGCAACGCCGATCATCATCTGCATCGCGCGTCGCGACGCGGCCGTTCGCCGGCGCTCGCGCCGGCGCCTGGCGCGCGCGCCCACTCGCCGCGCCGCATCCGCCGCGGTCCACCCCAGGGCGTATCCCCCGCCGTCCGTTTTCGCTTGGTACATCGCCGCGTCGGCGTGCCCGAGGATGCCGGCGGCGTCCTCGCCGTTGCTCGGATACACGGCGATGCCGATGCTGACGCCGACGGAGAAGGTCGCGCCGCCGATCTCGATCGGATCTTCGAACGCACGCACGATCCGCTGGGCTGCCCGAACGGCGCCCTCGGCGTCCGTGTTCGGGAGGAGACAGGCGAACTCGTCGCCGCCGACCCTCGCCGGCGTGTCCTGCGCGCGCATCGCGATCCGTAGCCGCAGCGCGACGTGCTTGAGCACGACGTCGCCGGCCTGATGTCCTTTCGTGTCGTTGATCTCTTTGAAGCGATCGAGGTCCAGCATGAGCACGCTTACCGGCTGGCGGGAGCGTTCCGCCGTCCGCAGCGCGGCCTCCAGCCGGTCGTCGAACAGGACGCGGTTGGGAAGTCCGGTGAGCGCGTCCTCGAGCGCTTGTTTCCGCAGATCGACCGTCTGAGCCTTGAGCGCCTGATAGCGCTCGTCGCTGCGCCGAGCTTCCGCCTCGGCGATCTTGTCCGCGGTGATGTCGGTTGTCACTCCCCACAGCTCGTGCGCGCCGGATCTGTCCGGGATGAGTCGCACCTGGTGACGGAGCCACACCGTCCGCCCGTCGGCCCCTTGGACCCGGAACTCCACCTGACGATCGTGGCCGTCGGCGGCGACGGCGTGGAGACATTCGGCGACACCGTCGCGATCCTCGGCATCGATCAACCGGGTCCACCGATCGAGCGGGCCGACCCAGACGGACGCCTCACGACCGGTGAGGTCCTTGACTCCGTTGGTCATGAACAGGATCTCGAGAGAAGCCGCGTCCGCCTGCCACATGAACGCGCCGAGGAAGTCCGCGATGCTCCGCAGCGCATCCTCGTTCTCGCGGCGTTTGGCGGAGCGCGGGCGCCGACGACCGGCCGAGCCCTGGGCCCGATCCCTGGTGGTTAGCGCGGTGGCTGCCATATCCGTCTCCCTACGTAGTCACTTCGAACGACGCGTTCGCCCCTTGAGTTAAGAATCTCCAATAGTGACTGTGAGTGCACTTTCAGCGTTTGCCGGCGGGATGAACCGGACGGGCCGGTCACGTACTGTGGCCGGGAGGGGGTCGCGCCGGGGCCGCCGAATCCTGACCTGGCGGTTCGGGAACGGCGGAAGGCAGTGCAGATGCACCTTGTGAAACGTGTTTTAGCTGTGGCCTTGCTTCTCGCCACCACCCAGCCCGCGCCGGCCGCCGTCCCGATCCCGCGGCCGGTCCCGCGTGCCGTCTGTGGGCCCGGGTCGATCCCGGAGCCGCGCCGGCAGGCGCAGGGACGCGTCACGGCCGCCGACCTCGCCCGCGGCACCGGCTTCCGCTGCAACCTCGTGATGATCGGGCACGAGGGCACGTACGCCGGCTTCCGCACGCACCGCTACGTGGATGCGGCCGGGCACGAGTGCGCGTTCTACGACTCCTCGCCGTATTTCCAGACGCGGCCGAACAACTCGTTCGTCGACCCCGACATCCTCGGCGTCCACGTGCTCGACCTGCGCGACCCGAGGCACCCGGTGCGCACCGAGGACCTGAAGACGCCGGCGATGTTGTCGCCGCACGAGTCGCTGAGCATCAACGACAAACGCGGGCTCCTCGCGGCGGATCTCGGCAACCTCGTGACCGGGCCGGGCTTCGTCGACGTCTACGACATCTCGAAGGATTGCCGGCATCCGACGTTGCTCTCGAGCACGTTCACCGGTCTTCTCGGCCACGAGGGTAGCTTCTCGCCCGACGGCAACACCTTCTGGGTCAGCGCCGGCGTCGGCGCCTACGCCGAGCGCGAGTTCGGCACACTCACCGCCGTCGACATCACCGATCCACGGCTGCCACGGATCCTGTGGACGAGCACGGAGTACGCCGTCCACGGCCTGAACATCAGCGCAGACGGCAACAAGATGTACTACGCGGATCTCGGGCCGGACCGGGGGCTGACGATCCTCGACGTCTCCGAGGTCCAGGCCCGGAAACCGGTGCCGACGGTGCGCCGGATCAGTCACATCACCTGGCCAACGTCGAGCCTTCCGCAGACGCCGATCCCGGTGACCATCAAACGTCACCGCTATCTCGTCGAGGTGGACGAGTTTACGCGCGACACCATCCAGAACTTCTTCGGGGGCCAGAGCATGACGAGGCCGGAGGATATGGTCGGCGCGGCGCGCATCATCGATATCGCGAACCCGAAGCGGCCGCGCGTCGTCTCGGACATCCGTCTCGAGGTCAACCAGCCCGCCGCGCGCGCCGGCGCGCAGAGCAGCGATCCGGGCGCCGGCACCGCGACCGGCTACACGGCGCACTACTGCGCGGTGCCGCGCGCGAACGAACCGGGGATCGTGGCGTGCTCGTTCATCCTGTCGGGCCTGCGTGTGTTCGACATCCGCGACCCGCTCCATCCGAAGGAGATCGCGTACTTCAACCCACCGACGAAAACGGGCACGCCCTACAACGCCATGTCGGCGCCCGCGTTCGTCCCCGAACGCAACGAGATCTGGTACACCGACGCGAACTACGGCTTCTACGTGTTGCGGATGACGAACAGAGCCTGGCCCCGCTAGAGCCGTTTCAGATAGAGAACCGCCGGGCCGTCCATCGATGCCGTGACGTTCCGCTTACCGGCGGCCTCGATCTCCATCTTGCCTGCCTCGGACGTCTCCCGCGCGAAGACGCTGTAGAACTCGGCGGCGTAGGTGCCCGGCTCCACGGTCACGTCGAACGGCCCCTCCTCCGGCTGCAGCACGAGGTATTCCTCGCCGGGGTTCGCCAGTGCGTAGCGGGTCGACGTGAGGTCGCCCCGCGGCTCCATCTCGAGCAGGTTCATCCGTTCCGCGTACTGCAGCGTGTCGCCCATCGCGAAACGACACCCCTCGAACGCGTCGTACGGCGGAACGCCCGGGGTCGGGTTGGCCGGCTTGATGCCGTCGATCAGACCGAAGTCCATCAGGATCGGATGCTGCCCGCGGAGGAACGCCTTCCAGGCCCACAACGCGTCGCCGCGGCCCGGCGCGAAGTGGTCGGTGTCGGCGACGACGATCTTCGCCCCGTCGTTCGCGGGCGGATCCGTATACCAGCGGCCGGGCTTCGGCCCTTGCTCGTCGAACGAGAGCTCGTCGTCGAACCCCGGCGAGATCCACTCCGCCGTGCTCTTGTACAGAGGTTCGTTCGCCTTCTTCTGATCCGGCACCGGGAACTGGAATGTCATCCCGAACGGATGCGTGCCGTAGCCCTTCTCGCGTTCGTACGCGCGCACGAAATCCATCACCCAGTACTGCCACTCCGCCGAGTCGCCGATGCGCGTCGGGATCGGATCCATCCCGCCGGGCATCGCGAGCGAGTCGGCGGTCTGACCCGACGATTCGTTCGCGACTTCCCACAGCACGTTCGGCAGGTCGTGCACGGTGTCGACCACCCGCCGCATGTACGTCTCTTGGAGCGCCTGCACGCGCGGGTCGAGCGGAAGCACCTGATAGTCGACGATCGATTCGATGCCGATGCCGTTGATGTTGCTCGCGGCGTGGAACGGATGGCCCTCGACGTTGTCCGGCAGCGGGCTGAGGTGCATCGCCCATCCCTCGAAGAACATCACCGCGACGTAGATACCTTCCGCGCCGGCGCGCTCGACCCGGTCGCGCAACCGCGTGAAGAAAGCGCCGTCGAGTTTCTCGAGATCGAACTTCGGCTTGCCGTCCTTCGCCTCGCCCGGACCGGTGCGCGCCCACGGCTGCGGCGTCATGCAGAGGTGGAAGCCGCCGCCGGCCGCCTGCGACTGGAACTGCTCCCAGCGCCACAGGCGTATGAAGTTGTGGCCGTGCTCCTTCAGGAACGAGAGGTAGTCGCCGTAGTCCAGTATTTCCGGCGTTTCGGAGCACTCCGGGCCGGGGCCCATGCCGTCGTGGAAGTTGCTCCAGATGTGCGAGCCGGTGAGATATACCGCGCGCCGTTCGCCTTCGACCTCGAAGTAGCGCGGGTTGGTCTTCGAAACGACGAGGGGTCCCGCAGCCGGTGCGTTCATGACGCGATCCCTTTACGACGCCTTGGCATGAGCAATCTACTCGGGAACCGCGGTTACCGATACCGCGGCCTGATCCGTGTCGGAACGAGCTCGAACCACGTGTTGCCGGGAGCGAACGTCATCGGACGTCCGTAGACGTCGGTGAACCTCGTCGGGGCCCTGAGGTTCGCGCGCGACCACCGTCCGATCACGCGCACGCCGTTCCGCAAGAGTACGACCGGACCAGACCCGACGAGGACGAGCTGCGGCGTTCCGTGCCGCGAGGCGGCGCGATTCTCGCGGCTGGTGCGCACGATCATGATGACGACGTTGCTCGCCGAGATCTGCCTGCCGCCCACCAGGCGATGGGCCTGCGAGCCGCTCCACCGTAGGTACTTCCGGTAGCGCGAGGCGTAGCGCCAGTCCGCGTTGTACGCGCCGCCGAACGGAACGATGACGCGCAGACCCCGGGGGAAGGCCCTCGGGATCGGCGTGGGTGACGGGGTCGCGCTCGACGCGGCCACCGGCAAAGGCGGTGGCGCGACGAGTGGGCCGAACGTGAACAGCTTCGGCGCCGGCGTCGCCCGGCGCTGCCGGCCGACACGCCACAAGCCATTCGTCGTGGTGAAGAGGTTGTGCGGAGCGACCCACCTGCTATTGTCGCGCCGGTAGAGACCGCCGAACGCGCCGTGCGGCAGCGAGATAAGGATCTTGTTTCGCACCGCGCTCCGCACGGCCCGCAGCACATACGTCGCGGCGCCGGAGAACGCGAGCAACGGACGTCCGTACTGCGCGAGCACGTCGATGTCGGTCAACCGCGCGCTGCGCACCGGCCCGACCTTCTGCACCGCGCGCGATTGGAACACGGCGATGAAGCGCGTGATGCCGCCCTCGACGGGCTCCTCGTAGACGACGTCGGCGCGGTCGAGCGCGACCTGCGGCCGCGCGTCGCTGTGGTTGTCGATCTTGATCGCGAGCGCCGGTCGCCTCAGTACGGCCGCGGTCGTGCGCAATCCGGTCAGGGGCGCGATCGGCGGAGGCGCCGGTTTCGCCGGCGTCGATGCCGACGGCGACGGCGACGGCGACGTCTCGCGCGCGGACGGCGGCGAGTCGGTGCACGCGCCGGCGAACAGGCCGAGCGTGAGAACGGCGGCGAGCAAGCGAATCGGCTTCACGATCGTCTGATCCCCCAGAGTGGTCGAGCCGACGGCGCCGGATGCTAGCGCACGCGAACGCCTGGCGCGCGGGCGGGCATCTCTTTCAGGAAGTGGCAGTCAGGGCCGTCACGGCAGTCACGACCGCCACCCTTCTGGCGCAACCCCCACATCTCCCAAGCCGAAGCGAGCGATCACCGCGAACCGGGTAGGAACCAACCGGAGGTGATCACGCATGGCCACCACCAAGCAACGCAGGGCCGCACGCAAGAACATCCGGAAGGCGATCACGGCGGCCAAGCGCAAGCGGACGATCGCCAACCTGCCGAAGAAGACGCGCACCGCCCTCGGCAAGCAGGCCGCCGCGGTCGCGAAGCGCAAGAGGACCGGCGGGAAGACCCCGAAAACACGCAACGAGCTGATGAAGATCGCTGCCCGGCGTGGCCTGCGCGGACGTTCGAAGATGGGCCGCGCGGAGCTGGCGCGAGCCTTGCATACGCGCTGATCCGGCGGTCTCTGCCGAAACGCGCCGGCAGAAAGGCGTCGAAGCGGCAGTTCCGGCGTAGCCTCGGTCGCCCTGCCTCGATGTACATTTGTGACACCCGTGCAAGCGACCGAGGCCCAGGCCGCCGGCCGACAGGATCCAGCCGCTTCCCCGCGGAGGTGGCCGCTTTGGCTCGCCATCGCATCCGCGGTCGCGGTCGCCGTGCTCGACCTATCGTGGACCTACTGGCACTTCGGCGGCCAGCGCGCCACGCAGTGGTGGAGCGATCTCATCGGCGTTCCGGTTCCGGCGGCGACCGCCGTGTGCTGCTGGATCGCCGCCCGGCGCCGTGAGGGACGCGCGCGTCGCGCGTGGATGCTGCTCGGCGCGGCGGCGATGTCGTGGGCGATCGGCGAAGCCATCTGGTCCTACTACGAGCTCGCGCGCAACGTCGACGTTCCGTTCCCCGGCTACGCCGACATCGGGTTCCTCGGTCTGATCCCGCTCGCGGTTGCCGGCTTGCTCGCCCTCCCGCCGGTGCCGCGCAGTCTCACCGCGCAGGGCCGCACGCTCCTCGACGGCTTGGTCATCACCGGTTCGATCTTCTTCGTCGGTTGGGCCACGGTGATCGGGCCCACGTATCGCGAGGGCGCCGGCACCACGCTCGAGAAGGTCGTCGGTCTCGCCTACCCGATCGGCGACGTCGTCCTGCTCTCGATGGCGTTGTTCATCGCGCTGCGCGTCGCGCGCCGGCATCGGGGCGCGCTCCTCCTGATCGGTGTGGGGCTCGGCGTGCTCGCGGCCGCGGACAGCGGCTTCATCTACCAGACGCTGCACGAAACGTACGAGTCGGGGAGCCTCATCGATCCCCTGTGGGAGATCGGGTTCCTCGTGATGATGATCGGCGCCGTCATCGCGATCCCGCGGCGGGAGCAGCCCGAGGGCGAGCCGGGTCCCGGATTCATCAGCCTCGCGCTGCCGTACGCGTGCGTCGTCGCCGTCGTCGTCCTGGCGGCCGTATGGCGCCGACGCGAAGCGCTCGATGCGCCTCTGTTCTGGACGATGCTCGTCGTGCTTTTACTGGTCGTGATCCGGCAGCTGCTCACGATCCTCGACAACTTCGTCTTGACCCGCACCCTCGAGTCGCGTGTGCGCGAGCTCGTCGAGAGCGACCTCTCCGAGCGAGAGCGCGTCCAGCGCGAGCGCGACGAGTTGCAGACGCAGCTCAACCACGCGCGCCGCCTCGAGAGCCTCGGCAACATGGCCGGCGCCGTCGCGCACGACTTCAACAACATCCTCGGCGTGATCATGGGATTCTCGAGCCACGTGCGAACGGTCCTCGGTGACCGTCGCGGGATGTCGCCCGACGAGGAACGCGCCGAGGTGGCCGATGGGCTCGAGCAGATCGAACGCGCGACGACGCGCGCCGCGAACCTCACGAAGCAGCTGCTCACCTTCAGCCGACGCGAGCCCGCGCAAACGCGCGTCATCGACCTGAACGAGATCGTCCGCGGCATGGAAGAGGTCCTTCTGCGCACCGTCCCCGAAACCGTCGAGGTCCGCTTGTCGCTGACGCCGGTCGTGGCGCCGATCAAAGCCGATCCGGCGCAGATCGAACAGGTGCTCTCGAACCTCGCGGTGAACGCGCGCGACGCGATGCCGGAAGGCGGAACCCTCACGATCGCGACGGCGGTCGCGATGCTCGACGAGTCACAAGCACGGATCCGTCCCGGCCTCACGCCGGGCCGCCACGTACGGCTGATCGTGCGCGATACCGGACGCGGTATGACGGCCGACGTCGCCGCGCGCGCGTTCGACCCCTTCTTCACGACGAAGCCGAAGGGGTCGGGCACCGGGCTCGGTCTCGCGACGGTGTACGGCATCGTCAGCCAGGCCGGCGGAACGATCCGCGTCGACTCGGCGCCGATGCGCGGCGCCACGTTCACGATCCACTTCCCCGCCTCCGAAGAGGAGCTGACACGCGAGCCCGCGCGCGAGATCATGCTCGACCGCCCCACCGGCACAGGCGAGACGATCCTCGTCGCCGAGGACGACGCGTCGATGCTCGACCTCGTCACCGTCACGCTCGTGACGCACGGGTACCGCGTCGTCGCCGCGCGAAACGGCCTCGAGGCTCTCAACGCGGCCGAGCTCGAAGCCTCCATCGACGCCATCGTCAGCGACGTGGTCATGCCGATGATGTCCGGCCCCGACCTGATCCAGAAGCTGCGCCGCACGCGGCCGAACCTGCCGGCCGTCTGCATGTCCGGCTACGCCGAGCCGATCTTGAACCCCGCCGAGATCAGCGAGGGCGTCCGCTTCATCGGAAAGCCCTTCAAGCCGGAGCAGCTCCTCGCGATCGTCCGCGAAGCGCTGACACCCAAGGCCACGCGCGTGTAAGACCCTCTTGACAACGCGTAACCGACTGGTTACGCTTCCCCTCGATGGCCGTCGACGCCGCTCTCGCCGCGCTCTCGGATCCGACGCGTCGGGAGATCGTCGAGGCCCTCGGGCGAGGCCCCCGGCGCGCAGGGGATCTCGCCGAACGGTTCCCGATCAGTCGCCCGGCGGTGTCCAAACACCTCCGGGTGTTACGGAAGGCGGGACTGGTGGACGCCGAAGAGCAAGGCCGCGAGCGCGTCTACTACCTCGTTCCGCGCGGGCTCGACGAGGTCAAGAAGTACATGGACCGGGCCGCTCGGATGTGGGACGACGCCCTCGAGGCGTTCAAACGCTACGCGGAAGGAGACGACGATGATCGTTCATAAGGCAGTTACGGTTGCACGCCCGCCCGATGTCGCGTTCAAGCTGTTCGTCGAGGAGATCACGCAATGGTGGCCGCTCGACAAGTACTCGTTCCTCGGCCCGGACGCCACGCTGACGATCGAGCCGCACGCGGGCGGCCGGTTCATCGAAACCGCGCCCGACGGCAGCGAGTATGTGATCGGTGAGGTCCTCCGCTACGAACCGGGCGCGCGTGTCACGTACACGTGGACGCACCGAGAGGGAAAGGGCGTGACCGAGGTCGACATCCGCTTCACCGCGGAGGGCAACGGCACGCGCATCGACGTCGCGCACAGCGGCTTCGAGAAGCTCGCCGATGGCGAGCAATTGTCGGCGGGCTATGGCGCCGGCTGGGACGAGGTGCTCGCGGCGTTCGTCGGGCACGCCGACGCGTCCAAGTAAGAGAAGGGGGGCGGCGTGGAGGTCCCGACCGAGTTCGATCGCTACACGCTCGTGATCCTGCGCCGCCCTCCTGACCCGCCGCAGATGACCGAGGAGGAGCAGGACGACCTCCAGGTGAGACACGCGCTCTACCAACTAGAGCTGAAGATGAAAGGGATCGTCATGGCGGCCGGACCGTTCGACGATCGCTGGGACGAAAGCTTCCGCGGCATGACGATGTACAAGACCGGCCTTGAGGAAACGCGCCGCATCGCATCCGACGATCCCTCGGTCGTCGCCGGACGCCTGACGTTCAATCTCGTCACGTGGATGGTGCCGAAGGGCCAGCTCGAACCGTAACGAACGAGGAAGCTCCCCGCCTCGACGGGGAGCTTCGTTTCGTGAGACTCTCGTTACCCGGTCGCTTCGTCACAGGCTTCGTGCGACCCCGCGTGGATCTTCGCGATCTGACGGACGATCTGACCGATCGGCGTGCCGGGGAATGCCGCGCGGAGGATCCCATTGAGCTGAGGACGCCCGTCCGGAAATTCCTCGGATGTGCCCTTGGGCGATATTCCCGACGACTCGACCCCCACACACGAGGCGTGCGAGCCGGCGTCCGCGAACGCAACCCCCGCCGGCAAGACCATCAGCACGAGCACGAAACCGAGAAGCACTGCGAGCGATCGGATCATGCGACTCTTCATCGCTCCCCCTCCTTACGCAACGAGCCGGTAGAAGTGCCAGGACATGTGCTCGATCGGCAGGATCTCGACATCCGACCAGCCGGCCCGCTGCGCGTAGGCCTTGAACTCCGGCGCGCGCAGCAGCGTTCCGTGCGCGTTCGGGCCGTCGGCAAGTCCTTGCGGCAGGCACCAGATAGGGCTGAAAGCAGCCAGGAACCGCTCGATGTCGTCCCCGGGGGCCGTGAACGTATCCTGCGGCTTCTCGTCCGCCACCCACGCGATGCCGCCGGGCGCCAGCAGACGCTTCAGCGTTGCGAGCGGCGGCACGGGGTCGCCCATGTCGTGGATCGCCTCGAACACCATGACGACGTCGTAGCGCCCCGTGAGCTCCGGGTCGCGCACGTCGTGCAGCGTGAACGTCACACGATCGGAGACGCCGGCGTCGGCGGCCGCTTTCCGCGCCACGGCGATCGACGTCTCATCGAGGTCGTACCCGTCGATCGTGATGTTCGGGAACGCTTTGGCCAGCTCGATCGCCGCGACACCGGCGCCGCTCGCCAGCTCGGCGACCCGCGCTCCGGCTTCGAGCTTCTCCTTCAGACCCGGAACCTGCGGCACCCACTCCGGCACGAGCGAGTTCACGAAGCCCGGCAGCGTGATCGCCGCCTGCGTCGCGACCGCGTCCGGCCCGTACGCCGCGTAGGGCACGCCCTCGCCCGTCTTGAAGGCCTCCAGGAGCGCGGGCAGAACGTGGCCGACCACGTCGACGGCCCGCCCGACGAACCCGAGGTACGCCGGCGAGGTCTCCTCGGTGAGGACGACCGCGTGCTCGGGGGAGATCGAGTAACGCCGCGTCGCGGCGTCGTTGCTACCGTCGGCGTCGAGATAGCCGGCGATGGCTTGCTGGGTGAGCCACTCCGAGATGTAACGCTCGGACAGGTTGAGGTGCCTGGCGATCTCCGATGCGGTTGCCGGACCTTTCTCGGCGAGCGCCCGGTAGATCCCGAGCTTGTCGCCGAAGTACACGTTCGCGACCTCGGCGACGTCGAGCATCGCGCCGAAGAGGCGGCCGCAGAACGCTTCGAGCTTCTGCTCGTCGAGGGTCTGAGCGGTCATGGTCTCTCCTCCTTCGTCGGCCCCGTTTGGGGCTCTCACCCGATAGGCGCCAGAGAAGAAGTGGCGATGCCAGGAGGGCCCGGGAGGTTAGAAAACCCAGGTCACGGGCCGCTCCGGCGTATACGCGCAGAACGAGCCGGTCCGGAGCGAGGCCTTCAGATGCCGGCCGAGGGCCGGGTTCTCGCGCGCCAGCTTCGCCGTGGCGTCGCGGATCCGTTCGGTCACTGCCTTCCGCGCGCGCTCGACCGGGTCGCCGCTTTTCCGCGGCCGGCCGCCGAGTCCGTAGGCGCTCGCCAATTGATCGGTGAGCGCCTCGAGTTCCTCCTGCGCTCGCTCGCGCGCGCCCGGAGCGGCGTCGGCGTCGTCGATCTCGGCCTGCAGCTCCGCGATGCGTGCCCTGTACGCGGCGCGGGCCTGATCGTCGAGGACCTCGCCCGCATCCCCTTGACCCAGCACCGCGGCCGGGTCGGGACTGATGAGGTCCATCGACGCGATCTCACGGCCGGGCTGCGACAACAGGGTGGCGATATCGCGTAAGCCTTTGGAGTCCCTGAGCCGCGTGGTCGTGCCGTCGAACGCGACCGTCCAGTACTCACCCTCGCGCCGGAACGCCGCCTCCCCCGCCGGCGCGGACGGAACCGCCCTCGTCGAGATGAGAGCCCGGGCCTCGGCCGCTGCATCCTCGAGCCCGCATGCGTCGAAAGTCACCGCCGCAGCCAGCGCCAGTTCGTCGCGCAGCTCGGTACGCGGGTCTCCGCCTGCCGCAAGCATCCGAGCGAACGCGAGGCGACCGTGCGCCGCGAACAGCACGGAACCGTCGGCCGTGTGGCGAACGATCGCCTTCTGGAAGTGACGCTCCGCTTCCTCGGTGCGGCCGAGGAACGCAGCCAGGCTCCCAAGGATGAGCGCGATGGGTCCGATGGCGTGAGCGGCGATGCCGTCGATCGCCACGAGATCTTCGTACGGCGCGAGCCCCTCGTATAGGTGTTGCGCCGAATCGGTGTCGCCGCATCGGATCGCCCCCACTGCGAGGTAGTACGGGGTCGTCAGCCACTCCGAATCTTCCGGCAGCGACGTCAGACCCCCTTGCCGCAACCATGCGTGCAGGGCCGGAACCGCAGCTGAGGGATCCCCGAACAAAGCGCGGGCTGCGAGCTCCATCCCCGCGAGAGTCGGTAGCCTTGCAAGCTCCTGCGACCCGGCGGTCAGCGCGCGCCACGCCGACTCGAGGGAGGTCATGTCGCCGCGCTGGAACGCGAGACCCGCCTGCTGCACCGCGATGAGGACGGAGGCGTTCTCGCTTGACGTGCTCATCCCTATCGTGGATGTCTCTTCCATCCGGCGCTCGGTTTCCGCGAGCTCACCGCGCATCATCGCGCGCATGCCACGGAAGAGCGGTACGTACCAGAGATACAGAGGCTGACGCAGATGCTCCGCGAGGCGCGCGTACGCGTCGATGTCCGCGTCGACGGCGGCCAGGTTGCCGCGCTCGAGGTTCGCGACGATCCGCAGGCGGCGCCCGAGCAACGCGAACTCGGGTTCGCACAGACAGACGGCGCAGGATTCCACGCCGCACCGTGCGGTGCCGGTCGCCGGCTGCACCGCGACGTCGAGCATCTCGGTCGCGGCGGCGATGCGCTCCTCGACGTGTTTGGGCCCGGCGAGCGCGTCGGACAGGCTCGACAGCGCGTATGAGAGCGCGCCGCGGTCGCCGATGCGCCTGCTCATTGCGATCGCCTCGCGGCTGAGCTCTGTGCGTGCTTCGACCGAACGCGCGTAGCTGGACGCAACCGACAGCCGCGCCGTTATCCAGGCCCGGACCGCGGAATCCTCCGACGGGAGCATCTCGAGGGCGCGGGCCAGAAGATCGAGCTGACGCTCGTCGAGGAGCCGCACCTCGAACCCGACGAGGCCGCCGCCGAGACCGAGCGCCGCGTGGGCGAGCTCCGGCGCCAGACCTTCCGCGCTCGCGAGGTCGGCCGCTTTCAGATAGACCTCGCGCGCGGCGACGAGATCGCCCGCGCGGGTGCGCGCGTCGCCGAGCTCCAGCAGCGTGCGCGCGCGGCGGTCGGCGGCCGCCTTCCCGAGCTCCATCGCGTCGAGAGCCCGTGTGTACAGGTCCGCCGCCCGATCCCAGGCGTACATCCGAAGTGCGATGCGACCCGCGCGGATCGCCGCATCGGCCGCCCGCTCCGGATCGCCGCCTGTCGCTCCGTTGACGAGGTGATACGCGATCTCGGACGCGTGTGCGTCGCCGCCCTGCTTCTGCTCGATGAGCTCGCCGGCGCGCCAATGCAGGCTCGCGCGAACCGTCGGGCTGATGTCCTCGTACACGACGTCGCGCAACAGAGCGTGCGCGAACGCGTAGCGGCCGACCGCGTCCGGGACCTCGGCGACGATCCGCGCTGCACGCGGCGCGGCGAGAAGCTCCAGAACCTGGTCGACCGGCCGAACGACCATACCGCCGAGAGCGTCGAGGCCGAACTCGGGACCCAGCACGGCCGCGGCACCGAGAACCTGCACGGAGTCCTGGTCGAGATGCGCCAGCCGCCGCCGCACGACGTCTCGCACTCCTTCGGGGATCGCGTACGCGCTCGTGGTCGCGCCCTCGAGGCGGCCCTGCGCCGCGAGCAGGCGAGCGACCTCCTTGACGAAAAGCGGGTTGCCCGTTGTCTTGCCGAACACCGCTTCGGTGAGCCCCGCGGGCGGATCCGTTCCGATCGTGACGCGGATCAGCTCGCCGACGTCATCGCGTCCCAGCCCGCGCAGGACGATCCTCTCTGCGCCCACCTCCGCCAGCTCGTAGCGCAGCGGGTGATCGGCCGTCAGTTCCACATCGCGGTAGGTCCCGAGGACGAACACGCGCGCGTCTCGCGACGCTTTCGTGAAGAACCGCAAGAGCGTAAGCGACTCGCGATCGGCCCAATGCAGATCGTCGAAGACGAGCACGAGGGGCTGGATCTCGGCGGCTGCGCGAAGGAAGCGCGCGACGTGATCGAAGAGCCGGAACCGGGCTTGGTCGGGACCCGTCTCGTCCGCCGGGCTGAGGCTCAAGAACCTCCCGCCGACCTCGGGGACGAGCCGCGCGATGTCGGCGGCGCCGTCGCCCATCGCAGCGAAGAGGTCGTCGGTTCGGCGGTCGGCCGCGTAAGCCCGGATGATCTGCACCCACGGCCAGAACGCCGGCGCCCCTTCGCCTTCCCAGCAGGATCCCCACAGGGGAAGCGCGCCCGCTTTCGTCGCGTGTACCGCCGTCTCGTCGGCGAGCGCCGTCTTCCCGATGCCGGGCTCGCCGGCGATCAGGACCCAGCGCGCTCGGCCGGACGTCGCTTGGTCGACGGCATCGCGAAGCAGAGCGATCTCGGGTTCGCGCCCGACAAGCGTGGGGTTTGGGTCGATGGCCGCCCTCCGTCCGTCGGAACGAGACGTTTGTCCAGTCTCGGCCGGGCCCTCTCCGTTACGCAGCGAGGATAGCGCGCCGTCTGGCAGGATTGACCGCCATGGCAGCACGAGCCGAAACGCAGCGCCCGTCGCTCGGCCTGTTCCTGTCGGACTTCCCGCGCGCCGCCGGCGACTTCGGCTTGTTCATCGCGGCCCGGCCCCTGCTCCGCCGCACCGCGCCGCGGGGTGACGGGCATCCCGTTCTCGTCCTCCCCGGGCTTATGGCCGACGACTATTCCACGCGACCCCTGCGTCGGTACCTGCGCGGGCTGGGCTACCACGTCCACGGCTGGAAACTCGGACGTAACGTCGGGCCGACGCGCAAGGCCGTCGAAGGGATGGGCGCGCGCCTCGACGACCTCCAGGCCCGCCACGGGAGGAAGCTGAGCATCATCGGATGGAGCCTCGGCGGGATCTACGCGCGCGAGATCGCGCTGCGCCGGCCCGACGACGTCCGCATGGTGATCACGCTCGGGAGTCCCTTCAACATGACCGATCCGTCCGAGAGTCGCGCCAACCGCACCTATCAGCGCTTCGCGCGCCGTCACATCGACGACGGGCGACTGCGCCGCGGCGTGACGGGAGTCGTCCTACCGGTTCCGGCGACGTCGATCTACTCGAAGCAGGACGGGATCGTCGCGTGGCGCTCGTGCCTCGACGCCGAGGGACCGAACGCCGAGAACGTGGCGGTGATCGGCTCACACACCGGGCTGGGCGTCAACCCGGCCGCGCTGTGGGTGATCGCCGACCGCCTCGCCCAGCCCGAAGGAACCTGGAGGCCCTTCGAGCCGCCCCGCTCCGCGCGGCGGCTGTTCCCCCGCCCCGTGCGTTCGGTGGCGGGATAGCCCGGCATCTCCCCCGAAACGCGCCCCCGGGCACCAGACATTTGTTCGGATAAGCCTCGAATCCCCATCGACCTCGTAAAGCCTTCGGTCCTCTCACCCGACTCATGAATGAAGCCTCATATCCATGAGCGCATCAGGGCGAGGAGAAAGCTCATGAAGGGGATCGTTTTCAATCTTCTCCAAGAAACCGTCTCGCGTGAGTTCGGTGAGGAAACCTGGGACACCTTGCTCGATGCGGCGCAGCTGGACGGCGCGTACACCGCCCTCGGCACCTATGACGACGCAGAGGCATTCAAGCTCGTCGGCGTGGCGTCGTCTGCCTTGGATCTGCCGCCGGACGCTATCCTGCGCTGGTTCGGGAAGTCCGCCATCCCGTTGCTCGAGAAGACCTATCCCCAGTTCTTCATGGAGCACGCGACGACCCGATCGTTCCTCCTCACGCTGAACGACATCATCCACCCCGAAGTCAGGAAGCTGTATCCCGGCGCCGACGTTCCGGAGTTCGATTTCGACGAGTCGTCGGCGGACGCGCTGGGGATCAGCTACCGCTCCGTACGCAAGATGTGCTCCTTCGCCGAGGGACTCATCGACGGCGCCGCGAGCCACTTCGGCGAGTCGGTCAGGATCGAACAGCCGGAATGCATGCTGCGCGGTGACGAACGCTGCCTGCTCGTGTGCACGTTCGATCGCCGCTGAGATCATGACCAGGATCCAAGAGCGCAGCGACGTCGTCCCCGCGCGGCGCTACCAGCGGGAGCGCAAGGCACGCGCGGCGGCGGAGGCGATCGCCGAGAAGGCCCTGCGCGATCTGTACGACCGCGCCGGTCAGCTCGAGCGGGCGCAGGCGGCACTCGAACGCAGCAACCAGGAACTCGAGCAGTTCGCGTACATCGCCTCGCACGATCTTCAGGAGCCGCTGAGGATGGTCGCGAGCTACTGCCAGCTGATCGAGCGCCGGTACGCCGACGCGTTGAACGACGAAGGACGCGAGTTCATCGGGTACGCGGTCGACGGCGCGACCCGGATGCAGGCGCTGATCAACGACCTGCTCACGTACTCCCGGGTCGGACGCCAAGACCACCAGCGGGAGCGGCTGCCCCTGAAATCGATCGTCGAGCGCGCGCTTTCGAACCTCGGCGCCGCGCTCGAAGAAACCGGCGCGACCGTGCGCACGGGCGATCTGCCGACCGTCCTCGGGGACGCCTCGCAACTGATGCGTCTCTTCCAGAACCTCATCGGCAACGCCCTCAAGTTCCGCGGGGAGAGGACGCCCGAGATCGCCGTGGCGGCCGAACCCGGCGACGACGGCTTCTGGATCGTCTCGGTGTCGGACAACGGCATCGGTATCGAGCCGCGACACGTCGATCGCGTCTTCGCGATCTTCCAGCGGCTCCATTCACGTCAGGAGTACCCGGGGACGGGGATCGGCCTGTCGGTATGCCGGAGGATCGTCGAGCGCCACGGCGGAAGCATCTGGGTCGAGTCCGTGCCCGGCGAAGGGTCGTCGTTCCGCTTTACGTTGCCCACCGACAGAAGCGAGGAGTCATGAACGGGAACGGTTCCGATCCGATCGAGATCCTGCTCGTCGAAGACAACCCGGGAGATGTGCGCCTCACGGTCGAAGCGCTCAAGGAAGGAAAGCTGCGGAATCGCCTGAGCGTCGTGGTCGACGGCGAGCAAGCGCTCGCATTCCTCCGGCGAGAGGATGGCTACGCGGATGCCCCGCGTCCCGATCTCATACTCCTCGACCTGAATCTTCCCCGGAAGGACGGTCGCGAGGTCCTCGCCGATATAAAGGAGGATCCGGACCTCCTGCGCATCCCCGTCGTGATCCTGACGACGTCGAAGGCGGAGGAAGACATCGTGCGGACCTACAACCTGCACGCCAACTGTTTCATCACGAAGCCGGTCGACCTCGACCAGTTCCTCAACGTCGTCAAATCCATCGAATCCTTCTGGTTCACGGTCGTCAGCCTCCCGTCCGTGTAACCACCCATGGCCAAAGAGCACATCACGGCGCTTCTCGTCGAGGACAACCCCGGCGACGCAAAGCTCATCGAGGTCGCTCTCGCCGAAGCTCCCGGCGGCTCGATCGTCATCCAGCGTGTCGACCGGCTGGCCGCGGGCCTCGAGCGGCTCGCGGGCGGCGGCATCGACGTGGTCCTGCTCGACCTGTCGCTCCCCGACAGTCACGGGATAGAAACGTTCGAACGGTTGCACGCGCACGCTTCGAACGTTCCGATCGTCATCCTGTCGGGCTCCAGCGACGAATCGCTCGCCGTCCGCGCCGTCAACGCCGGAGCGCAGGACTACCTGGTGAAGGGCCGGGGGGACGGCGAAACGCTGCATCGCGCGATCCGCTACGCCGTGGAACGCCATAACAACATGAACGAGCTCGAGCAGCTGGCCGCGGTCGACGAGCTCACCGGTCTGCGGAACAGGCGCGCCTTCTTGATGCTGGGGGAGCAAGATCTAAAGACGGCGCGACGGACGGGGCTCCCGAGGGCGTTGATCTTCGTCGACGTGAACGAGATGAAGGTGATCAACGACCGCTTCGGCCACCACGAAGGGGACCGCGCGCTCAAGGACGCGGCCGACGTACTGCGGATGACCTTCCGCGACTCGGACATCCTGGGGCGCATCGGAGGCGACGAATTCAGCGCCCTCATCCAGGTCGCGCCCGACTTCGACCCCGAGGTCCTCGCCCGCCGGATCGACCAGAACCTCGCGCACCTCCGGGCCGCCCGGGAACGGCCCTACCAGCTCTCACTCAGCGTCGGCGCTCATCGTTACGATCCCGAAACGCCATGCTCACTCGAGGAGCTCATGAAGAGCGCAGACGAGCTCATGTACCGGCACAAGATGGACGACGTCCGGCGGCCCCGCTTGATGATCGTCGATGACGACCCGGCGATCCGCCGCCTCATCGAGGTTCTCCTCGCCGATCAGTACGACGTCACGCCCGCCGGCAACGCCGCGGAGGCGATCGCGGGGGCCAAGGACCACGGGATCGACATGTTCCTGATCGACGTGCGCCTGCCCGACAAGCCGGGAACGGAACTCGCGCGAGCGCTCCGGTCGGACCCGGTCCACCACCGAACGCCCATCATCATGCTGACGGGCATGCGCGACGACGCGATCGAGATCGAGAGCCTCCGAATCGGCGTCGAGGATTTCGTCCGCAAGCCGTTCCATCCGGAGGCTTTCGTCAGCCGCGTCGGCAACGCGATCGCGCGGTCGAAGCGGCGTTGAGCGCTTAGCCCTTCCGGAACGACAATCCGTCGTCGCCGGCGTCGATCACGACGTGGTCGCCCTCGGCGAAGTCACCCTGCAGCAAGCGCCGCGCCAGCCGGTCGCTGATCTCGCGCTGCAACAACCGCTTGAGCGGCCGGGCGCCGTACGCCGGATCGAAACCGCGCTCGGCGAGCCACTCGCGCGCCTTGTCGGTCAGCTCGATCGCAATCTTCCTTTCAGAAAGCCGGCGCTCGAGCAATCCCACCTGGATGTCGACGATCTGCCGCAGGTGGTCGGGACCCAGCCGGTGGAAGATCACGATGTCGTCCACGCGGTTCAGGAACTCCGGACGGAACGCGCTGCGCACCTCGGCCATCACGCGGTTCTCGATCTCCGTGTCCGACAGCGAAAGTTCCATGATCGCCGCCGACCCGAGGTTCGACGTCATGATCACGACGGTGTTGCGGAAATCGACCGTGCGGCCCTGGCCGTCGGTCAGCCGCCCCTCGTCGAGCAGCTGCAGCAGAACGTTGAACACGTCGGTGTGCGCCTTCTCGATCTCGTCGAGCAGCAGCACCGAATACGGCCGGCGGCGCACGACCTCCGTCAGCTGGCCGCCCTCCTCGTACCCGACGTAGCCCGGCGGCGCGCCGATGAGGCGCGACACGGTGTGGCGCTCCTGATACTCGCTCATATCGATGCGCACGAGCGCCTTCTCGTCGTCGAAAAGGAACTCCGCCAGCGCGCGCGCCAGCTCCGTCTTCCCGACGCCGGTCGGCCCGAGGAACAGGAACGAGCCGATCGGACGGTTCGGGTCGCTCAGCCCCGAGCGCGCGCGACGGATCGCATTCGACACCGCCTCGATCGCGCGGTCCTGACCGACGACACGACGGTGCAGGTGCTCTTCGAGGTGGATCAGCTTCGCGATCTCGCCTTCCATCAGCTTCGAGACCGGGATGCCCGTCCACTTCGCGACCACCTCGGCGACGTCTTGTTCGGTCACCTCTTCGTTCAGGTAGTGCGAGGTCTTCTGCAGTTCGGCGAGCTTCTCGGACGCGCTCGCCAGCTCTTTCTCGAGGGTGACGAGCGTGCCGTAGCGCAGCTCGGCCGCTTTCTCCAGGTCGCCGTCGCGCTCCGCGCGCTCGGCCGCCGAGCGCGTCTCTTCGAGCTTCGTTTTGAGTTCGCGGATGCGGGTCACCGCGTCCTTCTCGGACTGCCAGTGCACCGCCATCGAGTTGTACGCCTCGCGCAGCTCGGCGAGCTCCGCGTCGAGGCGCGCGAGACGCTCCTTCGACGCCGGATCCGACTCCTTCTTCAGAGCCGCCTTCTCGATCTCCAGACGCTTGATCGAGCGGTCGACCTCGTCGAGCTCGGTCGGCATCGAATCGATCTCGATGCGCAGCCGCGACGCGGCCTCGTCGATCAGGTCGATCGCCTTGTCGGGGAGGAAGCGGCCCGTCACGTACCGCGCGGAGAGCGTCGCCGCCGCGACGATCGCCGCGTCGGTGATCCGCACGCCGTGATGGACCTCGTAGCGTTCCTTCAAGCCGCGCAGGATGGCAATGGTGTCCTCGATCGAAGGCTCACCGACCATGACCGGCTGGAACCGCCGCTCGAGGGCCGCGTCCTTCTCGACGTGCTTGCGGTACTCGTCGAGCGTCGTCGCGCCGATCAGGCGCTGCTCGCCGCGCGCAAGCAACGGCTTGATCATGTTGCCGGCGTCCATCGCGCCTTCGGCCGCGCCGGCGCCGACGACCGTGTGTAACTCGTCGACGAAGGTGATGACCTCACCTTCGGACTCGGTGATCTCTTTCAGGACGGCCTTCAGCCGCTCTTCGAACTCGCCGCGGTACTTCGTCCCGGCGATCATCCCGCCTAGGTCGAGCGCGATGACGCGCTTGTTCTTGAGCCCTTCGGGAACGTCGCCGGCGACGATGCGCTGCGCGAGCCCCTCGACGATCGCCGTCTTGCCGACGCCGGGCTCGCCGATCAGAACGGGGTTGTTCTTCGTGCGCCGCGAGAGCACCTGGATGACGCGCCGGATCTCGTCGTCGCGTCCGATCACCGGGTCGAGCTTGCCCTTGCGGGCCGCCTCGGTGAGGTCGCGCCCGTACTTCTCCAGCGCGTTGTAGGTCTCCTCGGGATTCTGCGAGGTGACGCGCTGGTTGCCCCGCACATCGACGAGCGCGTTCAGGATCGCGTCGCGCGTAACGCCGACGGTCTTCAGCAACGTCGCGACGGGCCCGGCGACCTCGGTCAGGGCGAGCAGCAAGTGCTCGGTCGAGACGTAATCGTCCTTGAGCGAGCGCGCCTCTTCCTGCGCGCGCTCGAGCACGCGGACGAGCGCCGGCGATGCGCCGACCCGGTCCTCGGTTCCTCCGCTCACGTACGTGCGGGGGATGCGGTCGATCAGCTCGTCGACGCGATCGCGCAACGCGCGCGGCGACGATCCGAGCTTCTGTACGAGCGGAAAAACGACCCCCTCGGGGTCGCTCAGCAAGCCGTGCAGCAAGTGCTCCGGTTCGACCGTCTGCTGATTGCGCGTCGATGCGAGCGATTGCGCCCCCGCAATCGCCTCTTGCGACTTCAGGGTGAACTTGTCTAGTTGCATGGCCCTCTCACCTCCCCTCACGTGAAACGCCGAACGACTGTTCGTTCTTCCGGTACAGCACGATCGCCGTCTTCTGCGCTTGCCTCAGTCGCTCGAGATCCTCGGCCAGCCGGCGCTGCAGTTCCTCCGCCTCGCGGCGCAGGCGTTCCATCCGGTCCTGCGCGCGCTCGAGTTCCTGCTGCAGCTCGATCACCACCTCGACGCCGGCGAGGTTCATGCCGCGCTCTTGCGTCATCTCCTGGATGAGCCGGACGATGTCGATGTCGGCCTGCGAGTAGCGACGCGTGTTCCCGCTCGTGCGTTGCGGGCGGATCAGGCCCTTGCGCTCGTACATCCTCAGCGTTTGCGGGTGAACGCCGGCCAGCTCGGCCGCCACCGATATGACGTACAGCGCGCGTTCACGCTCGTCGGTCACGCGCTTCGCCGTCTTCGGGGTCACTCGCCTGTTCTCCATGTCACACTCCCAAGTCCGCCCGCGGGGAGCCGCGCTGGCTCTCGGCGAGCTTCTCCAGAAGCTCCTTCTCCTGCTTCGAAAGCTTCTCCGGCACCACGACCTGGACGGTCACCAGCAGGTCGCCGCGGCCACCGTGGCGCTTCGGGGCGCCGCGTCCGCGCACGCGCATCACCTTCCCGTTCTGCGTGCCGGCCGGGATCTTCACCGTCACCGGTTCTTCCAGGGTCGGCACCTTGACCTGCGCGCCCAGCGCCGCCTCCGTGAAGGTGACCGGCAGCGTGAGCGTCAGGTCGTCGCCCTGCCGTCCGAACAGAGCATGCGGCGCAACGTGCACGACGACGTAGAGATCGCCCGCCTGACCACCAGCACCGCCCGCCGTGCCGCGTCCGCGCGCGCGGATGCGCGCGCCGTCGCGAACGCCGGCAGGGATGCGAACCTTGATCTGTTCCTTGCGCCGCTGCACGCCCGAGCCGCGGCACGTTTTGCACGGCGACGTCACGATGCGCCCCGCACCGCCGCACCGCGGACACGCGCGCACGAACGAGAACAACCCCTGGTTGTCCCCCACCGTCCCCGCGCCTCCGCACTGCGGACACGTCTCGATCGGCGTCCCGGGCTCCGCCCCCGACCCGCCGCACGTCGCGCACGGCGCGTCGCGCCGGATCGAAATCGGGATCGTTGCGCCTTCGATCGCGTCCTCGAACGAGACGCGCACCTCGGTCTCGAGGTCCTCGCCGCGCCGGGGTCCGCGCGCACCACGCGCACCGCCGCCCCCCGAACCGAAGAGCCCACCGAAAAGATCGCCGAGATCGCCGACGTCGAAGCCCTCGACCCGCACGTTCCCGAACCCGCCGGGCCCGCCGAAGCCGCCCGCCCCGAAACCGGACTTCGCCATCTGCCGGATCTGGTCGTACTCGGCGCGCTTCTTCGGATCGGTAAGGACGTCCGACGCCTCGGAGATCTCCTTCATCCTCTCCTCGGCGGCCTTGTCGCCCGGGTTCTTGTCGGGGTGGTACTGCCGCGCGAGATTACGGAAAGCGCGCTTGATCTCGTCGGTGCTCGCACCCTCCGAGACCCCGAGCACCTTGTAGAAGTCCTTCTCGAACCATGCGCGATTCCCGTTCAACGCCGTATCACCTTGACCATCGCCGGACGAACGACCTTGCCCTTCAGCGTGTACCCGTTGCGCACCACCTCGGCGACGACCGGCTCACCTTCGGCCGGCCCGTCGCCGACCTCCAAGACCGCTTCATGCATCGTGGGATCGAACGGCTTCCCATGCGCATCGATCTTCTGCAGCCCTTCCTTGTGCAGAAGCTCCATGAGCTCGCCGAAGACAATCTCGACCCCGCGTACCAGCGCCTCGTAATCCTTCGTACGGTCCGCGGCGATGAGCGCCAGCTCGAAGTTGTCGAGGATCGGCAGCAGCCGTTCCACCAGCTGCTCCGACGCCCGCTCGACGACGTTCGTCTGCTCGCGCAGCACGCGCTTGCGGTAGTTCTCGAACTCCGCCTTCAGCCGCTGCAGATCGTTCAGGTGCTCGGCCGCCTGCTTCTGCGCGCGCTCGAGCTGCGTCCGCTCGTCGGACTCGGCGGTGTGCCGCTTGTCGCGCACTGGCGGGTGCGGCTTCGAGGGCGCAGCGGAGCCGGGCTCCTGTGCGGGGCCCGACTCCGGAGTCCTGCGTTCCTCGTTCATGATTTACGCGCCCGGCTTGATCTCGATCCGACGCGGCTTGGCCTTCTCCGCCTTCGGGATGCTGACCGTCAGCACGCCCTTGTCGAAAGAGGCCTCGACCTTCTCGGACTCGACCTGCTGCGGCAGCGACACGAGTCGCTGGAACACGCCGAAGCGACGCTCGATGCGGTGGAAGCTCTCCTCGTTGACCTCGTTGTAGAACTTCCGCTCGCCCTTGATCATGAGCGTGCCTTCGTTGACCGTCACGTCGACCTCGTCCGGGCTGAAGCCCGGGAGCTCGGCGACGACCCGGTACGCCTCGGGGGTCTCGTAGATGTCGATGGGCGGCGCCCACGACGTGCGCGCCCCTTCGGCCTCATCGCCGCCGTAGGCGCGCCCGAACAGACGCGTCATCTCCCCCTGAAGGTTCAGCAGGTCCCGGAAGGGATCCCACCGAGTGATGCTCGCCATGTGCTCCACCTCCCTCTTTCCGGAACGCCTCATCAGGCGTTCTCTCCTTCGTCGACGACCTCAGCGTCGACGACGTCATCCGACGATCCACCGGGCGTGCCGCTCCCGCCGCCCGCCGGCCCGGCCCCGCCCGCTGCAGCCTGCTGCTGCTGGGCATACATCGCCTGGCCGATCTTCTGCGCGGACTGCGCGAGACGCTCCGAAGCGGCCGTGATGGCCGAGATGTCGGTGCCTTTGAGCGCTTCCTTGGTCGCGTCGATCGCCGACTGCACCTCGGTGCGCTCGGCCTCTGGAACCTTGTCGCCGTTCTCCGAGAGGACCTTCTCCGTCTGGTAGACGAGGTTGTCCGCCTGGTTGCGCGCTTCCGCTTCCACGCGGCGCTTGTGGTCCTCGTCGGCGTACTGTTCGGCCTCCTTCATCATGCGATCGATCTCTTCGCGCGGCAGCGCCGTGCCGCCCGTGATCGTCATCGCCTGTTCCTTGTTCGTCGCGAGGTCCTTCGCCGCAACCTGAACGATGCCGTTTGCGTCGATGTCGAACGACACCTCGATCTGCGGCACGCCGCGCGGCGCCGGCGGGATCCCCGTCAGCTGGAACTTGCCGAGCGAGCGGACGCCGTGCGAGGTCGCCATCTCGCCCTCACCCTGGAGGACGTGGACCTCGACCTGGGTCTGGCCGTCGTCGGCCGTGGTGAAGATCTCGCTCTTGCGCGTCGGGATCGTCGTGTTCCGTTCGATGAGCTTGGTGAAGATCCCGCCCTTCGTCTCGATGCCGAGCGTCAGCGGCGTGACGTCCAGAAGGAGGACGTCCTTCACTTCGCCCTTCAGCACGCCGGCCTGGATCGCGGCGCCCACCGCAACGACCTCGTCGGGGTTGACGCCCTTGTGCGGCTCCTTGCCGCCGGTCAACTCGCGTACGAGGTTCTGCACCATCGGCATGCGCGTCGACCCGCCGACGAGGATCACGTGGTCGACGTCCTTCACGTCGATGCCCGCGTCCTTGACGGCCATCGTGAACGGCGCCCTGCAGCGCTCGAGAAGATCGGCCGTCATGCGCTCGAACTCCGCGCGCGTCAGCTTCTCCTCGAGGTGCAGCGGGCCCTCGGCGGTCGCCGTGACGAACGGGAGGTTGATCGTCGATTCCGTCGTCTGCGACAGCTCGATCTTCGCCTTCTCTGCCGCTTCCTTCAGCCGTTGGAGCGCCATGCGGTCCTGCGACAGGTCCACGCCGTGCTTGTTCTTGAACTGGGTCACGAGCCAATCGATGACACGCTGATCCCAGTCGTCGCCGCCGAGGTGCGTGTCACCGTGCGTCGCCTTCACTTCGAAGACGCCATCGCCGATCTCGAGCAGCGACACGTCGAACGTCCCGCCGCCGAGGTCGAAGACGAGGACGGTCTCGTCCTTCTTCTTGTCGAGCCCATACGCGAGCGCGGCGGCCGTCGGCTCGTTGATGATCCGCAGCACCTCGAGACCGGCGACCTGCCCGGCCTCTTTCGTCGCCTGGCGCTGCGCGTCGTCGAAGTACGCAGGAACCGTGATGACGGCCTGGTTGACCTTGTCCCCCAGGTACGACTCGGCGTCGCGCTTCAGCTTGCCGAGGACCTGCGCGGAGATCTCCTGCGGCGTCCACTTCTTGCCGTCGACGTCGAGACTCCAGTCCTTGCGCCCCATCTCACGCTTGATCGACCGGACCGTGCGGTCCGGGTTCGTGATCGCCTGGCGCTTCGCGACTTCGCCGACGAGGATCTCGCCGGCCTTGGAGAACGCCACGACCGACGGGGTCGTGCGCGAGCCCTCCGCGTTCGGGATGACGGTCGGCTCTCCGGCCTCCAAGACCGCGACGACCGAGTTCGTTGTGCCGAGGTCGATCCCAACTACCTTTGCCATATGCCCCACCTCGTTCTCCGAAGCCCGGCCCGGGCGGACCGGCCTGCCTGCTTTGATTTGAGCTCAGTTTAGAAATCTGAGTCTCAAGCTGTCAAATCTTCAACGAGGAGAACGCTCAGGGGTTAAGCGCCTATTCCCGCAGGTCAGCAACGCGACCGGCCGGGGGGAGTCCCCCTCCGGCCGGTCTTTTGCGCTTCAAATGGAACGCCTAACTGCCCCCCACCCACTCGGCCTGACCCGATCTGGCGCTACTTTTCGCGAACGACGTCGCGGGAGGCGCCATCCGAGAGGTAGGCGTCGTAGGTCTCGCCGAGATCGGCGCCGTTGACGGTGCCCGTCGCCTCGGCGGTCCGGAACGAGTTGGTGAAGGTCGTCCGGAAGCAGAAGTACGGGTCGCAATAGGTGGAGCGCCCACTGCTGCTCTGGATCTCGCCGACGCCCTCCCAGTCGGCAACGATCGCCGTGGGTTCGGAATCGACGAGGTTACCGTTCTCGTCGTAGGTCTCGAGGTTGTACGTCCCTTCGAGGTGAGCGACGGTCAATCGGTCGGCGTCGATCGTGAACACGCCGTCGGACAGATCGCTGAAGCCATAGCGCGACGAGTACGTGCAGTCCGTGCGACGTCCGTGCGTGACGCAGGTCTCGACGTCCTCATAGAGGTCCGAAAAGATCCCATCGGTCGACGCGAACACGCCGACGTACCACACGCGGTTGACGACCGTGTTCCTCGCCGGCGTTTCGGTGAAGTACCAGAAAGCGTTGGCGCTCGAGCTCGCTGTCTTGGTCCTCGTCGGCTTGGCTGCGTTGCCGGGTACCGCGACGCCGAGAGCGAGAAGCACCCCGATGAAGAGAAGCCCTAGCTTTCTCATCTTTCCTCCCCGACAGTCCCCCTGTTGCACATTCCCGGGCGTCGCGCCGGTGCCTTCGCGGCGACGCCGTCCCTTCTCGCGAGCGCCATTCCTCCTTTCGGGGAAGCACCGAAGCAAGCCGGCCCCACGTTGTGATGTTGCCTCGCTTGCCGCATCGGCCAAAGGGGCAAATGCGCTATTTATTGGACGTTTTCCCCTGCGACCCGGTTCCCGCTTTAGGAAATTTTAGGAAGCGAGCCGCTGAAGACGACGCGATCGCCCGCGACGACGCCGGCGCGCGCGAAAGAACCATCGTTCACTTCGAGCGCGGTGTCGTATACATAGCCGGGTCTCGTGATCGGGCACGGCTCTTTGCGGCACGGCGTCATAGACCGGATCTCGACGATGCGATCGCGATCGATGAACGCGATGTCCAACGGTATGAGCGTGTTCTTCATCCAAAAGCCCGCCGAAACTTTCTCGCCGAAGAGGAAGAGCATCCCGGCATCCGCCGGGAGCGACGCACGGCCCATCAAGCCGCGCTGACGTTGCGCGGGCGTCGCGGCCACCTCGGCGACGAACCGGACCGTCGCGGTGCCGTGCGTGATCTCGACGGCGACGGTCCGAGGTTCCGGTCGCCCGCATCCCACACCGAGGACCACCAGAGCCAGCGCTGCGACGATCGCTCGCGCCCGCATGGCTCGCATCGTAGTAGCGTGTCACGCGATGCACGTCGCCGTCACCGCGTTCGGGACCGACCGGCCGGGCATCGCGGCCGCCGTCGCGAAGGTTCTCTACGAGCACGGCGGCAACGTCGAGGACTCTCGGATGGCGATCCTCGGCGGTCACTTCGCGATGATGCTGATCGTCGCGCTCCCCGAGGGCGCGGAACCCTCGGCTCTGGAGAGCGCGCTGTTGGTTCCGGCACGGGAGCTCGAGCTGATCGTGGCCGTGCGCCCAGTCGCCGAGGTCGCGCCCGAGCACGCCGAGGGATCGCCGTACATCGTCACCGTCTACGGCGCCGACAAGCCCGGCATCGTCTTCCGCGTCTGCGAGGCGCTCGCCGCGCACCGCGTCAACGTCACGGACCTCGCGACGCGCGTCGTCGGGGGAGAGGCGCCGGTATACGTGATGATCCTCGAGGCGACGGTTCCGGGCGGCGCCGACGCCGCCGTCGTCGAGGCCGACCTCAAGGCGCTCGCCGCGGAGATGGCGGTCGACGTCGCGTTCCATCCGGTCGAGGCCGAGGCGCTCTAGCGCGTTGCCCGCACGCGACGTCCTCCGCTACCCGCACGCCGTCCTGAAGGCTCCCGCCGCCGAGGTCGAGCCCGGCGCCGATGCCGAATCTTTGGTCGCGGATCTCGTCGACACGATGCGCGCGTCTCCGGCCTGTGTGGGGATCGCGGCGCCGCAGATCGGCGTGTCGGCGCGCGCGTTCTGTCTCGATGTCTCGGGGCACCGCCGCGCGAAGACGAGCCACGGGCTCGTTGTGATGATCAACCCGGTCGTCGTCGCGCGCGATGGCCGGGAGGTCGTCCGCGAGGGGTGCATGAGCCTGCCCGACCTCACCGCGAACGTGGGCCGGGCCCTGCGCGTGACCGTCGAGGGGGTGACGCCGGCGGGGGAGGAGCTCCGCATCGACACGGAGGGGTTCGAGGCGCGCGCGTTCCAGCACGAGATCGACCACCTCGACGGTCTGCTGTTCCTCGACCGCGTCTCGTCGATGCTCGCCGACGTCTTCCCGCGGAAACGTTACGAGCGATGAGGGTTTGGTCGGCCCCCGGGCCAGACCTATAATCCGCCCCCGATGGATTCCGCCACGAGGATCACGATCGGCCTCGCGATCATCACGCTCGCGTCCGGGTTCGCCCTCAACCGCATCGCGTATCTGATCCGCCTGCTGATGGCTGCGCAGCCGGATTCCAGCCGCTTCGCCGGCATCCGCCGCAACCTGAAGTACGAGATCACGAAGGTCATCGGCCAGAAGAAGCTGCTCCAATGGAAAGGCCCGGGGCTCGCGCACGCGTTCACGTTCTGGGGCTTCCTCATCATCCAGATCACGCTGCTGGAATCCATCATCGAGCTCTTCGATCCCGACGCGTCGATCCCGTGGATCGGGCACCAGGCCTGGCTCGGTTTCATCGAGGACTTCTTCATCCTGGCCGTCGCCGTTGCGCTGATCGCCTTCGCGCTGATCCGGCTGGCGCGTCTGCCGAAGATCGAGGGACGCCGCTCGCGCTTCTACTCGAGTCACATGTGGCAGGCGTACGTCATCCTCATCATGATCTTCCTCGTCGTCTCGACGGTGCTCGTCGTCCGCGGCGCGCGCGCGGCGCTCGGCACGCTGCCCTACAGCTCGACGGGCGCGTTCCTTTCGCACTTCGCCGGCAACCAGATGGATCACCTGAGCCACAGCACGCTGCGCTGGCTCGAGGACGGCTTCCTCCTCGCGCATATCACCGTCGTGATGAGCTTCCTCGTGCTCGTCGTGAACTCGAAGCACATGCACATCTTCACGTCGCCGCTCAACGTCCTCTTCGGGCGGCAACCAATCGCGCTCGGCCGCCTGAAGCCGCTCCACATCGACATGGAGAACATGACCGAGGAGACCGTGATCGGCGTCGGCAAAGCCGAGGACTTCTCCTGGAAACAGCTCCTCGACACGCTGACGTGCACCGAGTGCGGGCGATGTCAGTCGGTCTGCCCGGCGTGGAACACCGGCAAGGAGCTGAACCCCAAGCAGCTGATGATGTGGACGCGCGACAACCTGCTGCTGCGCGGCGACGACATACTCGGCGAGAAGCCGGCCGCAGCGACCGAGGCCGGCAGCGGGCCGGCGCCGGTGAACCTGGTGCCCGACGTCTTCTCGGACGAGTTCCTGTGGTCGTGCGTGACGTGCGGGGCCTGCGTGTACGAATGCCCGGTCGACATCGAGCACGTCGACGCGATCGTCGACATGCGGCGGTACCAGGTGATGATGGAGTCGCGGTTCCCGAGCGAGGCCGGCGTGATGCTGCGCAACCTCGAGAACTCGGGCAACCCGTGGGGCGCATCGGCCCAAGAGCGCCTGTCCTGGGCGAAGGGACTCGAGGACGACATCGTCATCGTCAACGGACGCATCCCGCCCGACGTGGAGTACCTCTACTGGGTCGGCTGCGCCGGCGCGTTCGACGACCGCGCGAAGAAGGCGGTGCGCGCGTTCGCCGAGCTGATGGTGAAGGCGAAGGTGTCGTTCGCGATCCTCGGGCCGCAGGAGTCGTGCACCGGCGATCCCGCGCGCCGCGCCGGCAACGAGTACCTGTTCCAGGAGATGGCGAAGGCGAACATCGCGACGCTCAAAGAGAAAGGCGCCCGCAAGATCGTCGCGTCCTGCCCCCACTGCTTCAACACGATGGCCCGCGAGTACCCCGACTTCGGCGGCACCTTCGAGGTCATGCACCACACCGAACTGCTGGCGCGCTTGATCAAGGACGGCAAGCTGAAGCCGGAACAGCCGGTCGACGCGAAGGTCACCTACCACGACCCGTGCTACCTCGCGCGCCACAACGACGTCTTGAAGCAGCCGCGCACCGTTGTGGGTTCGATCCCCGGCGTCGAGGCGACCGAGATGCACCGCTGCAAGAAGAAGACGTTCTGCTGCGGCGCCGGCGGCGCGCGCATGTGGATGGAGGAGACGGCGGGGAAGCGCATCAACATCGAGCGCATCGAGGAGGCGCTCCTCGAAGATCCCGACATCGTCTCGACCGGGTGCCCCTACTGCATGATCATGTTGGACGACGCGGTCAAGGACAAGGTGCAGAAGAAGGAAGCGTCCGAGAACGTCCAGGTCCTCGACGTCGCACAGATCCTGGCGCGCTCAGTCGGATTGAACGGCCGGAAGACCGCGCCGGCCCAACCGCCGCCGTCAGAACAGGTGGAGCCGCAGCCTCAGGCTTGACCCTGTTTCCCCATGAAGTCCTTCGCGCGTTGCTCCATCTCCTCGGGCGCGACGCCCTCGACGTGGGTCGACATCCACCAGATGTTGCCCCACGGATCGATCACCGATCCGCCGCGATCCCCGTAGAACTTCGTCTCGAGATCCTGGTCGACCTTCGCGCCGGCGGCGAGCGCGTTCTTGAAGGTCGCGTCGGCGTCTTCCACATAGAGATGAACCATCGCGGTCGCGACGCGGTTGTTGTCGGTCGTCCGCGAATCGCCGAGCATGATGACGGAGTCGCCGAGCTGCATCTCCGCGTGACCGATCAGTCCGCCAGGGCCCGGCATCCGCATCCGTTCCTTCGCGCCGAACGCCTGCGTCATGAAGTCGATGAGCTTGTCGGCTCCCTCCACCACGAGGTACGGGGTGACGTTGCTGTATCCCTCCGGCATGTAGTTCACCATCGCGACCTCCCTGCTCGAGGACGAAACCGATCCTATCGCCGCACCTATCGGTCGGCCGAGCGAACCTCGATCATGCCGTTCTTCGTCCTCACTTCGAACACGGGTTGCGGCGCCGTTGCCGGGCCGTGGACGACGCTTCCGTCGACGAGGTCGAAGGCGCTCTGGTGCCACGGGCAGACGACCGTTCCGTCCCGTAGCTCGCCCTCATGCAGTGGGCCGCCACGGTGGCTGCAGCGGTTCGCGAGCGCGCGGACGCCGTCGTTCGTGCGGACGAGCAAGACATCGACGCCGTCGACTGACGTGCAGCGCGGCCGCCCGTCGTCGAGGTCGGTCGCAGGCATCGCGGATTGCCAGTCGCCGATCCGGGGCTGGAAAGTGGTCTGATCGACGCCGATGCCCTTGCGATACGCAAGATGCCCGCCCAAGAAGCCCCCAAGCGTCGCAGCCGACGCTCCGAGCGTCGACAGGACGAGACCCGCGCCGCGAGCCCCGCGGCGGCGGGCGAGATACGAGGCGCCGTACAGGATCACCGCGCCGACGTTGCCGAACATGTGAGCGGTCCCGACGGTGCGTTGATCGCTCTCCGTCACGTCGGCCAGATCGGAAAGCCCGGTCAGCGCCGTGGGGAGAGCGGTTACAACGCCCACGCCGACGAGCGTATCCGCGGCATCGCGGCTTGCCTCATCGCCCAGTAGGTCGAGCACGAAAGCGCTCGTCCATGCCCCCATCGGGATGTCGGTGAGCATGGGGTGCGCGGGATGCGCCAGCCAACTCCCGCTGAGGAACTCCTTGAACGGGCCCGGCCGGACCACTTTGACGAACGCGGTGCCGATCACCTCGCCGGCCCGGTTGAAGAACTTCGACCGTTCGAGTCGCTCCAGGAGTCCTTCCAAACGGCGAACACCGCGTGAGACGAGCGGGGCTCGGGACCCATTCTCACTCTGTGAGAACGGTTCGGTGAACCGGGTGGCGTGCACGGTCATGCTTTTACGGCTTACCCATCTCGCGAAACGACGACACCGCAGGTCGTCGCGAGCCCAGATGCTCGAATTGTTGGGGCGCCAACGGGGTAAGGCCTCGGCGATGGATCCTCGTAGCGTAGAAGCGACCCCGACACGCGTCCCGCCCGTCGCTCGGATCGAGGACTACGCCCTGATCGGAGACACGCGAACCGCCGGCCTGTGCTCCTACTCGGGATGCATCGACTGGCTCGGCCTGCCGATCTTCGATTCCGAACCGATCTTCGGACGTCTGGTCGGCGGAAACGAATGGGGCACGTTCGCGATATCGCCCCTTCGTGTCCGTTCGACCAGCCGGCGCTA
>JBIOTQ010000071.1:0-6572 GCA_044866075.1 Actinomycetota bacterium | reverse complement strand
CCGAACCGAGCTGACGATCGCGTCTTCACTTCAACGAAAGCGAGAACTCCGCTGCGCTCCGCGATGATGTCGATCTCGCCGGTGCGGCCGCACCGGACGTTCCGGCCGACGATCGTCCATCCCCGTCGGGCGAGATGCGACGCGGCGATGTCCTCACCGCCGCGTGCGAGCTCGCTGCGTGACCGCACATCGCGACGATAACGATGCGGCGTTGCTCGTTCGCATCTCCATGACGGTTCCGCGACAAGCGTGAACAGATTCCCGCTTTTCTCGGTGTCGCCGGAGCACGCTGCGATGTCACAGGGGGGTCCTATGCTCCCGCCGGAGGTGTCTGACGCGTCTGACACTGTCGATCCGTTGAACCCAGGCCGTCTGACGCGTCAGACGGTTCCTCGACGAGGCGAAGGAGGGCGTTGCTGCCATGAGAGAGATCCGGCCACGTCGCGCGGTGAGCTCGAGATCGTTGGCACGTCGCACCGCACGCGTGCTCGACGAGATCGACGAAACAGGTGACGCGGTGGCGGTCCTACGTTTTGGACGCATCGTGGCCGTTCTGGCGCCGTTCGACGGCAGGCAGACGATCGGGCTCGCTGAGAAGCCGGCGGAACCAGGGATCGATGATTTCGGGTTGAGGGAAGTAGACCGCGACATCTTCGAACTGATCGCAGCCGAGCCGACGCGGCTTTGGAGTCCCGATCAGAAACCGGCTACCCATCCGATCACCGAGGTTCTGGCGTCGCTGACCCGCCTCGAGCTGGCGGGGCTGATCGAGGCGAACCTCGGACGCTTCCGGCTGACAAGACTTGGTCGAAGCGTGCGACGCTAGCGCGTCGCCCAGACGATCAGGAGCGCGATCACGACGAAGGTGACGACGAGGATCGTGATGTCGGCCTTCTTCGCGCCTCGGTATTTGCGGAGCGGGTTGTAGCCCATCGCCGGATGCTAGTCGAGCTGCGGCGCCTCGGGCGCGTCGTCGCGCCGGAGCTCTTCGATGTTCACGTCTTCGTAGGTGATGACACGTACCTGCGGCACGAAGCGGCTCTGCCGGTACATGTCCCACACCCACGCATCGGTGAGCGTCAGCTCGAAGCGAACGTCGTGCCCGTTCCCGTGCTCGACGAGGTCGACGTTATTCGCCAGATAGAAGCGGCGTTCGGTTTCGATCAAGTAGCGGAACATCGGCAGCACGTCGCGGTACTCGCGGTAGAGGGCGAGCTCCATCTCCGCTTCGTACTTCTCGAGGTCTTCCATGCTCATGCCGCTTCGCCCGATCTGAGGATACCCTCGCCCCGGCGCCGCCACCGCCGAGCGCCGAGGACCAGGACCAATCCGGCGATCGCGGGCTCGGTCGCATACCTGACCGCAGCGAGCCGTCCCATCCGGCCCGGCGGCCAGATCTTCACGAACGCCTTGCCGACGATCTCACCGCGCGGGATCGTCCCGAGGTCGAAGCGCGAGTCGCCCGAGTGGGATCGGTTGTCTCCCATCATGAAGTAGCGGCCGTCGGGCACTTTGAAGGGACCGAACGGCCGGTCGTCCCGGTTCCTCGTCGCGATGTACGGCTCGTCCAGCGTGAACTTCTTGCCGTCGGTCCGCGTGATCGTGACGACCGTTTTCTTCATCTCGATCGTCTCGTTCGGCAGCGCGATGATCCGCTTGATGAAGTCCTTGTCGGACGGTTGCGAGACGCCAAATCCCTCGGTCAAGAAATCGATCACTTTCTTGCTGAGCGACCGCGTGTCGGCTGTGCCGCGTGGCTTCGTGAAGACGACGACCTCGCCGCGGCGCGGTTCGCGGAACCGATACACGAGACGATTCACGAGCACGCGGTCCCCGCTGCAGCCGGTGCACCCGTGGAGCGTCGGCTCCATCGACTCCGAGGGGATGAAGAAGGCTTGCACGAGGAACGTCTTGATCAACACCGCGAGACCGAGCGCGATCACGATGAGCACCGGCAGCTCGGTCAGGAAGCTGCGTCGATGCCTCTTGGGCGGCTCTCCTGCCGGGCGCTGCGGCCAATCGTGCTGGAGGGCCCCCGCCGGGTCGTCGGTCACCGGACCGCGATCGCTTCCTCGTCCCAGTCCTCAAGCGATTCGGCGATGATCGTGCCCTCCGCGCCGACGCCTTTGAACGAGAGACGGTGCACAGGGGACGGACCGACGTCGCGCAGCGCGCGCCAGTGCTCGGCGGTGCCGTAGCCCTTGTTGCGGACGAACCCGAAGTCGGGATAGGTGCGATGGAGCCGTCGCATCGCGCGGTCCCGGACGACCTTCGCGACGATCGACGCCGCCGCGACCGACGCCGAGATGCGATCGCCCTTCTTGATCCCGAGCGACGGCACCGGCATCCGCTTGACCGGGAAGCCGTCGGTCAGCGCGTAGTCGGGCCGCGGATCGAGCCGCGCGATCGCCGCGCGCAGCGCGCGCATGTTGGACTTGTGCAGTCCGCGCTTGTCGATGACCTGCGGCGTGATCCGCACGAGTGTGATCGCGAGTGCACGTTCGCGGATCGTCGCTGCCATGCGCTCGCGCGAAGGGGGCGTCATGAGCTTGGAGTCGCGCAAGCCGCTGACGTCGAAGTCCGGCGGAAGGATCACTGCCGCTGCGACGAGCGGACCGGCCAGCGCGCCGCGCCCGACCTCGTCGGTGCCGGCCACGAGAGAGAAGCCCTGCTCGCGCAGCTGCTTTTCGATGAATCCGTCGGGCCGCATCCGGCCGCAGGATAACGCGCGCGGCGGACGCTCGGGGCTCAGGCGGTCCGCGAGATCGGGCGACGGCGACGGCGCAGAACGAGCGCCGCGGGCACCACGACCAGGGCCGCAGCCGCTGCGGGCGCCCCGTACTTCGGCCTCCGGAGGATCCCGGCGCGACCCAGGGGCCAAACCTTCACGAACGCCTTGCCGACGATGTCGCTCCGTTTGATCGGACCGAGCCGGAAACGGCTGTCCGAGGAGTTCGGCCGGTTGTCACCCATCACGAAGTACCGGTCGGGCGGCACCCGGAACGGGCCGAACGGGTTCGTGTCCTTCTCCGACGACAGGTAGGGCTCGTCGAGCTTCAGCTTCTTCCCATCCTTCGTCGTGATCGTGACGACGCCGTCGCGCATCTCGACGGTTTCGTCGGGCAGACCGATCACGCGCTTGATGAAGTCCTTCTCCGGCGGCTGTTTCGCACCGAGACCTTCGGTGATCGTGTCGACGATCTTCCGGAAGAAGCTCTTCGGCGCTTCGGCGTCGCGCTCGGCGACGAAGACGACGATCTCGCCGCGTCGCGGATCGCGGAACCGGTACACGAGCTTGTTCACGAGGACGCGGTCGTTGATCTGAAGCGTGGGCACCATCGACTCGGACGGGATGAAGAACGCTTGGATGAGGAACGTCTTGATCAGGAGCGCGAGCCCGAACGCGATCAGGATGAGGACGGGCAGTTCCTTGAAGAACGCGAGGCCGCTGTGTTTCTTGGGCGGCTCGGCGGCCGGCCGGTCAGGCCAGTCCGATTGCAGCGGGTGGTCGCCCTCGAGAGGCACGCGGGCCCCGGCCTACGCCCCGGGTTCCTCTGGGGTTTCGCCTTCGGCGGCGTCGACCGTCTCGACGGGTTCCGGCTCCTCGGGCGGCGCCTCTTCGACGTCCTCGGACGTCACCTCGACCACGGCGCCCTCCTCCGGAACGGCGACGCGCCGTTCGCGGATCTTGGCGCGGCGTCCGCTCAGCTCGCGCAGGTAGTAGAGCTTGGCGCGGCGCACCTTGCCGTGCTGGAGGATCTCGACCTTCGCGACCGTGGGCGAGTGGACGGGGAACGTGCGCTCCACACCGACGCCGAAGGACACCTTGCGGACGGTGAACGTCTCCCGCAGTCCGCCGCCGCGACGGCCGAGCACGACGCCCTGGAACATCTGGATGCGCTCGCGTCCGGCCTCCGACACGCGGACGTGCACCTTGACGGTGTCGCCCGGACGGAAGGCAGGCACGTCGGTACGCAGACGCGCGCGTTCGACGAGGTCGACCTTGTTCACCGAGATGCTCCTTACCGGGCGGGGCCACTCATCGTACGAGGCGAGGAAGCCAGGTGCAACGACGCCCGGGCTACGGAGCCAGGTCGAGGTCGGGTCCGAGTAAGTCCGGACGGCGGCGTTTAGTCCGTTCCAGGGCCTGCTTGTGCCGCCAGGCCTCGATCTCCGCGTGGTTGCCGGACAGCAAGACGTCGGGGACCTTCATGCCGCG
This sequence comes from Actinomycetota bacterium, assembly GCA_044866075.1. GTDB lineage: Bacteria > Actinomycetota > AC-67 > AC-67 > AC-67 > JBASRP01. Next base: position 2,353 of record JBIOTQ010000071.1, on the reverse strand, counting down.
GTACTCGGGCGGCCGCGTGTAGTGGGGATGGTCGAGCAGCCCCGTCGGTCCGAACGACTCCTCCTCGATGGAGGCGGGCTCCTTCACGACGCCGCGGATGAGACGAGCGATCGCGTCGACGAGAACGAGGGCCGCGGCCTCGCCGCCGGCGATGACGTAGTCGCCGATCGATATCTCGTCGGTCGCGAGACCCTCCGCGACGCGCTCGTCGACGCCTTCGTAGCGACCGCACATCAGGATGAGATGCGGTTCCTCGGACAACTCGCGAACCAGCTCTTGATCGAGGCGCCGGCCCGCCGGCGAGAGCAGGATCCGTCTCGCCTTCTCCCACCCGTCGAGTGATTCGACCGCGGCGAACCACGGCTCCGGTTTCATCACCATGCCGACGCCGCCGCCGTACGGCTCGTCGTCGACGGTGCGATGGGGGTCGGTCGTCCGGTCGCGCAGATCGTGCAACGTCACCTCGATCAGTCCGCGAGCGCGCGCCTTGCCGAGCAACGACGCGTCGAGAGGCCCGGCGAAGAATTCGGGGAAGATCGTGACGACGTCGACCTTCATGACGGCAGATCCATGATCATCTGCGTGCAGACGAAGATCGCGATCACCTTGCCGTCGTCGCGCGCGACGCGCGCCTCCCATACGTGCGTGCGGCCGCCAAGATGAACGGGGGTCGCCTCGGCAACCAACCGACCATTCGACGTCGTTCCGATCAGGTTGGCTTTCAGCTCCACGGTCGTGAACGTCTTTCCTTCCGGCAGCGAGGACTGGCATCCGACGCCGCACGCGCTGTCGGCGAGCGAGACCACGGCCCCGGCGTGCAGCCCGTCCGCGCGGAACCGCAGGTGCTTCTCCTCGACGTCCATCTCGACGCGGGCATAACCGTGTCGCCGCTCGACGACGTTCATGCCGAGCAGCCCGGGGAACCGCTTGAGCCGCCGGCCGTCTTCCGCGATCGTCATTCGAACAGCCCCGGGATCACGTGTACCACGATCCTCCCGCTTTCGAGGTCGACCCGTCGAACGAACTCCTCCACCGCCGGAACCAGCACTTCCTTCTCGCCCGTGTCGACGACCCACAGGTCGCCGCCTCCTCCCTCGAGGACCCGCGCGAACGTGCCGAGGGTATCGCCGTCCTCGTCCACGACCCTTAGACCTTCGAGCTGCCACTCGTAGTACATCCCGTCTTCAAGCGGCGCGGCGTCGCCCAGATCGATCGACAGCAGCGCGCCGCGCAGGGCGTCGGCGGCATCGCGATCGGCGATCTCCCCGAAGGTGACGAGCGACCGGCCTCGGTCGTTGCGCGTCGCGCGCACGGTCAGGGTCCGGCGAGGACCGTCCGGATCACCGGCGTCGATGCGGGCGCCCGGCGCGAACCGGTCGGGGGCGTCCGAGAGGACCTCGACGAGCATCTCACCACGGACCCCGTGGGGCTTGACGATCCGGCCGACGACGAGCCGCTCGGGCGCCTCGCCCATGACAGACGGCTCAGTCGACGATCTCGATGTACGCGTGGATCCCGGCTTTGGCCGCGGAGGCGCGCGCCAGTTGACGGATCGCGCGGGCGGTGCGGCCGTGTCGGCCGATGACGCGGCCCATGTCTTCGGGGTTCACGCGCAAGCGGAAGATCGTCTGGTTCCCGTCGCCGGGCGCGGTCGTCACCTCGACATCGTCGGGATGCTCGACCATCGAGCGGGCGATGTACGAGAGGGTTGCCTCTACGAGGCCTTGCCCGCTGCCTTCTTCGTCGCCAGGTGCTTCTGCCATATGCCGGTAGCCCGCAACAACGCGACGACGCTGGCGGACGGCTGCGCGCCTTTGGCGAGCCAGCCGAGAGCCTTCTCCTCGTCGATGCGGATCTCAGAGGGATCGGTCAGGGGGTTGTAGGTGCCGAGCTCTTCCACGTTGCGCCCGTCGCGGGGACTGCGCTGGTCGGCCACGACGACACGGTACGAGGGCTGCTTGCGCTTCCCCATCCGCCTGAGCCTCATCCGTACAGACATGACGAGGGCACAGGCTACCAGGCGGAACGTGCGGTGTCGCCGCGCGGTTTACTGGCCCCTGCCGGCTACGAGTCTGGCGGAGATCAGCCACGTGGCCGATGAGATCACTGCGTCCCGCGCAGGAATGAAAAGTGCCAGTGCCAGCCGTGGAACAGGTCGAAGGTGTTACAGGGGGTGCTAGAGCAATCTTGCTCGTACTGCATGTTTGGGTTCTTGTACGCGTCGAAGCTCAGGGTGCTGTTCACGAAGTAGGTGTGTGCGTGATACCCGGACATCGAGCAGCCTCGGGGGTCTGGATACCGCATCACGCCCACCTTTGAGCTGTTGGTTCTGCCGCCTGAATTGCCGAGCACC
>JBIOTQ010000070.1:0-35656 GCA_044866075.1 Actinomycetota bacterium | reverse complement strand
GCTCGTTCCGCCGCGCCCTCGAGGGCCCGGCGGAACTCCTCTTCACTCCACGGCATCCTGCTTCCTTTCGCTTTGAGTAGGCCGCCGCCCGGCCGAGGGTTTAGTCGTCACCGGGTCTCACCTCGATCTGCAGCTTTTGCCGTGCTTGGTGCAACAGAGCCTTGACCGTCCCCTCCGCGATCTTCATCCGCGCGGCGATCTCGGCCAACGGCAGGTCCTCGTAATAGCGGAGGACCGTGGCCGCGCGTTGCCGGGCCGGAAGCGAGGCGAGCGCACGGAGCACCTCCGTGTCCGGGGTCGCCGGTTCCACGTCGGGCTGCGGCTCGCCGGCGACCCGCTCGTACGCGCGCCGCTCGCGCATGCCGCGCCGAAGCGCGTTGAGATGCAACCGCAGCACGGTCGTCTGCACCCACGGATAGAAGGTCTCCGGGGCGGCGGAGCGATCCCAGCGCCGCAGCGCCTTGAGGAACGCTTCCTGGACGAGATCCTCGGCCCCCCGCCCGCGCGTCAGCAGGTACGCGAAGCGCAAGAGGCGTCGGTAGTGGAGCGTGAACATCGTCTCCAGGACGTCGTCACGCTCGGCCATGAGCTAGCTGACGCGCGGCTCCCAGGAGAAGAAGCGGATGCTGAGCAGGACGGCCGCCGCGCCCCAGGCGCCCATCACGATGAGGTCGTACTTCATGAAGCCCGATCCCGTCGCGAAGGGGTTGTACGTCTCCACGAGAGCGTTCGAGAGGTGCCGAACCGGGAAGATGTTTGCGAACGTCCCCAGCCAGTCGGGGGCATCCTGGATCGGGATGAAGACGTCGGAGACGAAGAGTAACGGCAGGATCGTCGCGTTGATCACGGCGGGCGCGGCATCGGGGTTCGGAACCAGGGCAGTGACGGCGATCCCCAGCGCCGAGAAGCATGCCGCTCCTACGGAGAGCGAAACGACGAACGCACCGACCGTATGGCCCGGGAGTTCGACGTCGTAGAAGAGGCGCCCGAATGCGACCACGATGATGACGAGGATGACGGCGACGATGATCGCCTGAGCGATCCGTCCGAACAGGTAGACCGATGCAGGCAGAGGCGTTCCGCGCATCCGCTTCAGCTGACCTTCGTCGCGTGCGAAGACGAGACCGATCGCAATGTTGGTGTAGCAGGCGGAGATCACGCCGAACGCGACGACGGCCGGGACGTAGAAGGTCGACAGGCTGACCTCACGCGGCCCGCCGAATCTCGCCGTCGTATCGCCGCTCCCTCCGAAGATCAGGTTGAAGATGACGAGGAACATCAAAGGGAAGACGAAGGTGAAGAACGCGGCGGCCGGGTTCCGCCAGAACATCTTGTTCTCGTAACGAACCTGCCGGAACGCCAAACCGAGGTTCTTCACTCGGCGACTCCTTGCGCGTCGCGGGTCAGCTCGAGATAGACGTCCTCGAGGGACGGCCGGCGGACCTCGAGGGCCTCGAGCGCGACCTTCTTCTGGATGGCCCAGCCAGTTAGTTCGTGCAGGAGCGTCGTGGCGTCCTCGGTACGGATCTCGAGGCCGGCCCCGCCGGCCGACGCGATCCTCTTCAACTTCAGCGGTAGGGCCGGCGCGCCTGGTGGGAGGCGGAATCGCACGATCGTCACGCGCGCATCCCGTCCGGCGAGCTCGCCCGGCGGTCCTTCCGCGATGATCCGGCCGTCGGAGATGATCGCTACGCGGTCCGCGAGCGCTTGCGCCTCGTCCATGTAATGCGTCGTAAGGAAGATCGTCTTCCCCAGTTCCTTCAGCCCCTTGATCATCCCCCACGCGCCGCGGCGCGCCGCCGGGTCGAAGCCCGTCGTCGGCTCGTCGAGGAAGAGGAGGTCGGGGTCTCCGGCGAGCCCGATGCCGACGTCGAGACGCCGCTGCTGGCCGCCGGAAAGACGCCGCACGCGGTCGTTGCGCTTCTCGGTGAGGCCGACGAGCTGGAGAACCTCGTCGGTCTGCCGGGGGGACGGATAGTAGCCGCGGTACATCTCGATCGTCTCGGCGACGGTGAGGTAGGGGCTGATTCCGGTCGATTGCAACACGATGCCGATCCGTTCGCGGAAGCGCTGGTCGCCGCGCGCCGGATCGAAGCCGAGGACAGACACCGTCCCTTTGTCGCGGCTGCGGTGGCCCTCCATGATCTCGACGGTCGTCGTCTTCCCCGCGCCGTTGGGGCCGAGCATCGCGAAGACCTCGCCCACCGCCACCTCGAGGTCGATGCCCGCCACCGCCGTCAGGGTGCCGTAAGACTTGCGGAGGTTGCGGACGACGATCGCCGGCTCGGCCATCAACGGGAGCATATCGACGGGTAGGCTGGACGCGCGATGAAGGTGGGCGTCGCGCTCCCGCACTACGACTTCTCGTTCCCGGACCGCCGGCCGGCGACGGTGGACGATGTCGTCGCCTTCGCGAAACGCGTCGAGGAGCTCGGCTACGACTCCGTCTGGATCTCGGATCATTTCTTCCTCGACCTGTCTCGCTACGGCGGTCCGCCCGGACGGTGGGGGTCGCTCGAGGCGCTGACCGCGCTCTCCTCGATCGCGGCCGAAACCGAACGTGTGCGCCTCGGCACGCTCGTGCTGTGTGAGGCGTTCCGCCATCCGCCGGTGCTCGCGAAGATGGCCACGACGCTCGACGTGATCTCCGAGGGCAGGCTCGAGCTCGGCTTGGGTGCGGGATGGAACGAGGAAGAGTACGTGGAGAACGGCTTCCGGTTCCCGCCCGTCGGCGAGAGGATCGCGCGCTTGCGGGAGACCGTCGACATCCTGGCCGGCATGATGTCGAGCGAACGGTTCTCGTACGAGGGCGAGTTCTACCGCGTGGAGGACGCGCCGAACGATCCGCCTCCCGCTCAGCGCCCGCGTCCCCCGATCTGGGTGGGCGGCAAGGGAGGCCCCAAGATCCTGCGGATCGTCGCCGAAGCGGCCGACGGGTGGAACACCGTCTGGCGTTGGTCGCCCGGCGCGTACAAGGAACGGCTCGACGATCTCGGGCGGGCCTGTGAGCGAGCCGGTCGCGACCCTTCCACGGTCAAGCGATCGGTGGGGCTGTACACCGTCGTGGGGACCGACGAGGCGGACGCGCGGCGTCGGTGGGACCGGATGGCGGTCGCGGGACCGATCGATGCGTCGGGCCTGCCGCGCGAGGAGTTCGTCGGCGACGCACTCGTCGGCCCGGCCGAGCACTGCATCGGGCGGATCAAGGAATTCGAGGCGCTCGGCGTGGACCATCTCGTCGTCACCTTCGGGGTCGTGCCGTTCAGCATCTGGGACGAGGACCAGGTCGAGTTGTTCGCGCGCGAGGTCCTGCCCTCGGTGCGCTGATGGAGCCCGGCGACGCCGCCCTCCGCGTCCTCGACGCCACCGACGAAGCCCTGCACTGGACGGTCATCTGGGACCGCGCCCTGCGCGAAGGGCTCATCGATCCGATGACGCAGCCCGACGCGCGCGACGAGCTGATGCGCTGGCTTGCGCAGGCCGCGCGATCCGGCTTGATCGAGAAGACGTCGACCGGGACGTACCGCGGCAAAGGCAGCGAGGCATGAGGGTCGCCGGCGCGGCCCTGGCCGGGCTCGCGCTCGTGGTGGCAATGACCTCTTGTCAGGTGGACGTCGCCGTTCGCACGACCATCGCCCGCGACGGCTCGGGCGACTTCTCGCTGTCTTTCCTCGTCGACAAGGAGCTCGTCGACCTGGCGGCCAACACCGGACAGGATCCGTTCGCGTCGCTCGGCAACCTCAGCGCCGACCTGCGCGCGAAGGGCTGGCGCGTGACCAGGTCGAACCCCGGCGGAGGGTTGTCCGTCGTCGTCGACCGCCTTTTCACGAGCCCGGCCGACCTGAACGCGGCGCTGGCCGCGCTGGAAAGGGATCCGTCCGGTCCCGCGCAAGGCTTCTTCCACGTGACGGTCGGACAGTCGTCTGGGTTCTTCCAGACCAAGACCTCGTTCGAAGGCACGATCGATCTGTCCACAGAGCGGCTGTTGAGAGAGAGCGAACTCTCCGAAGAGACGAAGAACACCTTGCGGCCGATCGTGCAACAGGCCGCGGGCGAGTTCCTCACGTTCACGGTGCAGGTTGCGCTGCCCGGCGAGACGTCGAGCGTCGGCGGCGCCCCGAAACAGGTCCGCGGCGGCACGGTCACGTGGGCGCCGGGCCTCGGCAAGAGAGTGCGGCTGGCGGCGAGTACCGCGGCGTACAACGTCTCGGCCTTCGCGGCAATGGGGGCGCCGATCGTGGGTCTGCTGGCGCTCGGCGTGTGGCGGCTCGTACGGCGCCCCCGTCATCCGCGGACGGCCGACGCTCCTTAGCGGACCGGCTCGATCCCCATCTCGCGGAGCAGCTTGCGCACGCGCCGCGCGATGTCGTCGCGGATCTCACGCACCTTCGGCAGCGGTGCGCCGGCCGGGTCGTCGAGGCCCCAGTCCTCCTCGGCCAGGATGGCCGGGCACGACGGGTCGTCCATGCACCCCATCGTGATCACACGGTCGGCGGAGTCGATCATCTCGTCGGTCAGCATCTTCGGGTGCTGATCGCGGATGTCGTAGCCGGCTTCGCGCATCGTCGCGATCACATTGAGGTTCAGGGCCGCGACCGGCTCGACGCCGGCGCTGACGGCGAACGCGTTCCCGCCCGCGTATGCGTTGAAGAGCGCCTCGGCGATCTGGCTGCGGCCGGCGTTGTGGATGCAGACGAAGAGGACGGTCGGCGTTCCCATCGGGGTCAGCCTAGCGCCGGCCGGCGTTCCTCACCCCAGAGGTTCGAGGATCGGCGTCAGCTGGATGATCTCGCAGCCCTTCTTCCAGCGGTCGACGGCCTTCTCGCCGTCGGGCAGGTTCAGGCGGCGTCCGAGGAGGACCTCGCGCGCAATCCTGTCCCACTCCGCGTTCTTCTCCAGAACCTGCGTCACGCAGTTCATCTCGCCGACGCGCGACTGGACGTCCTTCGAGCGCGCGATGACCCGCACGTGTTTCGAGGGACCCACGAGGTCCGGCAGCTCCTGCTCGCCCTCGCCCGTGAGGATGTAGATCCGGCCCTGGTCGTAGCCGTACCACACGGCTTTCGTGACCTCGTGCCCGCGCGCGTCCTTGTAGCCGAGCCACAAGATGGTCGACTTCGAGAGCGCGGCGTCGACCGGGCCCGGCACGACGGCGCCGTGCGGCGGATCCGACTGCACGACCTCGAACGGGATATCGACCAGTTTGTCGTCGTAGATGTAGTACCGGAGCGTGTACTTGCCCGGCCCAGGGAAGTGCGCGTCCTGGATCTCGTCGACCACGTCCTGCACGAGCGACTCGCCCTCGAGTTCGTACTTGCGCTCGATGAGGTTCACTACATCGCCGTCGGGCGCGACGACCTCGCTCGCGTCCATGTACATCCCGCCCGGCGCGGACAGCCGGCGCCAGATCACGAACGGGAATGCGGCTCCACCCGATGGTCCGAGGTAGACGACGTCGCCGGCGTCGGGATCGGTGCGCGCGAGGATGCTGTCGGTCACCCGGAAGTCGTGGATCGTGATTGTCGGCATTCTCTCCTCAGGGCTCAGATTCCACCCGCCCACCCGCACCCGCCCGCACCCGCCCGGGTCGCGCGCGATTATATCGAGGGGTCCCGGCGGGTGCGTCTCGTCGGGATGCGCCGCTAGACTCGCGCGAGATGGCGGTCCGCGTCCGGAAGAAGCCTCCTCCGCGCCCGCTGGACATCCGCGACGTCCAGACGATCAAACACGACCGCGTGTTCATGCTCTGCGATCGCTACGGCGACATGCCGAAAGGTAACGAGGCGGCGCTCGGGCTCTACTTCCGCGACACGCGGTTCCTCTCCGAGTACGAGCTGACCGTCGACGGCATGCGGCCGACGTTCCTCCATTCGGAGGTCGATCGGAACTACTCGATGCTTGTCGAGACGACGCTCGAGATCACGTCCGTCGATCCGTCGGGTGTCGTGACGAAGAAGAACATCTCCGTCTCGCGCCATCGGTGGCTCGAGCACGGGATGCACGAGACGATCAAGGTGCAGAACTTCGGCTCCGCGACGCGCAAGGTCCGGCTGGACCTGAGCTTCGGCGCGGACTTCATGGACTTGTTCGAGGTCCGCGGATTCCGTCGCAAGGAGCGCGGCAAGCTGCTCGACCCCGTCCTCGACGATGGTCAGGTGACGTTCGCGTACGAGGGCCTCGACGGGGTCCGGCGCGAGCTCGAGGTCGGCTTCGAACCGCATCCGAAACGCATGTCGACCAAGTCGGCACGGTTCGACCTGAAGATCGCGCCGCAGTCTTCGACGGCGATCGACATCAGCTTCCTGCCGCGTGCCGGCAGCGAGGAGCCGGTGCACACGACGCACGACGACCTCGAACGCGAGTACTCGAACTGGCGCAAGACGTGCACGCGGTTCCAAGCGTCGTATCCGCAGCTGCAGCTGTACCTCGACCGCGCGGTGCTCGATCTCCGGATGATGCAGACCGATCTCGACGGGACGCCGGCGTTCGACGCGGGCGTGCCGTGGTTCTCAACTCTGTTCGGCCGCGACGCGCTGATCACTGCGTATCAGACGCTGGGTGTGAACAGCGACCTTGCGAAAGGGACGCTGGAGAAGCTCGCCGAGTACCAGGGGACGAAGGTCGATGAGTGGCGAGAGGAAGAGCCCGGGAAGATCCTGCACGAGCTGCGCGTCGGCGAGCTCGCCGGGAACGGCGAGATCCCGCACACCCCGTACTACGGGTCGATCGACGCCACCCCGCTGTGGCTTCTCGTCTACGGACGGGTCTGGATGTGGACGGCCGACCGCGCTTTCGCCGAGAAGGTCTGGCCGAACGCCGAACGCGCGCTCGACTGGATCGACACCTACGGAGACTTCGACGGCGACGGCTACGTCGAGTACCGCAAGAAGTCGGAAGGCGGGCTCGACAACCAGGGGTGGAAGGACTCCTACGACGGCATTGTCCACGAAGACGGGTCGATCCCCGAATCACCCATCGCGCTGGTCGAGGTCCAGGGGTACGTGTACGACGCCTGGCTCCAGGTGGCCCGTGTCGCCCACGCAATCGGTCATACCGACGTGGCGCGCGAGCTCGAATACAAGGCCGAGAAGCTGAAGGCGCGTTTCAACGAAGACTTCTGGATGTCCGAGCTCGGGTACTACGCGGTCGCGCTCGACGGCAACAAGCACCAGTGCCGGTCGATCACGTCCAACCCCGGGCACGGACTCTGGTCGCGCATCATCGACCCCGCGCGGGCCGGCCGTGTGGTCCGCCGGTTGCTGTCGCCGGACATGTCGAGCGGGTGGGGGATCCGCACCCTGTCGTCCAAGAGTCCGGCCTATGACCCGATCGGTTACCACACCGGAACCGTGTGGCCCCACGACAACTCGCTGATCGCGCACGGTATGAAGCTGATGGGGTTCGACGACGCGGCGAACAAGGTCGTCGATCAGCTCGCGCTGTGCGGCGCGTACTTCCCGGCCGGCCGGTTCCCCGAGCTCTTCTGTGGGTTCTCGCGCGACGACGTCCCCGTGCCCGTGGAGTATCCGGTCGCGTGCCGTCCGCAGGCCTGGGCCACCGGGGCGACGCTTTTGATGGTCCGCTCGTACGGCGGGATCTCGGCGGACGCGCCGGAGAACATCCTCTATATCCAGCGTCCGACGCTGCCGTTCTGGCTGACGCGGAACGACATCATCGGTATGCGTGTCGGCAACACGCGTGTCGACCTCGCCTTCCACTCGCACGAGGGCGCGACGGGCTGCCAGGTGATGCGCAAGGACGGCGACCTCGACGTGCTGATCCGGTACTGACTCGCGAGTTTTCAGGACGAACCAGCTTTTCTTAGGGCCGAGTCCAGGCGTGAAGCGACTGCAAAACTTCCGCGTGAGCCGGCTCCAAAATCTCGGTTGATGAAGGAACATGGAGTGTTATCTTGACCGGCACGAAGAGTTATGTGGATCGGTATAAGTAGGAGTTAAGCAGACGATGAGCTTTGAGATCCGGTCTCTCGAGGAAGTCGAACAGCTCTCGACTCTTGCGTCTCTCGCAGAGGCCGAGGGTCATGAGATGGTTTCCCACCTCGTGAGGGATTGGCGGAGTGGTGAGAACCGATTCGATCGTTCGGGAGAGGCTCTCCTCGTCGCGGTTGCTACCGCGGACGTCGTGGGAGTGGGCGGACTAAACCGCGATCCGTTCGTTACCGCGGGGCGGGTTGGACGTATCCGTCGCCTCTACGTCGCGCCGAAGTGGCGCAGGCAGGACGTCGGTTCGGCTCTGCTGACAGAACTGCTCCATCTCGCACGGCCGTGGTTCGATGTTGTGCATGTGCGAACGTACGACCCGCATGCAGTCATGTTTTATCTTTCCTTGGGCTTCATTGAGGTAATGGACGATCCGGCTTGCACGCTTCGTCGCAATGTTGCTGCTTGAATCACGGCCGCAACGGACGTGTTCGGCAGCGCACTGCAGCCGCGGCGTCGCCGCGACATACGCCGATACAGTTCGAGAATCTCAGACAGTGTAAGGAAGTCGCCGCCGGCGCTGAACCTCAGCCGGTCCGGTCCACGCGCAGGCGCCGGCCCTCGAGCACACCGCGGTCGGCGAGGAATTCGAGCAGGCCCGATGTCAGGTGCATGTCGCCGAGCTCTCCAACGGGCACCCAGCGCGCGTCGGCGGCGTCGTCGCCGGGCTTCAACGCATTCGAGCGCGCCGCGCAGACGTAGTCGAGGATCACGTAGTGGTACGCGATGTCGCCGTCGTCGTCGCGGACGACGCGCTCGGCGACGCCGATCAGACCGTCGACGTCGATGTCGACGCCGGTCTCCTCCCGCACCTCGCGCACGAGGGCCTCGCGCAACGTCTCACCGACCTCGACGCGTCCGCCGGGGAGCGACCACTCGCCGCGCGCGGGCTCGCGATCGCGCTTCACGAGAAGCAGGGCGCCCTTGTCGATAACGATGGCGCCGACGGCGATCGCCGGACTGGTTGTCACGCGCGCGAGCCTACCACCGCCCCTATCATGCGGCGCATGCCGATCGAGTGGGTGTTTCTCGACGTGGGAGGGATCCTGTTCAGCGACGACTCATACTTCACGTCGCTGTACGAGGCGATCGCTTCTGCGGCGCCCGAAACAACGCGAGCGATGTACGACGAGAGGTTCGACGCCCTGCGCGCCGGGCAGTCGGAGCCCTTCACCGAGGCGCTCGTCGCCGCGTTCGTCCCCAATCGGGCGAAGCATGGCGAGGTTCGTGCGGAGGCCGACGCACGCTGGAAAGCCCGCGGGTACCGCGCCGAAGAGCTATACCCCGAAGTGCCGGCCGTCCTCGCCACGCTCGCGCGCGACTACCGGCTGGCGTGCATCACCAATCACTTCTCCTGGGTGCGCGACCGCGCGCGCGAGGCCGGCTTCGCCGACCACGTGAGCATCTGGGCGATCTCCGCGGAGATCGGCGTCGAGAAACCGTCTTCGGAGATCTTCGAGCACGCGTTGCGCGGCGCCGGAACGGACGCGAGCCGGGTGGTCATGGTTGGAGACCGGCTGGACCGCGACATCATGCCGGCGAAGAGACTCGGCATGCGCACGATGTGGGTCCTTCGCAACGAAGCGCCCGACGAGCCGACGGCGGAACAACTGGCGGTGCCGGACGCGACGGCGCGCACTCTCGACGAGGTGCCCGCGATCCTGGCGGGCTGGTCCTAGCGCTCGACGTTGCGCTTGCGCTCGGCTAGAGCACGGAAGATCTCGTCCGACACGGCGGGGATACCGTTCATGAGCGACGCGAACGCCGCGGCGTCGAAGACGAACAGCCACATCCGCGAATCGGCAGTCACGGTCGCCGTGCGCGGGCCCTGTTCCAGGAGCGCGATCTCTCCGAAGTAGGAGCCCGGCCCCAGTCCGACCAGACGCGTGCCGCCGCGCGTGACCGTCGCCGTCCCTTTCGCGATCACGAAGAAGGTTTTCCCCGGCTGCCCCTCGACCGTGAGCTCCTCGCCCGCGTCCACGTGGAGCTCGTCCGCCAGCGATGCGATGCGCGACATCTCGACCTCGCTGACGTGCGCGAAGAGCGGCGACGCGCGCAGCCAGCTGCGCACGGTCTCCGTCCGGGGTGGCAGACCATGTTTCTGTCCCGACGCGGGGCCGCCGGCCTGCGGACGCCGGCCCCACGCGGCGACCATCTGCGCCTGCGGGATGCGCGCCCGGTCGGGATCCGCGAGACGCGCCAGCTCCTCGTCGAGGTCGGCCTCGCCGACGCCGGCGCGGACCAAGCTGTCGTAGAGACGTTCGAGCGTCCCGATCGATCCCGCCGCCGCCGGCGATCCGCCCCAGATCAGCTCGTTCCGGACGTCGCCGCCCACGTCGACGAGACCTTGCTTCATCAGCTCGCCGGGCAGCCGGCGGCCGTATGTCTCGTCGGCGCCGGCGGCGCGCATGATGTCGGTGACCGCCTGCCATACGCGAAGCACGGCATCGCGATCATCCTCGGGGATCGTCGCGAGGAGCGCACCGGTCGATGCGGTCCAGTCAACGTCCTCTAATAGCAGCCAGCCGCCCGGCTTCAGCGCGACGACGAGACGCTTGATGATCTGCTCGCGGTCTGGCAGATGCTGCACGATCAGCCGGCCGTGGATCAGGTCGAACTCTTCTTCCGGAAGCTCGTCGGTCACGAGGTTGTGCCGCCGGACGTCGATGTTCGGTTTCTGGATCACCTCGAGGAAGCGGGTGTCGGTGTCCGTCGCGACGACCTTCCCAGTCGCCCCGACGCGGTCGCAGAGCCACGCGGTGATCGATCCGCCGCCGCCGGCGATCTCGAGGCAGTGCCAGCCCGCACCCACCCCGACCGACTCGAGAAGCCGGATCGACCCCGGGTCGTACAGGGCCTCGAGTCCCGCGAGGCGCGCGCGCTCTTTCTCCCACGAGTTGTCGAAGACGTAGGTGCTCATCCCGGCCTCCGGCTATCCCCGGTTCGCATTCTGACGGCCGGACGGTCCGTCCGCCAGCCCGGATGGCGAACGGCTAGTGCGTGGTCGACGACGAGAACTTGAAATCGCGCGTCTTGATCGCCGGCGCGCGGCTCCCGCCGAAAAAGAGTTCCGTCGAGATCTCCGTCCGATCGCCGACGGCCTCGATATTGGCCAGCGCCTCGAGCGCGTTCTGCGTGTAGCGCAGATTCTTGACGCCGCGCGCGATCCGGCCGTCCTCGATCAGGAACGTGCCGTCGCGGGTCATGCCCGTCAGAACGGTCTCTTTCTCGTTGACCACGTTCGAGTAGTGGAAGCGCGTCACGAGCAGGCCACGCTCGGTCGCGGCGACCATCTCGTCGATCGTGGATGCGCCAGGCTGCATCCGGAGATTCAGCGGCAGCGGCCCGTAGGGGTTCGGCGGGGGCAGACCGTGCCCGGTCGACTCGGTCGATCCCTTGGCGGCGGTCGCCCGGTCCCAGACGACGCCTGTCGCAGTTCCCCGATCGATCAGGACGACGCGGCGGGACGATGTCCCCTCGAAATCGAACGGCAGCCCAAGCGCGTCGGGCGCGATGGGATCGTCGACGATCGTCACCAGATCGCTCGCGAGCTTCTCGCCGATCCTGCCGGTCATGAACGATCGACCTTCGAGGAAGGACTTGGCGCCGAAGCCGAGGTAGCCGAGGAACTGGATCAGCGTCGACGTCGCGGCGGGTTCGAGGATCACCGTGTACGCCCCGGGGTCGATGGACTGCGGATCGCGGCTGCGATCGGCCTTGTCCACCGCCCGTCGCGCCAGCGTCCTCGCGTCGAGGTCTGCGAGCCTCGGCTCCAGCCGCTCGGCGTACCCGCTCGAGTCCGGCGCGATCGCGAGCACCGAGACGCCGGCGCGCGTCGTGCTGCCGTAGAGACGCAACCCCGTCGTGGAGCTGACGAGCACCTCGTCGGCCACCGTCTCGACGTACCCGGCGCCCTCCATGTCGTTCGGGAACTCGCCGAGCGCACCGGCGACGGCCGCCGCCCGTTCCGCCGGCGTCGCGTTCGCCGTCGCCTCGTCGAACGTCGCGTGCTTCGTCACATCCGTCGGCGGCGCGAGGCCGGTGAAGTCGGGGTCGGGGGGCGCCAGGCGCGCGATGGCGACGGCCTCCTCCGCGGCGCGCTGGACCGACGCCTCGTCGAAAGAATGCGTCGAGGCGACGCCCGTCCGGTTCCCGTCGACGACGGCCATCACACGGAACTCGACGTCTTCACGCCACGTGTTCTGATGGATGCGTGAAGACGCGAACCGCGTCAGGCCTCCCCACGAGTGGAAGACGAGCACCTGCACGGCGTCGGCGCCGACCTTGAGCGCGGCGTCCGCGATCTCCGCGAGGTGATCCCGGCCGATCGGCTCTGTCACCGTCCAGAACCCCCGATCCGGTCAACCCGGGTGGGTGGGAGGCCGAACACGCCTAGCCCCTCACGCCTATGTTGACCCGGCGGAAGCGTGCCGGCGCGGTGCCGTGCGCGACGCGCGCCGTCTGGCCCGGCTGCCCCTTGCCGCAGTTCGGGGTGCCCCACACAGCCCACTCGTCGCGCCCGCCGATCGCGTCGCACGACGACCAGAAGTCGACGGTCTTTCCGGCGTAGTTCGGGTTGCGGAGCATCCGCTTGCGCTTCCCCTTGCGGATCTCCCACGCGATCTCGCAGCCGAACTGGAAGTTCACGCGTTTGTCGTCGATCGACCACGACTGGTTCGTCGACATGAACACTCCGTCGTTTGTCTCGGAGATCATCTTCTCGAGCGACGAGTCGCCCGGTTCGAGGTTGATGTTCGTCATGCGGATCAGAGGGATCACGTCCCACCCCGACGCGCGCATCGTTCCGTTCGAGCGCGGCTCGCCGATCTCGGGCGCCGTTTCGCGCGAGGAGAGGAACTGGCGGAACACACCGCCGGTGATGACCTCCGAGCGCTGCGCTGCGACACCCTCGTCGTCATAGCCGAACGATCCGAGCGCGCCGGGCAGCGTCGCGTCGGCGGTGATGTTCACGAGGTCGGATCCGTACCGGAGGTTGCCGCGGTCCGGCGGCGCGAGGAACGACGTTCCGGCGTAGGCGGCCTCCATCCCCAGCACGCGATCGAGCTCGACAGGGTGGCCGATCGACTCGTGCACCTGCAGCGCCAGCTGCGGCGCATCCAGGATCAGCGTCGTCTCGACGCTCGGACACTCCGGCGCCTTCAACAGCGCCACCGCCTCCTCGGCAAGGCGCGGCGCGTTGCCGGCCAGGTCCATCGCCCGGACGTGCTCGTAGCCGAGGCACGCGAAGTGACCGCGGAACGAGTTGGGGTAAGACCGCTGCTGGATCTCCCGCTCGCCGATCGCGAGCGCGCGGATCCCGGCGCCGGACTGCGTCACCGTCTGGTCGATGCGCGCGCCGTCGCTCGTGGCCAGGAACGACGTCCGCCGCCAGGAATCCATCGACGCCTCCGCGATGCCGAGACCGTGCACCTCGCGCATGCGCTTCGCCGCCTCGAGCAGGGTGGCGATCTTCTCGTCGAGGGGAACCGCGAACGGGTCCTCCTGTATGTCGGTCGCCCACGTGGCGACGTGGGCGGGCTCGTCCGCGAGTCGCACGGCCGCCGCTTTCAGCGCGGACGACGCCCGCGCGATCTCAACGGCGTTCGCCGCGGCGCGCTCGACGTCGGCGTCCTTGGGGCGCGCCGTCCCGGCGAAGCCCCACATCCCGTCGACGATGACCCGAATCCCGATCCCCGCCGTGGATCCGCGGTCCACGCCCTGCAGGCGCTCATCCTGGACGTCGATCGCCTCCCACTCTTCGCGCAGGAATCGCGCGTCGGCGTACGAGGCGCCGGCGCCGCGCGCGGCGTCGAGCGCGCGCTCGACGAGCCCCCGGATGTCAGCCTCAACCATCGCGATGCGCGAGCCTACACGGAGCGACCGACCGGGCCAAAGGTTCCCGACAGACGGGTGCTACGCTGTCGCTCGCTGGGACCCGGAGGCGTCCGTGGACTTCGACCTCACCCCCGAACAGGAGCTCGTGCGCAAGACCGCGCGCGACTTCGCCGAGCGCGAGATCGCACCCGTCGCGATGGATTACGACCGGCGTGAGGAGTTCCCGTGGCCGGTCCTCGAGAAGATGAAGCCGATCGGGTTCCTCGGCGCGTCGATCCCGGAGGAGCACGGCGGTATGGGACTCGACCCCATCTCGTACTGCCTCGTGATCGAGGAGATCGCCCGGGCCGACTCGTCGATCCGCGGCATCCTGAGCGTGAACTGCTCGCTGGTCGGCACCTCGATCGTGAAGTACGGCACCGAGGAGCAAAAGCAGCAGTGGCTGCCGAAGCTCGCGAGCGGGGACGCGATCGGCTGCTTCTGCCTGACCGAGCCGGGGGCCGGCTCCGATCCGGGCTCACTGCAGATGACCGCCGTTCGGGACGGCGACGGCTTCGTCCTGAACGGCTCGAAGATGTTCATCACCAACGGCACCGTGGCCGGGCTCGCGCTGACGTTCGCAAATGCCGAGCCGTCGAAGGGCGCGAAGGGCATCACGGCGTTCCTCGTGCCGTGCGACACGCCGGGGTTCTCGGCCACCGAGATCAAGGGCAAGCTTGGCCTGCGCGCCGCCTCCACAGCGGAGCTGTCCTATGCGGACGTCCGTGTGCCGTCCTCGGCGGTCCTCGGAGAGATCGGCGGCGGGATGAAGATCGCCCTCTCGTCGCTCGACGACGGACGGGTGAGTCTCGGCGCCGGGTGCGTCGGCATCGCGCAGGGATGCCTCGATGCCTCGCTGGCGTACGCGAAGGAGCGCGAGCAATTCGGCCGTCCCATCGCGGGATTCCAGTTGATCCAGGAGATGCTCGCCGAGATGCTCATCGAGGTGGAAGCCGCGCGCCTTCTGGTCTGGCGGGCCGCCGCCCTGAAGGAGAAAGGCGCGCGCAACACCGTTGAGGCCTCGATCGCGAAGTACGTCGCAAGCGAGGCCGCCGTGAAGTGCGCGAACCTCGCCATCCAGCTGCACGGCGGGTACGGCTACATCGATGAGTTCCCCGTCGGGAAATACCTGCGCGACGCGCGCGTGACGACTCTGTACGAGGGGACCAGCCAGGTGCAGAAGCTCCTGTTGGGCCGGCACCTCACCGGGGTCAACGCCTTCACCTCGTAGGACGGATGCGCGTCGACCTGCACGTCCATTCGAACAACTCCGACGGCGCGTTCCCCCCCGAGCAGGTTGCGCGCATCGCGCGCGAGGCGGGGCTCGATGGGATCGCCCTGACGGACCACGACTCGACGGCCGGGGTGGAGGCCGCGCGCTCGGCCGGCGAACCGCTCGGCCTTCGCGTCATCCCCGGAAGCGAGATCTCCGCTGTGTACCAGGGAAGCTCGGTCCACATCCTCGGCTACTTCCTCGACACCGCCCACCCGCGTCTCGTCGAGGAGCTCGAGTTGATCCGCGATGACCGCGTCTGGCGCGCGAAGGGCATGATCGCGAAACTCAACGACCTCGGCGTCCCCGTCACTTTCGAGCAGGTGCGCGGGATCGCGAAGGGAGAGAGCATCGTCCGGCCCCACGTCGCGCAGGCGATGGTCGACCTCGGCGTTATCGCGAGAACCGTCGACGCGTTCACGCGGGAGTGGATCCTCGAAGGCGGCCGCGCGTACGTCGAGAAGAAGGCCCTAACGCCCGAGTCGGCCGTGACGCTGATCGGTGAAGCCGGCGGCGTGGCCGTCATCGCGCATCCGGTCTGGCATCCGAAGACCCCGGAGGGCCAGGAGGAACTCATCGACCTGCTCGTGCCGCTCGGCCTCGCCGGGATCGAGGTCGATCACCCGGACCACGACCCGGACACACGGGCCCGCTTCCGCGCGATCGCCGAGCGGCGGGGCTTGCTGACGACCGGGTCGAGCGATTACCACGGTAACGACCACGGCGGGCGTATCGGGGAGAACACAACCGCGCCCGAGGTGCTCGAGGCGCTGGAGGCCCTGGCGCGCGAGCGGGCAGGGCGGGTGGGGGGTCGATGACGTTGAGCGAGAAGGCAAAAACGAAAGAGCTCGTTTCCACCAACCCCGCGACGTACGAGGAGCTCGGGCGCGTCTCTGTGACGCCGCCACGCGACCTCGACGCGATCGTCGCCGATGCGACGCGAGCGCACCAGCGCTGGGGCGCGCTGTCGGTCAAGGAGAGGGCCTTCCTGATCCGCCGCGCCGCCGATTACGTCCGCTACAACCACGCGCAGATCGCCGAGCTGATCTCGAAGGAGAACGGAAAGACGCTCATCGAGTCCTACACGATGGAAGTCGTGCCGGTGATCGACACGCTGTTCTTCATCGCGCGCCACGCGGACAAGATCCTTTCGCCGAAGCGCGTGCCGACTCCGCAGCTGTATCTCAAGCACAAGCGGCACATGCTCCACCGCTCGCCGATCGGCATCGTCGGGATCATCTCGCCGTGGAACTATCCGTTCACGATCCCCGCCGGCGAGGTCGCCATCGCGCTCGCGTCCGGGAACGCGGTCATTCTAAAACCGGCGCCGATCACGCCGCTGACGGGGGAGTGGATCAAACAAGCCTTCGACGCCGCCGGTTTGCCGGAAGGTCTTCTCACCGTCGTGCACGGCGACGCGGCGATCGGGAAGGCGATGTGCCAGCACCCCGGCATCGGCAAGATCTTCTTTACCGGCTCCGTCGAGGTCGGCCGCAAGGTGGCGTCGGTGTGCGGGCCGTTGCTCAAACCGTACGTGCTCGAGCTCGGCGGCAAAGACGCCGCGATCGTGTGCTCGGACGCAGACCTGAATCGCGCGGCGCGCGGGATCCTGTGGGGCGGCGCCGCGAACGCGGGGCAAACGTGTTCGGGTATCGAGCGCGTCTACGTCGCGCGCGAGGTTTGGGATCCGTTCGTCGACCGCATCTCGGCGCTCGCCGAGCGCGTGACGCCGGGAGACCCGCTCGATCCCGGAACGCAGATCGGACCGTTCGCCGCTCCCGAGCAGTTCGGCATCGTCGACACGCAGGTCGAGGACGCGCTCGAGCGCGGCGCCAAGCGGTTGACGGGTGGACCGGCCGACGTCGGCCTGCCGGGCAAGTGGTACGCGCCGGCCGTGGTGACCGGAGTGGACCACGAGATGTCGCTGATGCGCGACGAGACGTTCGGACCGGTCATCCCCTTGATGCCCTTCTCCGACGAGAGGGAAGCGGTGACGCTGGCGAACGACTCCGACTACGGGCTTGGCGCGTCGGTGTGGACCCGGGACACGTCACGCGGCGTGCGGATCGCGCGGAGCTTGGACGCCGGCAGCGTGTGGGTCAACGACCACATGTACTCCCACGCGGCCTGCCAGCTGCCGTGGGGCGGCGTGAAGAAGTCGGGCGTCGGCGTGACCCACTCGGCGCAAGGGTTCTACGAGTGCTCCCACACGAAGATGATCGCGGTCGACAAGGGCCGGTTGCCGGTGCTGTGGTGGCACCCCTACGACGAGCGGCTGCGCGCCGGCTTCACCGCGGGCATCGACGCGCTGTACGCTCCCGGCGTCGTCGAGCGGATCCGCGCGCTCGCGGGGAGCAGGCCGGAGCTCAAGGGGTTGCTCGAGCGCATGAGAGAGTTCGGACGGGGAGCTCTATAGATGGCGGCACCGACGCTCAGCTTCATCCACGGTCCAATCGCCGGTCGTCGCGTCGAGATGAACTCCGACGAGCTGACCATCGGCCGCGGCCAGCAGAACGATCTGACGCTCGAGGATCCTCTCGTCTCGCGCTTGCACGCCATCTTCATGCGACGCGGGGACGTCGTGTTGCTCGAGGATCTGGGAAGCCACAACGGCACGTACGTCAATAACGAGCGCCTCCATCAGATCCGGCAGCTCCACCACGGCGACACGATCGTCCTCGGTTCGAGTCGCGCGATGTTCGAGGATCCTTCCCTCATCACCGAGGAGACGACGGTCGTCTCCGAGCCGATGGCGTTCGCCGCGCAGACGTTCACCCAGCGCCAGCTTCAAGTGATGCGTCTGCTGGCGCGTGGGCTCCCGAACAAACAGATCGCCGAGAGGTTGTTCGTGAGCGAACGGACCGTCAAGGCGTACCTGTCGAGCATCTTCGAGAAGCTGCAGGTTCAGAACCGCTCGGGCGCGATCACGGCCGCCCTCCGCTTGGGACTTATCGACCTTCCGGACGACACAGACTCAACCGCAACCTAGGACGTCCTATGGCCGGCCGCGACGACCGCATCAAGATCGGCGTCCAAGACCCGACGCGGCCGCCGTACACGGTCACGAAGATCCTCGTTCGCGTCGCCGAACGGGTCCGTCTCGACTCCTACTGGATGATCGACCACTTCCAGGGCGTCGTCCCGCCGGGCATGTGGTCGAAAGACCTCAGCCCGGCCGCGCGCGTGATCAAGAACCCCGACGAGTTCTTCGACCCCTTCGTGCTCCTCGGCGGCCTCGCCTCTCGGACGCGGCGGATCCGACTGGGAACTGCCGTCACCGACGCGGTGCGCTTGCACCCGGCGACGATCGCACGCGCCGCGCTCACGCTGCAGCACGTGTCCAAGGGCCGGTTCATCCTCGGCATCGGGGCGGGAGAGCGCGAGAACACCGAGCCGTACGGGATGTCTCTGACGCGATCCGCCTCTCGCTTCGAGGAAGCGCTGAAGGTGATCCGCCTGTTGTGGTCCTCGCGCGAGCCCTTCGATTTCGACGGCGAGTTCTTCAAGCTCTCGGGGGCGATCCTCTCGTTGCGGCCGTACCTGAAGCGCCCGCCGCCGATCTGGGTCGCGGCGATGGGGCCGCGCATGCTCGAGACGACCGGCCGCTACGCGGACGGCTGGATCCCGCACACGATGACGGTCGATCGGTACGAGACCGCGCTCGGCCGCGTGCGATCGGCGGCCGCCGCGGCAGGACGTGATCCGCTGTCCGTCACCCCGGGGCTCGTGATCACAGGACTCTTCGATTCGTCGCACGAGGCGTGCCACGGGGTCCTCGAGTCGCCGGCGCTGAAGCTGGGCGCGCTCATCATCGACGCGAACGCGTGGAGCGACGCCGGCGGCGTCCATCCGTTCGGCGAGAGCTTCGGCGGCATCCTCGACTTCGTGCCGGGCCGTTTCTCCCCCGAGGACGTGCGCGCGGCGATGGACAAGGTGCCTTGGGAGGTGGTCCACGCCCTGTTCCCGCACGGCACGCCCGAGGAGATGGCGATGCACGTCCGGGAATTCGAGCGCGTCGGCCTGAAGCACGTCGTTTTCAACAACATCACGGCGATCGGTAAGCCCCAGAAGGCAATCGGGTCCTTCACCGCCCTCGTCCGCTGCGCGCGCCTGCTGCGGCGCGGCGGTCCTTCGTGATCCGGCCGTGATCGAACCGCGCGACGACCACCCGCACGAGAAGGGCGCCGAGTCGGCCTGGAGCGAGAGCACCTACTTCAACTTCGTCGACACGGCGACGGGCCTCGCCGGATTCTCGCGCATCGGGTTCCGTCCCAACGAGGGGACCGCCGACGCGATGCTGTTCCTGTTCCTGCCCGAGGGCGGCGCCGTCGCCGTGCTCGAGCGCGAGCAACGGCGCGACATCCCCGAGAACGCGCGCGTTGGGGGGATCGCGCACGAGCGTCGTGAGGAGCTCGCGCGGTGGGTCGTCGAGGCGCACGGCAAAGGCCTCGCCGTCGCGCGTGCGGATGCGGTCGACATCGCGGGCGCTCAGTCGAGGGCGGGCGTCGTGTTGGAGGTCCGCGCGGACCTCGCGTTCGATCCGTTCATGCCGCCGTTCGGGACGAGCGGCCGGAACAAACGGAGCGCCGATGCGGCGGCGGCTGCTGCGGCGACGGCCGCCGGGCACTTCGAGCAAGGTTGCCGCGTGCACGGATCGATACGTGCCGGCGATCTCCTCGTTGCCGTCGAAGGGATCGGGCTGCGCGATCGCTCTTGGGGCCCGCGCGACTGGAGCGCGCCCTGGGGCTGGCGCTGGTTCTCGATCCCGTTCGGCGCCGACCTCGCGATCGGTGTTCACTCTGTTTTCTTCCCAGGCCGCGAGGTCCAGGCCGGCTGGGCGTGGCGCGACGGCCGCACCATCAAGATGAAAGGCTTCGAGCTCGACACGACCTACGAGGGTACGTTTCACCGCTCGCTGACGATCACGGCGACGGACGTCGAGGGCGAAACCTACAAGATCGAGGGCAACGTTCTGTCGGTGATCCCGCTGAAGTTCGGCGGTACGCGCGTGCACGAAGGCCTCACGCGCTTCCGAATGAACGGCCGCCAAGCAACCGGGATCGCGGAGTACCTCGACAACACCTAGCGCCTTGATGGGCCTGACTCGATGCCGTCGCCGAGAGTATCGCGAGACTCAGGTTGGGCCGATGGAGCAGTCGCTTATGCCGTTGTACTTGACGGAAGCTCGATTGGTGTTGTCTGGAACGGAGAAACGAAACAGTTTTCTATACCGAGTGGGTCGCATTCGGTTTTCATGAAGGTTCAATGGAAACGTTCGAACACGATTGCGTTCACGGCGGCCGGGGAAGAAGTTGTCGCTCTTTCCGTCGTCTCGAACGTACGAGGGCTCCGATTGATTCTGGCCCTCGTCTATCTACTTCCTCGCATGCGCTGGATCCGACTTGAGAGAATCGCGGCGCCAGAGTGAAGTAGGCCTCAGCGAAGGCGGATGGCGACCATCACGCCGTCGCGCGTCGGGACGATCGTCGAGAGGTAGTCCTCGTCGGCAGCGATCAGACTGTTGTGTTCTTTGATGGCCTCGGTCCAGCCCGGCCGCACGTCGTCTTGCGGGTTCTCCTCGGTGACCCGGCCCGACCACAGGACGTTGTCGCAGACGTAGAACCCTCCGAGGCGGACCCTCGAGCGCGCGGCCTTCCACGCCTCGGGATAGCCGTGCTTGTCGATGTCGTTGTAGACGATGTCGAACTCGCCGTCGACGGTCGCCAGCGCGTCCACGGCGTCGCCGACGTGGTAGCGGATGCGCGGCCAAAGTCCCGCCCGCGTCAGGTACTCGGAGGCCTTCTTCTCGTTCTCCGGGTCGCCGTCGGTGCAGTGGACCTCGCCGCTGTCGCCGGTCGCGCGCGAGAACCAGTAAGCCGAGTAGCCGTAGCCCGATCCGAGCTCGAAGATCCGCCGCGCTCCGACGGCGCGCGCAAGCACCTCGAGCGTCACGCCGACGAGACGACCGACGATCGGGAAGCCGCGCTCCTCGGCCTCCTTCTCCATCGCGAGAAGGACCGGCTCGTCGTGCCGCGTCTGGAGGGTGCGCATGTACTTCTCGACGTCGGAATGGACGATCTGCAGCGGCATCGGAAGCATCGTACCCGACGGTGTCGGTACACTCCCGGCCGTGCCGGACCACACGCCCGGGGAGCTCGACGCCGCGATCTTCGATCTCGGCGGCGTGCTCACGACGCCGATCCTCGAGTCGTTCAAGGGCTTCGAAGAGGAGCTCGGCCTCGAACCGGGCCAGCTCGCGAAGGCTTTCCGCGAGCATTACAAGCGTCAAGACGGCGAGGCGGACTTCCACCTCCTCGAGACGGGGAAGATCTCCGAAGCCGAGTACTACAAGCGTCTCGGGTCGCGCGTTGCCGAGTTGGGCAGCACCGTTACGATGCCCGCCGATCCTGTTGAAGTGCGCAAGAAGTTGTGGGGACGGATCCGCCCGAACACCGAGATGATCGAGGCGGCGCGAAAGATCCACCGCCACTACAAGGTCGGGCTCCTCACGAACAACGTGAAGGAGTGGGGCGGCTGGCGAGACCTCTATCCGGCCCACCTCTTCGACGTCGTCATCGACTCGAGCGAGGTCGGTGTCCGGAAGCCCGATCCGAAGATCTACCACCTCGCGTGCGAGGGTTTGGGCGTGTCGCCCGATCGTGCCGCGTTCGTGGACGACATCGACGTCAACGTCGAGGGTGCGCGCGCGTTCGGCCTGACCGCGATCCAGTTCACGACCAACGGCGAAGTGCTCGAACGGTTGCGGCCCCTTTTCCCGAAGGCGTTCCACTGATGGGCGAGATCCGGATCTCACAGAAGGCCGCGTC
Source organism: Actinomycetota bacterium (assembly GCA_044866075.1). Taxonomy (GTDB): domain Bacteria; phylum Actinomycetota; class AC-67; order AC-67; family AC-67; genus JBASRP01. Next base: position 13,682 of record JBIOTQ010000070.1, on the reverse strand, counting down.
TTTCACCGAGTCCGTCATCCGCGACATGACACGGCTCGCCATCAGGCATGGCGCGATCAACCTCGCGCAAGGATTCCCCGACTTCGCCTGCCCGCGGGAGCTGAAGGACGCGGCCAAGGCCGCCATCGACGCCGACATCAACCAGTACGCGATCACGTGGGGCGCGCAAGGCTTCCGCGAAGCGATCGCCGCCAAGTTCGAACGCACGTACGGCATGCGCGTCGACCCCAACACGCGGGTCTGCGTCACGTGCGGATCGACCGAGGCGATGATCGCCGCGATCATGGCGATCGTCGACCCCGGAGACGAGGTCGTCGTCTTCGAACCCTTCTACGAGAACTACGGGCCCGACGCGATCCTCTCCGGCGCGACGCCGCGCTACGTGACGCTGCACGAGCCGGACTGGACGTTCGATGAAGGAGAGCTCGCCGCGGCATTCAACGAGCGGACGCGCGGCATCATCCTCAACACACCGAACAATCCCACGGGGAAGGTCTTCACGAGCAAAGAGCTCGAGGCGATCGCGACGCTCTGCCAGAAATGGGACGTCGTCGCGTTCACCGACGAGATCTACGAGCACATGACGTACGAAGGACACGCGCACGTCCCCTTGATCACGGTGCCGGGCATGGAGGACCGCACGGTCACGATCAACGCACTCTCGAAGACGTACTCGGTGACCGGCTGGCGCGTCGGATGGACGGTGTCCTCGCCCGACCTGACGAACGGGATCCGCAAGGTGCACGACTTCCTGACCGTCGGCGCCGCGGCCCCGCTGCAGGAAGCCGGCGCCGTCGCGATGGGACTTCCCGAGCCCTACTACGAGCAGCTCGCGGCCGAATACCTCGAGCGTCGCGACCTCATGCTCGGGATCCTCGAGGGAGCGGGCTTCAAGACGTACAAGCCCTACGGCGCCTACTACATCATGACCGACATCTCCGGGCTCGGATTCGACGACGACGTCGAGGCGGCGACGCACCTCACCGCCGAGGTCGGCGTGGCCTCCGTCCCCGGCTCGTCCTTCTATTCGCGCCCCGAGCTCGGCCGCACCAAGCTGCGGTTCTCGTTCTGCAAGAAACTCGACACCTTGCGCGCGGCCGGAGAGCGACTGGCGGGGTTGCGTCGATAGGCAACGTCCGTTCCGTCCGGTTCGTGTTTTCCCGGTCTTGTGTCGAGCACGGTCAACGCGTGAAAATCGCGCGACACCATCTCAGGGAGCTATCGCCGGGGTCTGATCCGTGGCTCGGACAATCGCGTTCGCGAACCAGAAAGGTGGCGTGGCGAAGACCACGTCTACCCTTGCCATCGGCGCGTCGCTTGCACAGATGGGATCACGCACTCTGCTCGTCGATCTCGATCCGCAGGGATGTCTCACGTTCTCCCTCGGCGTCGATTCCGAGGCTCTCGATCTGACGATCCACGACGTGCTCGTCGGCCGGATCCCGGTCGGCAAGACGATCCACCAGCTCTCCGAGGTCGACCTCGTTCCCGCGAACATCGACCTCGCCGGCGCCGAGGCGTATCTCCTCATGCGGACGGGCCGCGAGTACTCCCTCCGTGCCGCCCTCGAGGACGTCCAGATGCATTACGACTGGGTGCTTCTCGATTGCCCGCCGTCGCTCGGCGTCCTGACCATCAACGCCCTGACCGCCGCGGACGCCGTGATCATCCCGATGCAATGCGAGGCTCTCTCCCATCGCGGCGTGGGCCAGCTCCTCGAGACGATCGACGACGTTCACCGCCTCACGAACAAGAGCCTCGAGATCGTCGGCATCCTTCCCACGATGTTCGACAGCCGCACCGCGCACGCGCAGGCGATCCTGGCCGACGTGGGCCGCCGGTACCAGCTCCGACTGCTCGAACCGCCCATCCGCAAGTCGATCCGTTTCGCCGAGGCCCCGGCCTGGGGGCGCTCGATCATCAAGTTCGCTCCATCCCACCCGGGGGCGGAGTCCTACCGACAGATCGCAAGGAGTCTTCTCGATGCAGCGAATGCCGCAGCACATGTACACCAACCGCACGCCGCGGGGAACTGACCCGGCCGACTGGGATCGCCAGCTGATCGAAGACCAACTCGCGCTCTACTCACGGTCGGCGCGCGAGCCCGACCCGCTCGGCAAGCTGGCGCTGTTCAGCGTCGGCGCGCGGACACAAGGCAAGTTGGGCACGCTGACCCTCGAGTGTTCGTCATGTAAGCGCGAGTCGCCGGTGCGCCTCCGCGAGCTTCCGCGTCTCGCGTTCCCGTTCTGGATGACGGCGCCGCGCCGCTACCCGGCGTATATCAAGTGCCCGGCGTGCGGTCGGCGGACCTGGCTGCGCCCGGCCTGGCGCATCTAGGCGCTTTCCGTATCACCGAACGCGCCGCACACGTGCGGCTGCGGTAGCCTCGCCCCACCGTGGCGGAGACCTACGACATCGTGATCGTCGGCGGAGGCATTGCGGGGCTCGCGTGCGCTCTGTCCGTTCCTGCAGGATCGAGCATCGCCGTCGTCGACAAGGGCGAGGCGAGGGCCGGCTCGTCACCGCTCGCGCAAGGGGGGATCGCGGCCGCGGTGGGGGCGGGCGATTCGCCCGACCTCCACGCCTCCGACACCATCGCCGCCGGCGCAGGACTGTGCGAGGAGGCTGTGGTGCGCGACGTGTGCGCGGAGGGCCCCGGTGTCATCGCGTGGCTCGAAGGGCTCGGGTGTAGGTTCGATCGTGCGGAGGATGGGACGCTCGACCTCGCGCGCGAGGGCGGGCAGTCGGTGGGTCGGAGTGTCCACGCGACCGACGCGACCGGGGGCGAGATCGTCCAAGCCCTGCGCGTGGCCGCGAAGGGACGTGCAACCCGGCTCGTCGTACGCGCGACCGCACTCCTTCTCGACGGTGAGAGATGCGCCGGCGTGCTCACTGATGAGGGCCCAGTTCTCGGCCGCGGCGTCTTACTCGCGACGGGCGGCGCCGGAGCGCTGTGGGCCGCGACCACGAACGCGCCCGGCGCGACCGGGGACGGGATCGCGCTCGCGCTGGCCGCCGGAGCAACGCTGGCCGACCTCGAGTTCATGCAGTTCCATCCGACAGCCCTCGACGACGGCAGCGCGGGACGGATCCTCCTGACGGAGGCCCTCCGGGGAGCGGGCGCCACGATCGTCGATGAGAAGGGCGAGAGGTTCGTCGACGAGCTCGCGCCGCGGCACGTGGTTGCCAGGGCGATCCTCGACCACGGCCGCGCGTACCTCGACTGCCGGTCGATCGAGCGCCTCGAGGAGCGGTTCCCGACCGTGGTGGCCGGCGCCCGCGCGCGCGGCTTCGAGCCGCTCCATCAAACGCTCCCGGTCTCCCCGGCCGCCCATTACTTCATCGGCGGCGTCGCCGTGGACGCGCACGCGCGCACCTCGATCCCGGGGCTCTTCGCGGCGGGGGAGTGCGCGGCCAGCGGCATGCACGGAGCCAACCGGATGGCCGGGAACTCGCTGCTCGAGACCGTGGTGCTCGGTTGCCGAGCCGCGGGGATGCTGGACCAGGGCACGCCCCCGAGCAATGACGCTGACCCCGCAGGACCGCTCCTCACCGCCCCCGACCCGTCGATCCCCCGCCTCATGTCGGACGGCTGCGGCCCGATACGCGACGAGATCCGGAGCCGCGGGCTGCTTGACGCCTTATCCCGACTCCCGGCGTCCCTCCACCACGACCTCTGCTCGCTTATGGCCCGCGCGGCCCTCGAGCGCCGGGAGAGCCGCGGCGTTCACCAGCGGACCGATTTCCGTGTAACGGATCAAGCCTTCGCGAGACGAACGATCTCGACGGACCTGCTCGACTCGCCGGGCCGGTGATACGGTCGAAGCGACCGTCGACGAAGGGGGAGGGATGACAGTCCTCGTCACGCTGCGCGGGAAGGTCTCGGACTGGAACGCGATGAGGGACGCGATCGACTGGTACGCGTCCCAGCCGCGTCCGGCCGGGCTGCAATGGTCGCGGAACTATCGCCGTGACGGCGATGACAAGTACACGCTGCTGATCGAGGAGTGGGACGACCACGATTCGTTCCACAAGTCCTCGGACGAGATGGGCGAGGAGTTCACGAAGCGCGCCAAGCAGGATTGGGACGGCTGGATCACCGAGGTGTGGACGCACTCCGACGCGCCGCACATCCAAAGCGACGGTACCCGCAGCGTCGTCGTTTGGATGACGGTCAGACCGCCGGATTGGAACGCGTTCAAGGAAACGGTAGCCTGGGCGATCGACCGCCCACGCCCCAAGGGCTTGCACTCGACGCAGGTCTACCATCTGGAAAGCGACCCCGGCCTCGTCCTCGATCTCGAGGAGTGGGACTCGCACGACATCTGGATGCAGTTCGCCGACGAGGTCGGCGAAGAGTTCAACAAGCGCGCCAAGACCGAGGGCCTCGACTGGGAGACCTTCATCTGGCATCCGAGCGACGCGAAGGTTATCGACTAGGGGGTGAAGGACATGTCGGTGCTGGTATCGATGCGCGTCACGGTTCCCGATTGGGAGGCCTTCAAGGCCGCGAACGACTGGTACGTCTCCCTCGGGAAGCCCGCGGGTCTCCACTGGTCCAAGGTCTACCGGCAGGAGAGCGACCCGAACACGGTGCTGCTCCTCGAGGAGTGGGACGACCACGACTCGTTCCACAAGTCCTCCGACGAGGTCGGGGACGAGTTCAACAAGCGCGCCAAGACGGAGGGCCTCGACTGGGTCACCTTCGTCTGGAAGGAGTCGGACGCGAAGCAGTTCACGTGATCCGAGCCGATCGTCAGAGGGCTCGTCGATGAGACGAGACCTCTCGATTTCTCGCCGTCCGATGCCCGGTGGCAGACTACGCACCCCATCTCGCGGAGGATCAGTCCATGGGCGCACTCGACGGCAAGGTCGCGATCGTCACCGGCGCGGGTCGCGGTATCGGCCGCGGCGAAGCGCTCCTCTTCGCGCAGCACGGCGCGAGCGTGGTCGTCAACGACCTCGGCGGCGAGTGGGACGGGACCGGGGCCGATCAGCGTCCGGCGCAGCTCGTCGTCGACGAGATCGAGGCCGCGGGCGGCAAGGCCGTCGCGAACTACGACAACGTCGCGGACTGGACGGGCGCGGAACGTTTGGTTCGGCAGGCCGTCGAGGCCTTCGGGACTCTCGACGTTCTGGTGAACAACGCCGGCATCCTGCGCGACCGGATGCTCTTCAACATGAGCGAAGCCGAGTGGGACGCCGTCATCACCGTCCATCTCAAAGGCCACGCGGCGCCGACCCGCCACGCGTGCAGCTACTGGCGCGAGAAGTCCAAGGCCGGAGAAGCGGTGAACGCCTCGATCGTGTGCACATCGTCGACCTCGGGGCTTCTCGGCAACGCAGGCCAATCGAACTACGGCGCCGCCAAGGCCGGCATCGCCGCCTTCGCGCAGATCATCTCGATAGAGATGGAGCGCTACGGTGTCCGCTGCAACGCGATCGCGCCGGCCGCGCGCACGCGCATGACCGAAGCCACGTTCGGCGAGATCAAGTCCGCCGGGCCGTTCGACGAGTGGGCGCCGGAGAACATCGCGCCGTTGGTCGCCTACCTCGCCACCGACGACGCGAAGGACATCACCGGACAGGTCTTCTACGTCGCCGGGGGAACCGTGCAGCTCTATCAGGGCTGGAGCCCGGTGGCGGAAGCGAAGAAGGACGACCGCTGGACGGTCGAGGAGCTGATCAAGAAGGTGCCGCCGCTCTTCGCCGGGCGTCCGACGGCCTACTCGCCGCAAGCGTCGCAGCTGCGCGCCTCGTTGAAGGACGGCTGATGCCTCCGATCCACTTCGGGGCGCTCGTCCCGCAAGGCTGGAAGGGCGAGTTCACCGGCCTCGATCCCCGCACCGCGTACCGGACGATGATCGAAATGGCGCAGGCGTGCGAACGCGCCGGCTACGACTCGATCTGGCTCTACGACCACTTCCACAACGTCCCACCTCCGCCGATCGCGACGCCGGTCTTCGAGTGCTGGACCTCGATGATGGCGATCGCCGAACGCACCGAGCGCGTCGGCATCGGCCAGATGGTGACGTGCACGCCGTACCGAACCGCCGCGTACCTCGCCAAGATCTCATCGTGCGTCGACGTCGCGTCGAACGGGCGCTTGCAGATGGGCGTCGGCGCCGGCTGGTACTGGGACGAGTACAACGCGTACGGCTACGGTTTCCCCGAACCGAAGGATCGCATCGGGTATCTCGCCGACACCGTCGAGATCCTCAAGCGCATGTGGTCCGACGAGAAGGCGACCTACGAAGGCAAATACCAGAGCGTCAAGGACGCGCTCTGCGACCCGAAGCCGTTGCAGACGCCTCGCCCGCCCCTGTGGATCGGCGGCGGAGGCGAGAAGCTGACGCTGCGGCTCGTCGCGCGCCACGCCGACTACTCCAACTTCGGCGGCAAGATCCCCGAATGGAAACGCAAGCGCGACATCCTCCTCGGGCACTGCGAGAAGGTCGGCCGCGACCCGTCCGAGATCCGGATGACGCTGCACCAGGACTGCATGATCGGCAAGGACGACACCGACGTGAAGCGGCTGCTCGAGCAGTTCCCGTCGCTCTGGAAAGAAGAACCGGAGTCGCGCAAGCAAGGGCATTTGATCGGCACCGTGCAGGAAGTGGTCGATCGCGTCGGCACCTACATCGAGCTCGGCGCGAGCGGCTTCGTCAACTGGTTCCCCGACTACCCCGACACGTCATCGATGGAGCTCTTCGCGTCCGAAGTGATGCCGCACTTCGAACGCGCCTAGCGGCAGGCGGTGGTCCTCGAGCAAGTGCCTGACATGCCTGCCATGCTTGCCATGCCTGCCATGGCAGGCGGTTCCTGGGAGGCGTGACCCCCAAGAAGTGACACGTCGTGACTGTCACGCCAGTCGCGGAGGGCGCTCGACTTTGTCTACCGCTGGTTCTCGATCGACTGGACCGATCAGCTCCCGTATCCGAGTGTCGACCTCGGCAGGCTCGTGAGGATAGTCGGACGCGTATTTAAGGGCGCGTCTGACCGCAGGGTTTCGGCGTGTGAGCGAGATGAAGTCCTCGAATGGCCCGACGCCGATCCTCATAAGCGCATCCTCGTTCTCGGATGCGTCGATCAAATCGAGCAGCATTGCCCACGCCTTCTCCGGATCGTCGTGCGTGGCATCGAACATTTGGTCCCGCGCCCAGAAATCGGGATCCTCATCGTGGGGATGACGGTGCGGGTGTGGACGTTCCTCAAGATGGAACCACGACCGGATGAACTCTGGATCAGTCGTCCCCGGACCGATGTCACCGCGCGCCATCGTTATTCGCGCTTCGCGCGGCGGCGCTGGCCCTTGCCCGCGCGCCGCTCGTCGGCGGGGCCCACGAAGAATGACGCCGATGCCTGCGCCACCGGCTCGCCCGTCGAATCGCGGATGATCGCGCGCGCCATCGCCGTACGACGGCCTTTCGACACGACCTCGGCGTCGCACCGGATCACGCCTTCGCGCACAGAGCGCAGGTAGTCGATCGAGCACGAGATCGTCGCGCAGGTCTCGCCGTCTTGCATGAGCGTCCACAGAGCGGAGCCCATCGTCGTGTCGGCGAGCGCATACAGCACGCCGCCGTGGACCGTCTTCGTGGGGGAGATGTGGTGCGGCCCGATCTCGATGAACAGCTGGGACTTGCCCTCGCCGAAGGGACCGCGTTCGATCCCGAGATCCTCGATGAAACCGTGATGCCCGCTCACGAGACCTGGACCAGCGACGCCAGCTCCTCGACCGAGTCGACGTCATCGAGCTTCCACACGCAGTCGGCGACCTTCTGCACCGCGCCGTTGTCGAGCCGCCGTCGCGCGTTCGCGACGAACTTCGCGAAGACCTGGTCGTCGGTCAGCGGCCGGTCGGGATGGCCGCGGTTGACGAGCTCCTCGATCTCGCGGACGCGGCCGTCGCGGAGCACGATCGTGACCCGGCCGCCGTAGGTCGCCGGGAACGGCAGCGTCTGGTCGACCACGTGGTGGACGCGCTCCGCGAGGGCCAGAACGCGGCGGTCGGCGCGCGCCTCTTCACCGAAGAGATCGAAGCCCTCGCGTCCGCCGACCAGAGCCGAGGCCACCGCGAACGGCAGAGAGAACTGCGCCGCGTACGTCGTCGCCGGCGTCAGCCGTTCCTTGCGCGGCTCGGCGACGATCCCCGCGGCCGGGGGAGCGATCGCGCACGTGATCTCTTCGACGTCACCGGCTCGCACACCTGAATGCGCAACCGCGTCCATGAACGCGTGTGTGAAGTGACACGCCGGATACGGCTTGATCGCGATCCGCCTCGTCTCCCACTCGGTCCCCAGCCCGCGCACCAAGCGCGCGGGATCGTGGCTCTCGCCGGCCAGGAAGGCGTCGAACAGTCCGTGCGGCCCCTCGAAGATCGAGACCGGGCCCGTGAAGCCCCGGCGCGCCAGGTCGGCGGCGAGTATCCCGCCCTGCGCCGCCCACCCGGCATGGAAGCGTTTCGTCTCGGACCCATCGGCGAGATACGCGAATAGTCCGCTCGACTGCGACCCGGCGATGCCGAGTGCGTGCGCCAGCTGCTCGGGTGTCAGGCCCCACAACACTCCGGCTACCGCCGCTGAGCCGAACGTCCCACATAGCCCCGTTGTGTGCAACCCGCGTGCGTGGAAGCGACCCGGCGCCGCGGCCCCGATCCTCGTGGAAACCTCGTATCCCGCGATACAGGCGGTGAGGAACGTCTTGCCGTCGGCACCGGATTCTTCGCCGACCGCCAGCGCCGCCGGAACGACGAACGCGCTCGGGTGGACGACCGACTCTATATGTGTGTCGTCGAAGTCGAGCGCGTGAACCAGCGTGCCGTTCGCGAGGGCGGCGTGCGGCGCGGGCGCCCCGAAGTCGTGTCCGATGACGCTCGCCTCGCGCGCGCCGGCCCACGCACGCACCGACTCCACGACCGGCGCTCCGGTCCCCGCGTCGGCCGCGGCGAGCGCGACCCCCACCGCGTCGAGGATGTGCCGCTTGGCCGCGTGGACGGCTTCGCCGGGCACGTCCACCCACCGCAGGTCTGCGCAGAATCCGGCGAGCGTCTCGGCGGCGGTCATAGACGGAATCGTACCGGGTACACTCCGGCCGCCGGGTAGGGGGTTCGGGGGCTCATGTAGCGGAGCGTAGCCCCCGATCCCGAAGGGGGAGCGATGGAGATCGGCATCGCGATCGGAGGGCCGCTCGATCTCATCGGGCCGGCGGCGCGCGCGTGCGAGGACGCAGGGATCACGTCGTTGTGGGTCGCTGAGACGGCGCGCACCGCGTACGTCCAGTCGGCGGTGGCGCTCCAGGCGACGCAACGCGCAACCGTGGGCACCTCGATCGCGCTCGCGTTCCCGCGCTCGCCCGTGATCACCGCGATGACCGCGCGCGATCTCGCCGAGCTGTCAGGGGGACGCTTCATCCTCGGTCTCGGCACGCAGGTGAAGCGCGTGAACGAGCAGCGCTACTCGACGCCGTTCGAGCACCCGGCGCCGAAGATGCGCGAGGCGGTCGAGGTCTGCCGCAAGGTCTGGCGCGCGTTTGCCGGCGAGCCCCTCGATCATCGCGGCCGCTTCTACACCGTAACGATGCCCCCGTTCCCGGGCGGGTCGCCGCCGCCCGGCCCCATCCCGATCTATCTCGCCGCCGTCAACAGCGGCATGCTCCGGCTCACCGGCGAGATCGCGGACGGCCTTCTCGGGCATCCGTTCTCGAGCCCAACGTACTTCGGCGAGGTCGTGCGCCCGGCGCTCGACGAAGGTCTGGCACTCTCGGGCCGGAAGCAAGACGAGGTGAAGATCGTCCAAGGCATCATCTGCTCGGTCTCGGACGACCCGGAGCAAGCGTTGAAGGACGCGAAGCTCCAGATCGCTTTCTACGGAACCACCCGTACGTATCGCGCCGTCTTTGAGACCCACGGATGGGGCGACGTGGTCGACCCCTTGCGCGCCGCGCATGCTGCGGGGGACCTGCCCGGCATGGTCGCCTGCATCACCGACGAGATGGCGGAGACCTTCTCGTGCACGGGGACCGCCGAAGAGGTGCGCGAGAAGGTCAAGCGGTGGGAGGGCCTCGCCGACGGTCTTTACCTCGGCGCGCCCTGGGCCACGCCGGACCTCGATCGCACGACGCAGACCTACCTGAACATCGTCGACGCGTTCCGTACCTGAACCGACGCAGACCGCGAAATATCGGCCACAAGACGCGTCTGGTTCGCACGTTCCGCGTGGTATGTGACGCAGTGCGCGGCGGTGGGTACAGTGACGACCGTGAAGGGGGGATGGCTTGAGCACGAGATCCGTTCCCTTCCCCAGGTTCTCGCCTGCTCCATCACGAAGGACGATGTCGTCGTCCTCGTCCACCCGTCGGCCGATCCGGTCGCGGTCGAGCGCTCCGTCGAGGAGCTTCTCCGGCGCTCGGGCGTGGACCGACCGGTCAGGGTGTTCGGCGGGGCACGCCCCGTCTTCGTCGAGCCGGTCCGGGTCAGGAACGGTCGCTCGGCTCTTATCGGCACGATCGGCGGTGCCGCCATCCTCGCCGCCGGCGTCTGGATCGCGGGAGCGACGACGGGTCTGCGGGGCGGCACCAAGACCCGCGCGACCGTCGCCGCCCTCGCGCCTCCCGTGGCCCGTGAGGTGCTGACCCTCCCGGTGATCGGCGGCGACGGACCCTCCGCGCCGGTGCCCGAGAAGCCCCTCCCACCGCTGCTCAGGCCCACCGGCGGCCCGATCTTCGGCGGCGGCACGCCGCCGGCCGCGCAGCCGCCGGCCGCGAAGCCGCCGGGCCCGGAACCGCCGGTCGCGAAGCCGCCCGCGCCCAAGCCGCCGGTGGTCGAACCGCCCGTCACGACGGCGGCCTGCCACGCGCCCCATGAAGGCGTCCCCGTGAAGCCGAAGAACGGCCGAGGCAACGGACCGCCGAGCTGGTCACACTCCATCCACGTCCCCGCCCACTGCACGACTGGGAGGCCTCGTTGAACACGCCCCAGACCGAAGCCGGTCTCGTCATCCAGGACCTCGTCTACGGCGGCCTCGAGGCGCTCGCGGCGGCGATGCCGCTCGACCTCAGCGCCTATCTGCACGCGGCGGGTGATCTCGGACCGCAGCTGTACCTGTCGAAGCCCTCGCTCGCCGAGATGGACGCGACGGAAGCGTTCAACGTCTTCTCGGCGTTGCGCGACGCGCTCGAGGACGAACACGAGGGCGACGAGATCCTCCTCCTCGGCGGCTACCTCGCCGTCGGCGTGACGTCGCGCGGGAAGTATTCGCGAGGCTTGCACGTGATCGGACGACGCGAAAAGGCGCTCGAGGAACACGAGCGCGAGCTCGCGGTCAAGCTCTGCCGCTCCTTCGGCCGGGCGACGCACACGCTCGAGACCGCAAGCGACCACCCGCGCGTCGTCCCGACGGCCGCGCGCGTGACGGTCGAGCTGGCCGGCGACCTGACCCGCGCCGAGGTGGCGGTGCCGTTGCTGGGCGAGATCAGGACCGGCACCGCGGAGGCGCCGTCGGCGCCGCGCGCCGTCGCGCTCGCGGTGATCGACGCGGTCGACCAGAGCCTGAAGCTCGGCGAGGCGATCGAAGGCGAGATTGCGTCCGAACGCGCCGTGCTCGTTCTCCTGGCCGACGAGCGCGGACGCAACGCGCTCGGATCCGCGTTATGCGGCACCGGCTCCGACCCCCTCCAGGCGACCGCCGCCGCCACGCTCGACGCCGCATCACGCCTCACGCGCGACGACTAACGGGCGTCCGCGGCCACGCCCCGAGGCCCCTGTTACGATTGCGCGCGGGTGCTGATGGATCCCGAAGAGCGCGAGTCCGTGATCGAAGACCTCGAAGACCTCGAGGCGATGAAGGCCGTCTTCGAGGACCGCGGCTACAAGGGCGTCGTCATCGTCTGCTCCGAGTGCGGCGAGGACCACTTCTACGGGTGGGAGATGTTGAAGGAGTCACTCGAGCACATGCTCGAGACGGGCGAGCCGCGCATGCACGAGCCCGCGTACGAGCCGCACCCCGACGAGTACGTCGGCTGGGACTACGCGCGCGGCTACCTCGACGCGGCGACCGAGTCCGACGCCGACGAGATGGAGCCGCCGCCCGACGAGGAGAAGCCGCCGTCTAGCGCATGGCTCGCCGACCGCGCGCGCTGCGCGTATTGCCGCGGCCGGCTCCCGCAACGCGCCTGGGAGGACTGGACCTACTGCCCGTACTGCGGCGCGTCCCTCGCGCCGCTGCGCCTCGTCGACGCGCTCGCCTCGCGCGGCTGGAACGAGGAAGACATCGCCGCCCTGATGGACGAATGCGGCTTCGAGCCGCCCCTCGAGATCGGGGAAGAGCCCGAATAGGACGTCGAGATGGCCGAGCTGTTCGACCCGGGCCTCTTCGATGAGGACTATCTCTACTTCTACGACTCGATCCTGACGGCCGAACGCAGCGACGCCGAAACCGAGACGATCGTCGAGCTCGGCGGGCTACAACCGGGGATGCAGGTGCTCGACGCGCCGTGCGGACACGGCCGCCTGGCGAACCGTCTCGCCGAACGAGACCTCCGCGTGACGGGTCTCGATGCGAGCACGCTCTTCCTCGAGGTGGCGCGCAAGGACGCGGCCGATCGTGGCGTCGAGGTCGACTACGTAGAAGGCGACCTTCGCGCGATCCCCTGGCAGGGACGCTTCGACGCGCTGGTCAACTGGTTCACCTCGTTCGGGTACTTCGACGACGACACGAACCGCGCCATGCTGGCCGGATTCCGCCGCGCGCTGAAGCCGGGTGGCCGGCTCCTGCTCGACACCGTCAACCGCGAGCGCGTGCTGCGCGTACAGGCGGCGCTGCCGCCGGGACGCCCGGCGACGTTCCTGGCCGAGCGCGGCGACGACCTGATGGTCGACAAGGTCGATTTCGATCCTGCGACGGGCTGCACGGTGACCGAGCGGATCATCGTCCGGGCGGGCCGCGTGCGGCGGGTCCACTTCGCCGTCCGGGCGTTCACGGTCCCCGAGCTGCGCGACTGGCTGATCGACGCCGGCTTCTCCGCGTTCGACGCGCTCGGGGACGACGGCCAGCCGTTCACGATCGACAGTGGTCGCCTCGTGATCGTCGCGACCGCCTGACGCCGTGCTCTATTTCGCCTACGGATCGAACATGGATCGCGAGCAGATGGCCGAGCGCTGTCCCGGCGCGAGGGCGCTCGGCGCTGCGCGTCTCGCCGGCTGGCGCCTGACCTTCACGCGCGATTCTCCCGCCTGGGGCGGAGGCGTCGGTCACATCGAGCTCGCGCAGGGCGACGAGGTCTGGGGCGTGCTCTGGGACTTAACGGACAACCAACTCGCGTCTCTCGACGAGTACGAAGGCGTCGCCGTCGGCGCGTACGTGCGTGACCGCGTCACGGTGCGTTTCGGGGAGCGCGACGTCGAAGCGGACGTCTACTTCGCCGTCCCGCGCGGGTACAAGAAACCGTCGAAGAAATACATGGCGGCCCTCCTGCGCGGCGCCGAGGCACACGGATGCCCGGACGAGTACGTGAAGCGGTTGCGGGAGATCGAGGCCTAACCACAATGGCCTCGGGATCGCGCCCTCCCATCGAGACCGACTGACGCGTCATCTATGAAGGGCGGTGGCATGTCAAGGTTAGGGTGGCATGTGGGTCCTTCCTGATGCGAGTTCGGTCGGTGCCGCTTGCCCAGTGTGGGATGT
>JBIOTQ010000069.1:0-19045 GCA_044866075.1 Actinomycetota bacterium | reverse complement strand
CGCCGAAATGCTCGGGCATCGACACCTTCACGCTACCCTGGTCGGCGGCGCGAGAGTGGCGGAATGGCAGACGCGCGGGCCTTAGGAGCCCGTGGGGCAACCCGTGGGGGTTCGAGTCCCTCCTCTCGCACACAGCATGTATGAAACTGGCGTGGAAGATATGCAGGATTCGCAGCCACCCGAGGAGGCGGCCGTCGCTTCATTTCCGGTGACCACGCAAGCTCGCGTGATGCGAACCGAAGAGCTAGGCCCAACACGCGTCGACGTTATCGTCGATACGGTTCCTACACATCCCATGAGGGTGCACTGCGAGAAGATTGGCAATCTCTGGTACGAGGCCGGAGATATCGTCGAGTGAGGACCGCACTCACCGCGTCCCAGCTAGCCGCTCGATCGCGGGCACCAGCCCGCGGAATGCTTTGCCTCGGTGGCTGATCGCGTCCTTCTCTTCGGGCGGCAGCTCCGCCATCGTAACCGCGTAACCCAGCGGCACGAAGATCGGGTCGTAGCCAAAGCCTCCCGTGCCCCGCGGTTCGGTGATGAGGGTTCCTTCCACGGTTCCCTCCACTGACTCCGACGATCCCTCGGGAGTCGCGAGAACCGCGACGCACCGATACCGCGCCGTCCGCTGCCGCGCCGGCACCGGCTCGATCAGGGAGATCAGCTTCTCGAGATTCTCGAGGTCCGTCGCGCTCTTCCCGGCGAAACGCGCGGACCGCGGGCCCGGCTCCCCGCCGAGCGCGTCTACCTCGATCCCCGAGTCGTCGGCGAGAGCCGGCACGCCGGCGAACGACGCCAGGGACCGCGCTTTCAGCAGCGCGTTGCCGGCGTAATCGGGGGCGTCCTCCGGCGGGGCCACCCATCCCGGGAATTCGTCGGCCGATGCGACCCGCACATCGACGCCCGCAAGGATCGAGACGATCTCGCGGAGCTTGCCGGGGTTACGCGACGCGAGCGCGATGACGGGCGAGCCGGGGCTCACGACGACGCGAGAACCTCGCGTTGCGCGGCGACGAGCGAACGGATTCCGCCGCCGGCGAGGTCGAGCAGACGCGTCAGATCCCTCTTATCGAACGGCTCGCCCTCGGCCGTTCCCTGCACCTCGACGAAGCGTCCGCTCCCGGTCATGACGACGTTCATGTCGACTGCCGCGGCAACGTCCTCTTCGTAGCAGAGGTCGAGCCAGCCCTCGCCGTCGATGATTCCGACACTTACCGCGGCGACCTGGTCCGCCAGCGGCACAGCCTCGAGGCGCCCGGCGTCGACCCGCGAGCGGAACGCGTCGTGCAGCGCGATGTACGCGCCGGTGATCGCGGCGGTGCGCGTCCCGCCGTCGGCGACGAGAACGTCGCAGTCCACCGTGACCGTGGCCTCGCCCATCTCGCCAAGCTTCGTCACGGCGCGCAGCGAGCGGCCGATCAGGCGCTGGATCTCTTGCGTGCGGCCGGACGGACGGCCCTGCTGCACCTCGCGCGGCGTACGCACCAGCGTCGAGCGCGGCAGCATCGAATACTCGGCCGTCACCCAGCCGCGGCCGCTTCCGCGGAGGAACGGCGGCACCTTCTCCTCGAACGTGGCGGCGCACAGCACGCGCGTGCCGCCCAGCTCGATAACGCACGACCCTTCGGCGAACGACTGGTATCCGCGAGAGATCCGGACTGGACGAAGCTCGTCAGGCGCGCGCCCGTCTTTGCGCATCGCTAGGGAGCGATCAGCCACGACTTACCGGAGTCGGCGATCTCGATCGGGCCCTTGTACGCCGCGGC
This sequence comes from Actinomycetota bacterium, assembly GCA_044866075.1. Lineage (GTDB taxonomy): Bacteria > Actinomycetota > AC-67 > AC-67 > AC-67 > JBASRP01. The sequence continues at coordinate 17,279 of JBIOTQ010000069.1, read as the reverse complement.
GGCCTGCTCGTAGACCTTGCGCATGTCGTTGTGCGGCCACACGTGGGTGAGCACGAGCTGCTTGACCGCGGCGCGCGTCGCGATCTCCGCGGCTTGGCGCGAACGAAGGTGGATGGGTTCGGGGATCGACGTCTCTTCCTCGAGCCACGACGCCTCGCAGAGGAACAGGTCGGCGCCGGCCGCGGCCTTCTCGAGCATCGGGTGCGGGCCGGTGTCGCCGGTATACGTGAGCACCGCGCCGTCGACCTCGACGCGCAAGCACACGTTGGTGCAGGAATGCGCGGACTCGAAGGCGGTCAGCTTGTAGGGCCCGACCTCCGTCGCGTCGCCCGGCTCGAACGTCTGCCAAGGAAGGATCGAATCGAAGTCGTCTTTGCCGTCGCGCCGCGTCAGCAGACGGCACATCCGCTCCTGCACCATCTTCGGGCCGTAGATCGGAACAGTTGGGTTCCGACGGTTCGGATGGTTGAAGAGCGCATAGAAGAAAGGGTACACGTCGACGAAATGGTCCGGGTGCGCGTGCGACAAGAAGACCGCGTCGACCTCGGTCACGGGGATGTGCTTCTGCAGCTCCGATAGCGTGCCGTGCCCGGCGTCCATCCACAGGTTGAAACCGTTATGGGTCAGCAGGTAGCCGGAGCAAGCGCCGCCGGCCGATGGATAGGTCCCACAAGCTCCGAGGACGGTGAGCTCCACTACGCGCCCTTCCTCGCGGCGAACGAACGCTCTTCGACGGCCGCGATCTCGGGCCCGAGGAAACGCGCGCCGAGCGCGCGGAACGCGTCGGGGTCGCCGCTCGAGACGAACCGGTGTTCCGGGGCGCTGTCGCGTGGACGGAACGCGTCGGCGCGCGTGAGCTCGGAGAAGACGTCGACGGCGACCTCGCGGTCGCTCTCGATCAGGACGACGTCGGGGCCCATCACGTGCTGCACGACCGCGACCAACAGCGGGTAGTGGGTGCAACCGAGGATCAGCGTGTCGATCTCGCGCTCCTTCAGAGGAGCGAGGTACTCATCGGCCAGGGCCATGATCCGGTCCCCTGTCGTCTCGCCGCGTTCGACGTACTCGACGAAGAGCGGACAGGCCTGCGAGTAGATCTGGACGTTCTGGCGCGTCGAGCGGATCGCCCACTCGTACATCCGCGACGAGATGGTCAGCTCCGTGCCGATGACCCCGATCTTGCGGTTACGTGTCGCCTTCACGGCCGCGCGCGCGGTCGGCCACCACACCTCGACCAGCGGCACGTCGGGATGCGCCTCACGGATGTGGTCGACGCCGGCCGACGACGTCGAATTGCACGCGACGACGATCATCTTCACGCGCTCGCTCACGAGATAGTCCGCGATCTCGCCCGTGTACGCGCGAACCTCCTCACGCGTCAGAGGCCCGTACGGCCCGCGCGCGGTGTCGCCGAAGTACAGGATCGACTCGGAGGGCAGCTGATCGATCATCTTGCGGACGACCGTCAGCCCTCCGACGCCGGAGTCGAACACGCCAATCGGACGAGGATCCATCGGTTAGAGCAGTGTACCGGAGCCCGCGAGGTGCCTTGAGGCGGCTGGTGTGACGTACGTCACATCACGCCCACAAGATCCCCTCGAGGCGCGCGACGGCCTCCTCGAAGTCGCCCGCGTAAGCGCCGGTCGAGAGGTACTTCCACCCGCCGTCGGGGAGCAGGACGACGACGTTGCGCGCGTCGGCGTCCTTCGCGAACCGCTGCGCGACCGCCAGCGCCGCGCCGGACGAGATCCCGGCGAAGATCCCCTCCTTCTCGACCAGCTCACGCGTCGTGGCGAGCGCCTGTCGCGTGCCGACCTTGATCTTCCGGTCGAGAACCTTGATGTCGACGATCGGCGGGATGAAGCCTTCGTCGAGGTTGCGCAGGCCGTACACGAGCTCGCCGTACTCGGGCTCCGCCGCGACGATCTTCGCGCTCGGGTTGTGCTCCTTGATCCGGCGGCCGCAGCCCATCAGCGTCCCGCCGGTGCCGAGCCCGGCCACGAACGCGTCGACCTCGGGCAGGTCGCGGATGATCTCCTCCGCGGTGCCGCGGTAGTGCGCGTCGGGGTTCGCCTCGTTCCCGTACTGGTACGGCATGAAGTACTTGGAGTCGGCGGCGACCATCTCCTGCGCGAGCGCGATAGCGCCGTTGGACCCCTTGGTCGCCTCGGAGAAGTCCATCTCGACGCCGAACATCTCGAGGAGCTGCCGGCGCTCGCTCGACACGTTCGCCGGCATAACGCAGACCAGGCGGTATCCCTTCCGTTTGCACACCATCGCGAGCGCGATGCCAGTGTTGCCTGAGGTCGGCTCGAGCACGACACGGTCCGCCGTCAGCTGTCCGGACCGTTCTGCCTCCTCGATCATGTGCAGCGCGATGCGGTCCTTCATCGAGCCGGTGGGGTTGTGACCTTCCAGCTTGGCCCACAGGCGGACTTCGGGCCGCGGCGACATCGCGGGGAGGCCGACGAGCGGCGTGTTCCCGATCGCGGCGAGGATGTGGTCCGCTCTCATCGTGTCGCTCCGCGGGGACGGGGAGCGAGGCGCGCGGTCATCTCCGCGCCGAACCGCCGGCGACCGCCGGCAAGATCGAGACGACGTCTCCGTCGGAGACCGGCGTCTCGAGCGCTCCCGAGAAGCGCACGTCCTCGTCGTTGAGGTAGATGTTGATGAACCGGTGGATCTCGCCGGAGTCGGTCAGGATCGCCGCCTTCAGGCCGGGGTGATCGGCGTCGAGCTGGTCGACGACCTCGCGCAAGGTCGACCCCTTCGCCTCGACGGCCTTCGCTCCTCCGGTGTGCTTCCGGAGGATCGTCGGCACCCGTACCTCGACGCTCATCGGCCTCCCTCGCCGTCGCGGACGACGTCGATCTCGGTGATCTTGCCGTCGATGATACGGAACGCGCGGAGGTCGGGGCGGGAGCGGTCCATCAGGGAAACCAGAACGTAGGACGCTTCCGGGTAGAACACGCGCTCGACGTCGGTCGGTGACGGGAACGCCGGCGAGTGCGTGTGGGAGTGGTAGATCGCGACCACGTCCCAGTCGTCCTTGTCGTAGATGTCGTCGGTGACGCGCTTCAGTTCCTTCGGATCGGCGTTGTAGCGCATCACCGGATCGGGATCGACGTTCGTCAGCCGGTACAACTTTTCTGCGACCCCCGGCGGACCGCCGACGATGCCGCAAGCCTCTTTCGGATACTCGGCCTGGGCGTGGTCGATCATCTGCGTCGCCATGTCCTCCGGAAGTCGTAGAACGTCCACGTCTCCTCCAGGATTCCCGCTCACATTCGCGGGGTTTCGGGCCTCGGCGCGCCGCGCGTAGCCGGGCGCGGGTGAGGATAGCACAGCGGTTTCGGCGCTCTTAGCGCGGTCGCGACGGCACAACGGCGATGCGTCCGGCGACGCCCTCGGCGATGCGGCCGACCTCCGCCGCGGGCTCTCCTCGGTCCAGGAGCTCGCGCGTGAGGTCCGCCAGACGCTCGTCCGGACAGGCGATCAGCAGGCCGCCGGACGTCTGCGCGTCGGCGAGCAGGATGCGGTCTTCCTGTGCAACGACGTCGTCGTGATCCACGGCGGGGGCGACGAACGACATGTTCCGTCGCGTGCCTCCCGCGACCGCGCCGCGGACCACGAGATCGCGAGCCTCGTCGAGGACGGGAACGGCGTCGACCCACAGCTCCGCCGCTGCACCAGACGCGAGCAGCAGCTTGTGGAGATGGCCGAGCAAGCCGAAGCCGGTGATGTCCGTGGCAGCGACGATCCCGGCGGCGAGCATCGCTTCGGCGGCCGCGCGGTTGAGGTGCGTCATCAGGTCGACGACGCGCTTGATCGCCTCCTCGCTGGCGAAGCCGCGCTTGATCCCGGTCGTCGTCGCGCCTACCCCGAGCGGCTTGGTCAGCACGAGGACGTCCCCCGGCTGCGCCGCAGCGTTGGTGACGATGCGGCTCGGATCCGCGAGACCGACCACCGCCATCCCGTACTTGGGTTCGCGATCGTCGATCGTGTGCCCACCCGCGACCAAGGCGCCCGCCTCTCCGGCGACGGTCGCGCCCCCGTCGAGGACCCGCGCGAGCATCTCGAGCGGGAGATCCTCGACGGGCCAGCCGACGAGGTTCAGGCACAGGATCGGGCGTCCGCCCATCGCGTACACGTCGCTCATCGCGTTCGCGGCGGCCACACGTCCCCAGTCGAACGGGTCATCCACGATCGGCGTGAAGAAGTCGGTGGTGAAGACGAGCGCGGTGTGGTCGTCGAGGCGGTAGACCGCGGCGTCGTCGCCGGTGTCGGTTCCGACGAGGAGCGCCGGGTCGGTCGGGAACGCCGCCGACAGGTGTCCCATCACGGTCGCGAGGTCGCCGGGCCCGAGCTTGCAGGCGCAGCCGGCGCCGTGGCTGAACGACGTGAGGCGGACGGGCTCGTCCGCGCTCATCGACGCGGTCGCGTGCTGTAGTCGCGCGGCACAGGCGGCTTCGGCGGTGGGCCCGCGGGCAGCGCGTCCAGCAGCCGCCGCGACGAATCGGCGATCTCGGCGACGGCCGCCTCGAATGCCCCGGCGTTCGCCTTCGACGGCTGGCGGAACCCGCTCACCTTGCGCACGAACTGCAACGCCGCTGCGGTGATCTCCTCGTCCGTGGCCGGCCTATCGATCCGCAGGGTCTTGATGCTTCGGCACATGGCCGACAGGTTACCCGCGCTGGCGGGGCGCGGCTCGGCCCGCTCGTCTCAAGCCCTGCGCGGCGGTCGCCAGCTTGAGCACGGTGTTCCAGTTCCGCGCCGTTCCACGCGTGCCGAGCTTCTTCTCGATCAATGCCATCGTCAGCTTCGAGCGTCCAACGCCGTCGGGATAGACGACGTACGCCTGCCGGCCTTTCACCCGCAAGGACTCGCGGCCGCGGATCGCGTCGGTCAACGCCGCGGCGGCGGTCCGGTCCGGGGCGTCCTTCAGCACTACGACGAGGAGATGACTCGGATCGCTCTTCGCTTCCTTCGGGAACGGGTTGCCCGTGATGATCTCCTTCCACTCCTTCGCATCGCGTACGAAGAAGTCCGTCGCGAGACCGAGCCGCTCGTGAGCCGCCTTCGTGAGAGAATCCTCAAGCGTCTTGCTCGATCGAGCGTTCCCCGAGAAGACGACGTTTCAGCTCTGGAGCAGCGTGTTCGGGTTGTCGAATCCGAGACCGGCGACCAGATCCCTGAGATCCGCCATGCCGACCTTGTTGAGTCCCGCGAGATTCACGGCGCGCAACAGCGCGATGAAGGTCGTCACGACCTCATCTTGCCCTACGCTCCCCGCTCAGGCCGGCCGGCAGGGCTGGCGGATCACCGTGCCGCAGGCGGGACGCGCCGCGCCCGCGGCAGGAACGGCCATGTTCACGATCGGGAGCACGAGCGACGAAGGATGCGCCGAATCGTGATAGACGAGATTCACCGCCGGCACCGGTGTGAACGCGAATCCCCAAAGCTCGGGCAGCGCGGTCGGCGCCTCGATCCAGATGCGGACCCGCGATCCCGCGCGGAACACGTATCCGAAGGGGAAGATCTCGACGCGCATCTGCGTCGGCTCGCCGGGGATGAGCGGCGCGGCGTCGGCCGCCTTGTGCGTCTGATAAGGCCGCAAGGTCGTCGATCGTTTGGCATCGAGAGCGCGATGAGACGCGCGCAGCCAGCCCTTCTGCACGTACATCTCCTGGCCGTCCGGACGGACCTCGGTCAGCGTCACCTGAAGGTCGGTGTCGGGCGCCGTCGATGCGAGCCAGAGATCGAGCGACGCACTGCCGAGCGCGACGGTCGTCTTCGAGAGCGGCGGCGTCGTATACGAGACGGCCGTGCCGGGGACGGGTTTCGCCGGCCACATCCACACATCCGGAAGATCCGGATAGCCGTAACGCGGGTTCCCGATACCTTGCGATCCCGCCGGGTACGCGTAGGGGTCGGGCATGCCATCGGGGGTCGCGACCGCGAGCGAGCCCTCGGATCCGAGGAAGAGACGTGTCGGTTTCGCCCGCGGGGGCCACGACGGGAATCCAGTGACCCAACGCGGCGCGCGCGACGTCTCGTTCGCCTCCCACCAAACCAGCACGTGCGGCGTTTTCTCGAAGCCGTTCCGGATTCCCTTGAGGTACCGTTCGTAGAAGCGGTCGAGCAACGCCAGCGACGTCGCCGTTCGGTACATGCCGTGGTCGCCGTTCGTGAGGATGGCCCAGTAGGGCACGTCGAGCTGCGACAGCATGTGTGACTGCCGCGAGCCGAGTTGCTCGTCCTGCCAGGCGAGCGCCGTGAAGACTGGGACCTTGATGTTCTTCACGGCCGTCTGCGGCGAGCGCTCGGCGAAGATCCGGTCGTCGAACCGATGTTCCTGCGCCTGGATGAACGGGTTCCAGCGGGCGTTGGTCGCCGTGTGTGTGGCCATGTTCCGCGCACAGATCTGGTCACCCGAAGCGGTGGCCTGGATCGCCGACCCATACCCCGGAACCGGTTGTGAGATGAAGCTCCACAGCGACGCGAAGGAGTAGTCGAGGATCCCGCCCGGATACGACACGTCTCGGTACGCGTCCGCGTAGAAGTGGCCCGGCGCGATGGCCTTGAGGTGCTTCGGCTGGCGCTCGGCCACGAAGAGCTGCGTGATACCGGGATAGGACTTCCCGATCATCGCCACGTTGCCGTTGGACCACCGACGCGTCGGGATGAAATCGTCGATCACGTAGGCTCCGTCGTCCGCCTGCTGTGGCGCGAAGAAGTCGAAGGTCCCGCTCGAACATCCGGTGCCGCGGATATTGACACCGATGTACGCGTACCCCTTGGAGACGTAGCGCGCGATGTACGGCTCGTCGGGAACCGAGCCGGGGTTGTAGCCCGAGTACTCGAACAGGGTCGGGTGGCGCTTCCCGTCGTTCGGGTAGACGGCGCTGTACGCGAGCAACGGGCCACCGGGGATGGCGATGTACCCGGTCTCTCGCGCAGATCCGGCGGGATCCGCGGGCGCGGCCCCGAGCCCCATCACGCATAGCGCGAGGGCAACGACGAGCAACCAGCGGCCGAACCGCGACACGGGAGCTCCTTCGAAGATGGCGGGATGCCTCGACCAGATTCGCCGTCCTCGCTGGTGAGTCCTTCCCGCAGGTCTCTGAGCGCCGCGTGAGCAGGAGAAGCGGCTCTCGGTTGCGAACCTGGCGGTGTGCGGTTGCGGCTCGCGATACTCCTGCTGGTTCTTCTCGCGCTGTACCCGGTCGGCGTCCGTGCGGTCTCCGAGCCGTGCGTCGAGACGCCGCGCCTGCCGCGCGACAACCCGGCGTTCGAGCTGCAGCGGCAAGCGTTCGGCTTCCACGACGAGGAGCTGATCCTCTGCTCCGATGGCGGCGCGCCCGGCAGCGGCGTCCGCATCGCGGCCCGGCTGTGGGTGCCCGAGAGCTGCCCCGGCGTCGGCGGCTGCACGGGCGTCGTCATCGGTCACGGCTTCGGCTTCAACAAGGAAACGACGTTCGCCGACATGCTCCAGGCCGTTCGCATGGGGATGTACGCGCTCAGCTACGACGTGCGAGGGCAAGGGTTATCCGGCGGTCAGGCGACCTTCCTCGCGCGCGAGGACATCGCGGATCAAGCCGCGATCCTTCGGTGGTGGCATGAAAACATCCGGCCGACGAAGACCGCGTTCTACGGGATCTCGCAGGGCGGCTGGCTGTCGTGGACGGCCGCCGAGTTCAACTGCGGCGCCGCGCGCGCTGCGACGTACGACTCATCGATCCCCTGCGATGCGGGAGGCCGCTGGATCGACGCGATCGCGCCGGTGCAATCGCCGACCAAGTACCTGGACAACGGCACATGCCCGATCTTCAGTTTCGAGGCGCTCGTGTATTCGCGGGGAAATCCTGCGATCGCCGGCGGTCTCGTTCGCTGTGTGACGGAAGCGCATCCGGGGACGGTGCCCGGGATCTTCGTCGACGTCTCCGCGCGGCTCGCTCGGGTGGACGTTCCCGTCTACGCGGTCACGAGCTTCTACGACCGCCTCGTTCTGCCGCAGCTCGTCACGTCCGCGTACGAGGTCATGCACGCGCGCACGCTCGATCCCGAGGACGTGATGTATGGGAAGGACGTTCGCCTCACGATGTCGCTCGACAGCCACGGCGCGGTGGGCGGCAACTTCGCAGTGACCGGAGATGTGTTCGCGTGGATCAACAATCAGATCAACGGCGGTCCGGCGCTGCGCGGCGCGACCGTCGCGATCGCACAGGAGTGGGACGCCGGCGCGTTCCGCCTCGAGCACGCCTGGCCGATCCCGGGAACGACGCAGAAGACGCTGTACCTCGGTCGCGAAGGCGGCGCGGCGGTTCTCGGCCCCTCACCGGGCGCCGACGGCGCGGACGAGCTCCGCAACGTGCCTGTCCTCGCGAGTCCCCCCGAGGCGCCGTTCCTGAACACGGCCGTATCGGTGGGCGGTGCGCAAGAGCTCCCCGACATGCGCCTCGTGTACGCGACGCCGCCTCTCGCCACGACTATGGAGGTCACCGGGCAGCCGTCCGCGACCCTGATGGTGTCGTCGGCCAACGCCGCCGGCGCGGGCGAGGGCCAGTTGCACCTCTTCCTTTCCGAGCTCGCGGCCGACGGATCGCTCAAGACGTTCTCGCAAGCGGTTATCGGACTGACGGGATTGGGGCCCACGCCGAGAGCCGTGACGATCCCTCTGACCGTCGCCGCGCATCGGGTCGATGCGGGCAACCGGCTGGTCCTCGCGATCTCGCCGTCCGACGTCGCGGTGGTGATCCCGGCCCGCGGGCTCGATCCTTTCTACGTCGAGCATGGCGCGTCCGCGCCGTCGTCGATCACCCTGCCCAGCGTTCCGGTCGATCGCGTTCCGCCGGCAGGATCACCGCCGAGCGGCGCGGGGTTCACCGACGACCCCCTCGGCGCGATCTGTACCGCGCTGGGCCTCCCCTGCTGATCTACGCGGCCAGCGCCGCGATCAAAAGGTCGGGCCGGTTGGAGATGATCCCGTCCACTCCGATACCGGCCAGCTCTTTCATCCGCGCCGGGTCGTCGACGGTCCACACGACGACCTTGCGGCCGAGCAGGTGCGCGGCGTCGACGACGGGGCCGATCAGGTCGACGGCATCTTGGTCGGGCGAGCTGTACTCGTAGTTGCGCAGCGTCGCGAACACGGCGTTCGCCGTCAGCGTGAATCCGAGGGGCACGGGCGTATCGATTCCAGCGAGCTCGTTGAAGGTGGTCGACGAGGTCAGTAGCAACGTCGCGGTGTCGGGAGACGTGGACTCGAGCCTATCGAGGCAGAACGGCCAGAACGACTCGACGATCAGGTCGTCGCGCGGGAACGACGCCGCGTCGACAGCGGCGGTTAGGGCGTCCGCAAGCTCGTTGCAGTCGACGTCGAAGCCGGGCTCGCCGGGGATGTTCTTGATCTCGATCATGAGGCGCCAGCCGGCCGCACGGCCTTCGGCGAGCACCTGAGCGATCGACGGTACTTTGTCGACGTTCTGCGGGTCGGGATCCGCGTCGCACTTCGTCACCTCGGCGGCGGGCTTTTCGACGACAGGGCCGGTGCAGTTCGTTGTGCGGTCGAGCGTCGCGTCGTGCAGCACGATCAGGACGTGGTCAGCAGTGAACTGGGTGTCGAGCTCGATCCAGCCGGGCAGGCCCGCGTCCGCGAAGAGCGCCTGCGCGTTGCGGAATGCGCCCATGGTGTTCTCCGGCCAGAGATCCGCGCCGCCACGATGCGCGACGAGGATCGGAGCCGGGGCCGAGGGAGCGGGGACGAGTGCGAGCGCCGGGAGGGTCACCAGCGCGACGAGGATCGGGATCCGGCGCACGGGAGATACGTTAGCCGCGCGACGAGAACTTCCTGCCTAGCCTGATCTTTCGGCGGATGCGGGGAGCCCGGAGAGCATCTTGCGCTCGCCGTCGAGCTTGTCCATTAGCAACTCCAAGAGTTCCTGCTCGCGATCGACAAGCGATTCGAACGCCTCGCGCAGTTTCCTTCCGCCCAACGCCTTCTGGTCGTGCCGGCCCATCGGCATATCGCGGTAGCCCGCCATCTGCGCGGCCACCGCTTTGAGCCGGACCTCGATCTCGCGGTGTTGAACGGCGAGTTCCTCGTAGGCCCGCTGCTCGGTGCGTGCGTTCTCGTCGTTCAGATCGAGCGCGGTCATGTGCGCTTCTAGGTTCGCGGCGATCGCGCCGATGACCTCGGCCAGCGTCCCCGGGAACGGAGAGTTCTGCGCCAGCCCCATCCCGCATGTCTGTTGTTCGGCCATGAGGAAGTCCTACCCAAAATGAAGTACTACCCAAAATGAAGAGGCCCGCTCGCGCGGGCCTAATTGCTCGATGGGGACAGCCCACCTCCAACAACGCTCACCGATGAAACGTGAGCGCTCGTGGAGGTGAGGGGATTCGAACCCCTGTGCCTCGATCTCAGACCGGAAGCATCTCCGGGCGCAGCCGGCGATTTGGTGTCAGGACCGCGGCGCGCGCCGGCGCGCTACGCGGCCCCCAGCCCGACAAGTGTCCTCCTCGGTACTCGGACGCTCCCAAGGAGTTGAGCCCGCTTCACGACGCTCCTTCCGGACCGCAGGCACTTCCGGAGGAACGGCTACTTAGCTAACTAAGCAGCGAGTGCGACAGAGTCGGCACTTATTTTTGGTTCCGGCTTTTGACAGGGCTCCGGAGACCCTGGCCCGCTTCTCCCGACCCGACGGATCGAGGTCGAAGCCATGCACCCCCATATGCGTTTTTCAAGAACACCACTCTACCGCGCGCGCCCGGTCTTCATCGGTCCATTTTGCCTTCCCGGCGCCGAAGTGGCCCGACGTGCCGGCCGGCCGCGCTGTCCTGGATCAGCGTGGCGAGCCGTTTGCTCCGGGTCTCCTGTGGTTTCGCGCTGATGACCCAGTGGGTCGCCGCCTGCCGGTACCACGGGGCCTGCTTCTGGAAGAACGCCCACGCTTTCGCGTTGCGACGGAACGCCTTCAACTGAACGGCATCGAGGGCCGCGGACTTGCGTTGCTCGTAGGAGTAGATGGCCGTGCGGTTGCGCGCCTCGAACGCCGCCAGGCCGGCGGGCGTCATCCGGCCGAGCTCGATCAGCTCCTTCACACGCTTCACGTTGATGGCGCTCCAGTTGCTGCGAGGACGACGCGGCGTGAAGCGGTTCGAGTACCTCGTCTCATCGATGCTTCTGCGAACGCCGTCGATCCATCCGAGGCAGAGCGCCTCGTCGACGGCCTCGGGCCAGGTAACGCTCGGGATCCCGCTCGCCTTCTTGTAGAAGCCGACCACGAGCTCGTCCGACGTCTTGTGATTCCTCTGCAGCCAGGCGCGGACCTCGGCCGGCGTGGCGAAGAACGTCGGTTCCGCGCTCATCGCTCGCCGCGCCGGCGTGCGCCCTGGCGCTTCTGCATCTCTCGTTCGGCCTCGCGCTTCGCGATCGTCTGCCGCTTGTCGTAGCTCTTCTTGCCTCGCGCGAGCGCGATCTCGACCTTGACCTTGTTGCCCTTGAAGTAGAGGCGCAGCGGGACCAAGGTGAGGCCGCGTTCGGCCGTCTTGCCGATCAAGCGCTTGATCTCTTCGCGGTGGAGCAACAGCTTGCGCGATCGCGTCGGTTCGTGGTTCTGCATCGATGCCTGCGGATACGGCGGGATGTGCACGCCCATAAGGAAGACTTCGTTGCTCCGCACGATCGCGTACGCGTCCTGCAGGGACGCTTTGCCGCCGCGCAGCGTCTTCACCTCGCTGCCTTGCAGCGCGATGCCGGCCTCGAAGACCTCTTCGATGTGGTATTCGTGGCGTGCGCGACGGTTGGTCGCGATCGTCTTGACGGCGTGGGCTTCCCCCTGTGCCACTGGGCCTCCTCGGGCGGCCGGTCGGCGGCCGGGCCGAGGCATGGTACCGCCCGCGCTACAGCCAGTTCATGGGGTTCTGCGGGCTGCCGTTGACGCGCACCTCGAAATGCAGGTGCGGCCCCGTGCACCATCCCGTGCACCCGACGGCGGCCACAGACCCGAGTGTCGGCACGTATTGCCCCGGTCGCACATACGACTTCGAGAGGTGCGCGTACACCGTGGCGAGCGAGTTCCCGTGATCGATGATGACGATTAATCCGTAGGCGTCCCGGTACCCGACGTACAACACTTCACCCTTCCGGGCCGCCTTCACCGTCGTTCCGGCCGGCGCGCCGATGTCGATGCCCGTGTGGAAGGATCGGTAGCCGTAGATCGGATGCGTCCTCCACCCGTACGGCGACGTGATCCGGCCGGAGATCGGCCATTTCAGGTATCCGCCGTAGCCCTGGATGACCCGCTGGCCCCTCTGCGCCCGATTCAGCAGACCCTTGATGCTGTTGGACTGCTCGAGCATCGACTGCAGCGCGGCCGCGTAGGCCTCCTTCTTGTTGCGCACGTGCCGGAGGACGCGCTCCTTGTACGAGATCTCGCCGAGCACGGCCGCGCGCGCGTTCGCTTGCTGCCGACGGATGTGGTTGAGGTGGGCCTGCTGCGCCGCGATCGCGCTCGTCTGCGCCTGCAACTGGTTGCGCCGCGCCTCGACCGCCGACCGCTGCTGCTCGATCGTTTCCTTGAGTTCGGTGATCTCTTCAACAACAGAGACGTCGACGTTCAGCACGCTCTCTGCGTAGGCGAGTCCGGCGACGTATGAATGGAAGTCGCTCGCGCCGAACAGGACGGACTGATACGCCTCCGGCCCGCGCATGTAGATGTTCGCCGCGCGATCGTGCAGCTGCGCTTTGTACTGATCGAGATCCGCGAGCGCGCCTTCGAGCTCGGTGTTCTTGAGCGCGAGCTCGGCGGCGGCCGCGTCTGCTTGGAGCTGGAGGAGGTCGAGGCGACGCGTCGCGAGAAGGAGCTTGTCCGTGACGGAGTTCAGCGAACGCTCGAGCGACATGCGCCGCTCGTCTGATACCCGAAGCTGCTTGAGCAACGCTTTCTCGCGCCGGCGCGCCTCTGCGATCCTGCGTCGCGTTCTCGCGATCTGGTCTTGCAACTGGGAGTAGCTATCGCCGCGCGCGAACACGTCCGTCGGCGACAAACCGACGATCAGGCCCACGACGAGGCCGATGACGGCGCAACGACGAACGAAGAACCCTCTCACCCTTTGGACTCCCCACAGAGATGAACAGGCGGAATCCTATATAGACCCACGCAACAAAATCAACAGCCGTAACATCCCAATTCGTCGGCTTTCCGCGCCCTTTCCTTTAGCGAAACGACCTGCGCACCTGCGAGAAAGAACGGACGTTCGAGTCCGTCAGACCTCGAGGAATCGCCGCAGACCGAGGAGACTGCCGAGCGCGCCGATCACGACTCCGAAGAGCAGCAGGATCGCGCTGTGCTCCAGCACTTCGACGATCGACACGTTGAGGTTCAAGAACTGGAAGCTGCGCGCGAGGCGTGTGAACACCGGCTTGGTCACCAAGAGCAGGGATACCGCCCCCGCCGTTCCGATGACTCCCTGGATCACGCCTTCGAGCATGAACGGGATGCGGATGAACCAGTTCGTCGCGCCGACAAGCTTCATGATCGCGACTTCTCTTCGGCGCGCGAAGATCGCCATGCGGATCGTGGTCGCGATGAGGACGCCGGCCGACAGGATCAGTAACCCCACGACGAGGAATCCGATCGTGCGGATGTCGCGCACCACGGCGAGGAACCGCCGCAAGAACTTGCGCTCGTCGCGGATCTGGCTGATCCCAGGCCGCCCTTCGAGCCGGTCGCGCACCACTTCGAACTCGTTCGGATCCTTCAGCTTCACACGGAAGCTCTCGGGAAGCGCATCCACCGTCGTGTTCTCGACGATGTCCGGCTGATCGCGGAAGAGAACCTTGAACGCCTCGTACGCCTCCTGCTTCGTCTCGTAGTCGACGGACCCCACTTCGGGCATCGCCAGGAGGTCCCGCTGGATCGAGTCGCGTTCGGACGGCGTCACGTCTTTGTTCAAGAAGACGGCCACCTCGACCTTGCGCGTCTGCAGCGTGAGCGTGCGGTCGACGGCGAACGACGCGATGAGCACGACTCCGACTAGATAGAGGGATACGGTAACCACCATGACGGCGGCGACGGTGATGAAGACGTTGCGTTTGAGGTTCGTGCCCGTCTCTTTGAGGACGTACTGGAGACTGATCGCCAACGGCTACTCTTCCCTCGCGTAGCCGTAGACGCCGCGCTCTTGATCGCGCAGGACGCCGCCCTTCTCGAGCTCGATCACGCGCCGGCGCATCGCGTCGACGATCGCGTGGTCGTGGGTGGCCATAAGCACGGTCGTGCCGGTGCGGTTGATACGGTCGAGGAGCTTCATGATGTCGACGCTCGTCGCGGGATCGAGGTTCCCCGTCGGCTCATCGGCGAGCAGGATCTGCGGACGGTTCACGAATGCCCGCGCAATCGACACGCGCTGCTGCTCGCCGCCAGAAAGCTGATCGGGCATCCGGTCCACCTTATCGGCCAGCCCGACCAGGTCGAGGACCTCCGGAACGGCCTTGCTGATGAAATCGCGCGGCCGGCCGATCACCTCGAGAGCGAAGCCAACGTTCTCGAAGACGGTCTTGCTGGGAAGGAGCTTGAAGTCCTGGAAGACGCAGCCGATGTTGCGCCGCAGCATCGGCACCTTCCACGACGCCAGGTGGTTGATGTTCTTTCCCGCGACGAAGATCTCGCCGGACGACGGCAACTCTTCGCGCAACAGCAGGCGGATGAGCGTCGACTTCCCAGACCCCGACGGACCGACGAGGAAGACGAACTCGCCTTTGAGGATGTCGATGGACACGTCGTGCAAGGCGGGGATGCCTCCACGATAGTTCTTGCTGAGATTGACGGTTCGGATCATGAGAGAGATTGCCGGATCGGGTTCCGGCCGGGGGCAAACGCTAGCAGAGCGTCACAGGAGCAGCAACGAACCACGGTTTTCACCGCGGAAACGGGTCGCTTCGTCGGAATCAAACGGGCGTGTCGGACCGCACGAGCGCACGTGCGGCGTCGGCGACGCGCGACGCCGAGAGTCCGTACTTCTCGTACAGCTCGGCCTGCGAGCCCGACTCGCCGAAGGAACGCACCGCCACGCGGGAAAGCTTCGCACCGACACCGGCCTCGGCGATCGCCTCGGCGACGGCGCTGCCGAGTCCTCCATTCACGTTGTGATCCTCGGCGGACAGCACGTGCTCGGTCTGCCGTGCCGCGGCGATGATCGACTCGGCGTCGAACGGCTGCAGCGTGTGAACGTTGATGACGCTCGCGGAGATCCCGTCGCTCGCAAGCGACTCGGCCGCCTTCAGCGACTCCTGCACCAGGGCACCCGTCGCGACGATCGCGATGTCCTTCCCTTCGCGCAGCGTCTGCGCTTTACCGAACTCGAAGCGGTAGTCGCCGTTGCCGTGGACGGAATCCACCTTCTGACGCGTGAGACGCAGGAACGCCGGTCCCTCGTGCGTCGACGCGAGGTAGTCGACCGCTGCGTGCGTCTCGGTCGCGTCGCAAGGCTGGATCACCGCCATGTTCGGGAGCACCCTCATCGCCGCGATGTCCTCGAGCGACATCTGCGTCGCGCCGTCGTCGCCGATGCCGATGCCGACGTGCGTGCCGACGATACGGACGTCGGCCTCGTTGTAGGCGATCGAGACGCGGATCACCTCGAGCCGTCCGGCGACGAACGTGGCGAAGGAACAGGCCCAGGGCTGCTTCCCGGACAGCGCCAGTCCGGCGGCGATGCCGAGCATGTTGTGCTCGGCGATCCCGACCTCAACGAACCGGCCCGGGTACGCGGCCTCGAACTTTTCGCTGTAGTTCGAGTTCCGCAGATCGCCGTCGAGGACGACGATGCGCTCGTCCCCGCCGACCCGAACGATCGCTTCTCCGAACGCTTCGCGCGTGGCCGCGGCGCCGCTCACGGCTTCTTCCCCAGGATCTCGGCGATCGCCTTCTCGGCCTGTTCGGCGTTCGGCGCCTTGCCGTGCCACTCGGGGTTGAGCTCCATCCAGGACACGCCCTTGCCTTTCACGGTGTGCGACACGATCGCGGTCGGCTTGCCCTTCGTCTTCTGCGCCTCGCGCAACGCGTCCATGACGGCCGCGTGGTCGTGCCCGTCGACCTCGATCGCGTGCCAGTTGAATGCGCGGAACTTCTCGGCGAGCGGCGTCAGGTCCATGATGTCGACGACCTTGCCCGTCTGCTGGAGCTGGTTGTTGTCGACGATCGCGCACAGGTTGTCGAGCGCGAACTTGGGGGCGCTCATCGTCGCCTCCCACACTTGCCCGGCCTGCGACTCGCCGTCGCCGAGCATGCAGTAGACGCGCCATGACGCCTTGTCGAGCTTCGCCGCGATCGCCATCCCGACGGCCATCGACAGCCCCTGTCCGAGCGAGCCGGTCGACGCCTCGACACCGGGGACGCGGATGCGGTCAACGTGGCCCTGGAGCCTGCTCTCGAACTTACGGAACGTCTTCAGCCAGTCGTGCGGGAAGAACCCTGCGCGCGCGAGCGTCACGTACATCGCCGGCGAGCAGTGCCCCTTGGAGAGAACGAAGCGGTCGCGATCGGGCCAGTGTGGGTCGTCCGGCTTGTAGCGGAGGATGCCGCCGAAATAGAGACAGGTGAGCGCGTCGATCGCCGACAGCGAGCCCCCCGGGTGCCCGGAGCCGGCCTCCACGAGCATCTGGATGATGTCGACGCGCAGATCGCGCGAGATCTCTTTCAGTTCGTCGACTGTCGCCACAGGAATGACCTTTCCCGCCGGAGGGGAAGGCACACCTCATCCTAATAGCAAAGCGAACGACGGCGCCGCCCATCACGTTGCGTGTACGGCGCCGTCGTCGAGACCTCGTGAGAATTCAGGACACGGGCGTCAGAAGCGCCTCGAGGGTCTGCGGCCCTCCGACGTGGTCCTCGCACAGCTTGCGCACATGTCCGTAGCGCGCGTCGAACTCCGGCATCTCCCACCACGCCTCGAGAGAGCTCCGGTCGACGAAACGTCCGTGCGAGATGAAGTACTGGGTGTCGACCATGTTGTGAAGCAGCGAGAAGGACAGAGCGCCCGGCGCATTCTCGATCGCCCAGCTCGTGAAGTCCTTCCACCGCTTGGTGAATTCCTCTTCCTGTCCGGGCGTCACCTTCCAGTACGCCGCGATGTGCTGTTCGGACATGGCTCCCTACCTTTCTTCCGTGTGTTTCCGACGGGTCTTCGTAGGCTCGGTGTGCCCAATGGGGTCGAGCATGGCTTTCATGGTTCTGCCGTTGATGGCCAAGGAGGAATTGCCACTCGACCCGTTTGGA
>JBIOTQ010000068.1:0-7892 GCA_044866075.1 Actinomycetota bacterium | reverse complement strand
GGGAACCCCTTCCTGCTCGCCCGACGTCATCTCGCGCAGGGTCGCCGTGCCCGCTTCGCGCTCCTTCTCGCCGATCAACGCGGCGAACCGTGCGCCGAGCTTGTCGGCGGCCTTGAGGTTCCCCTTCAAGCCTCTCACGGCGTACGGCATGTCCGCGGCGAGGCCCGCGTCGCGCAGCGCGCGCACCAAGCGGACGGCCAGATCGCGCTCGCCGTCGGACAGCGGCACGACGTAGCAGTCGAGCCGCACGGCCTCCGGCGCGGCGCCGGCGGCCTCCTGCGCAAGCAGGATCCGATCGACGCCCAGCCCGAACCCGATCCCCGGCAGCCGCGGCCCCCCGAGCTCCTCCACGAGACCGTCATAACGCCCTCCCCCGCCGAGCGCATTCTGCGCAGCCTCGAGGGCGGAGGACTGGTACTCGAACGTGGTCCGCGTGTAGTAGTCGAAGCCGCGCACCAGCCGCGGCGCCGGCACGAACGAGATGTCGGCCTCTTTCAGATAGCGCTTCACCTCGTCCAGATGCGCGCGGCACGCGTCGCACAGGAACTCCTCGATCGTGGGCGCGTTCGCGAGGATCTTCTGATCGGCCTCGACCTTGCAGTCGAAGACGCGCAGCGGGTTCACCTCCATGCGGCGCTTGCAGTCGGCGTCGAGCTCCTCACGGTGCTTCTCGAGGAACTCTTTCAGCGCCGGCAAGTATCGTCCGCGGCATTCCTCGGCCGGGTGCCCCAGGCTGTTGAGGAGAGTCGTCACCTCACCGGCGCCGGCGGCGCGCACGACCTCGAGGCCGATCTCGACGACCTCCGCGTCGAGCCCAGGATCCTCCGCGCCGACCGCCTCGATCCCGAGCTGGAAGTGCTGCCGGAAGCGGCCCTTCTGCGGCCGCTCGTACCGGAACATCGGCGCCGCGTAGTACAGCTTCACCGGAAGGGTGGCGTCGTACAGCCGGTGCGTGACGATCGCGCGCATGACCGGCGCCGTCCCCTCGGGGCGGAGCGTCAGCGAGTTCCCGCTGCGGTCCTCGAACGTGTACATCTCCTTGGTCACGATGTCGGTCGCCTCGCCGATGCCGCGCGTGAAGATCTCGGTCGCCTCGAACTCCGGCGTGATGATGCGGCGGTATCCCGCGCGCTCGAAGATCTCGGACGCGTCGCGCTCCAGCGCGGCGAAACGTTCAGACAGAGGCGGCAGGAGGTCGCGGGTGCCGCGCGGTGGTTGCGGAGCGGTCACAGGCCGAGCAGCCTCGGCAGCTCGCCGCGCGCATCGGCGAGCACGAACGGGTTGGTGCGGCGTTCGATACCCACGGTCGTCTCGGGGCCGTGCCCGGACAGGATCACGACGTCGTCGTCCATCGGAAGGATGACGCGCCGGATCGAATCCATCAGGTCGTCCAGCGAGCCGCCGGGGAAGTCGGTGCGACCGATCGAGCCCTGGAAGATGAGGTCGCCGGAGAAGACGATCCCGTCCGTCACGAAGACGCAGTGCCCCGGCGTGTGGCCGGGCGTGTGGCAGGTCTCGAGCGTGAGGTCCCCGAAAGTGAACCGGTCCCCGTCGCTCAGGTCGCGGACGTCGGCCGGGGTCGCGATCTCGAATCGCCCCATGCCCATCCGGCCCAGCGCGGCCCCGGGATCGTCGAGCATGTAGCGATCCCCGGGGTGGATGTACGCGGGGACACCGGCCGCGTCGGCGACTTCGGCCGCCGACCAGATGTGGTCGATGTGACCGTGCGTCAGCAGAACGGCTTCGAGCGTCAACCCGTGCGCCTCGAGCCGCTCCTTCAAGACCGGGGCCGCGTCCTGTCCGGCGTCGATCACGACCGCCGAGCCGCCCGCTTGCCCGGCCGCGACGTAACAGTTGGAGGCGAAAACCCCCAGCGTGTACCCCTCGACGATGCGCTCGCCGGCCATCGCGCGCATCCTAGCAAGGGCACCAGAAAGGTCCCGGGCGGCGGCCGAGCAGACGCGTCCCGTGATCTTCCACTCACCCCGCGTGTTCTCGGATCAGAAAAACTACGGTCGATGACGGGTGCACCACGCGCTGCGTGCTCCTAGCCTCCAAGAGGGACGAGCCAAACACCGGAGGTGGACGATGGCTGCGAGGGGCGACGTCAAGAAGGAGCGGACGGGGATCACGAGACGCGACGCCCTGAAGCGCGGCGCGGTCGTCGGGGGAGCCGTTATCTGGGCTTCGCCCGTCGTGCAGACGATCGGGATGCGGGACGCCTGGGCCCAGTCCACGCCGTCCCCTCTGTGCGGCCGCATGACCGGTGGCGGCAACGACCCCAAGGTCGACAAGATCGTTCGCTACGGCTTCGAGCTCCATTGCGGTGTCGCCGTGCTGCCGAACAACCTCGAGGTCGCGTTCCTGTACAACGACCAAGAGGTCAACTTCCACATGGACACCCTGCTCAGCATCACCTGCTCCGACGATCCCTCGGTCACGCCCAACCCTCCGAACGCCGACTTCGACACCATGGTCGGGACGGGCAGCGGTCACCTGACCGGTCCCGGCGCGGGATGTACCGGAACCGACAGTGCGCTCATCGAGTTCACGCTCGTCGACGGCGGTGAGGGCGGCGGCTCGCCGGACTTCATCTCGTTCAAGATCACCTGCGGGTCGACGACCGTCCTCGAGACGAGCGGCAGTCCCTTTGGGGGGAACATCCAGGCGCACAACGCGACCGGCAGCAAGCAGTGCGCTTGAGCGCGCCACCGGCCGCGGCCTAGAAGGTTTTCTCCGAGTCGAGCAGGATCGTCACCGGTCCGTCGTTCACGAGTTCGACGTCCATCATCGCGCCGAACCGTCCTTCGGCGACCGTCAGACCTGTGCCGCGCAACGCGTCGGCCACCGCACGCACGAGCGGTTCCGCTCGTTCGGGGCGCGCGGCGTCGATGAACGAGGGCCTGCGGCCGCGGCGCGCGTCGCCGTGCAACGTGAACTGCGAAACGACCAGGACGGAGCCGCCGGCGTCTTCCAGCGACACGTTCATGTTGGCGTCGCCGTCGGGAAACACGCGCAGCCCCCGGATCTTCTCGGCGAGCCACGCCGCGTCGCCCGCCGTGTCGCGCACGGAGACGCCCACCAGAACGACCAACCCGCGGCCGATCTCCCCGACGACGGAACCATCGACCGAAACCGAGGCGCGCGAGCACCGTTGAACGACGGCGCGCACGAACGGGTCCTAGCCGCCGGCGCGGGAGCCGGCGCGGCCCGGCACGAGGCGATACGCGTCGTACACGGCTTCGATGCGCTTCACCTGCGCCAGGATGTGCTCGAGGTGTGTGGGGTCTGCCAGCTCCACCGTGAACTTGAGCGCGGCGGTGCGGGTGCGAGGGTTGGTCTGGGACGAGGCCGACAGGATGTTCACGCCGAGGTCCGAGATCGTCGTGGTGACGTCGCGCAGGAGCTTCGTCCGGTCGAGCGCCTCGACGATGATCGAAACCTGGAACGAGGTCTGCCGCGCCGTGTCCCAGGCGACCTCCAGCAAGCGGTCCGACTCTTGCGCCAGCGCCTTGCCGTTCGGGCAGTCGGCGCGGTGCACCGACACGCCGCGTCCGCGCGTCACGAAACCGATGATCGGATCGCCCGGCACCGGCGTGCAGCAGCGCGCGAGCCGCGCCAGGACGTCGTCGACGCCCTTCACGACCACGCCGTGCTCGGACGGCGGGCGCATCCGCACCGGCATCGTCGGAGGTTGCATGGCGACGTCGTCTTCCTCGAGTGCCTCGTGCGCGATGCGTTGCGCCACCGACTGGGCAGACGCGTGCCCCTCGCCGATCGCGGCCTGCAGGGCCTCCAGCGAGGAGTAGTTCATCTCCTTGGCGACGCCGGCCAGCGCGTCCGAACGGAGGGTCTGCTGGATCGAGATCCCCTCGCGCCGCAAGGCCCGCATCAGCTCCTCGCGGCCGCGCTCCATCGCGTCCTCGCGGCGCTCGCGGCTGAACCACTGACGGATCTTGTTCCGCGCGCGCGGCGTGCGGACGATGGCAAGCCAGTCCTGCGACGGGGCCGCGCTCGGCGCCTTGCTCGTCAGCACCTCGACGGTGTCGCCGGTCTCGAGCGAGTAATCGAGCGGCACCAGTCGGCCGTTGACGCGCGCGCCGATGCAGCGGTGTCCGACCTCGGTGTGGATCGCGTACGCGAAGTCGATCGACGTCGCCCCGGCCGGGAACGACATGACGTCGCCTTTCGGCGTGAAGACGAAGACCTCGTCGCGATAGAGGTCGATCTTGAGGCTCTCCATGAATTCCTTCGGATCGGAGAGCTCCTTCTGCCACTCGAGCATCTGCTGCAGCCAGCCGAGGTCGGCCTCGCCCTTCGCGTTCTTGCCCTCCTTGTACTTCCAGTGAGCCGCGATCCCGTACTGCGCCGTCGAATGCATGCGATGCGTGCGTATCTGAAGCTCGAGAGGCTTGCCGCCCGGTCCGAGCACCGCGGTGTGCAACGACTGGTACATGTTGAACTTGGGCATCGCGATGTAGTCCTTGAAACGGCCCGGCACCGGCCTCCACAGGGCGTGGATCGTGCCGAGAGCCGCGTAGCAGTCGCGCACGTCGTCGACGAGGACGCGGATCCCGACGAGGTCGAAGATCTCGCCGAACTCCTTCCCGCGGACGATCATCTTCTCGTAGATCGAGTAGTAGTGCTTCGGCCGGCCGCTGACCTCCGCCTTGATCTTCGCGCGCTTCAGCGCGTCGTCGAGGTCGGACACGACCGACGCCAGCAGAGCGTCGCGTTCCGGCTGGCGCTCCTCGACCATGCGGACGATCTCGTCGAACTGCTTCGGGTACAGCGTCGCGAACGACAGGTCCTCGAGCTGCCACCGGATCTGGTGTATCCCGAGGCGGTTCGCGAGCGGTGAGTAGATCTCGATCGTCTCCCGCGCCTTCGCCTCCTGCTTGTCGCGCGGCAGATGGCCGATGGTTCGCATGTTGTGCAGCCGGTCGGCGAGCTTGATCAGGAGGACGCGGGGGTCCTTCGCGATCGCCAGCATCATCTTCCGCATGTTCTCGGCCTGCTGGTGCTCGCGGGTGCGGAACTCGATCTTGTCGAGCTTCGTGAGCCCGTCGATGATCTCACGCACGACCGGTCCGAACTCGGTTTCGATGTCGTCGAGCGTCAGCGGCGTGTCCTCCACGACGTCGTGCAGCAGCGCCGAGGACAAGGTGATCGTGTCGAGGCCCAGGTCGGCGAGGATCTCGGCGACGGCGAGCGGGTGCTCGATGAACGGGTCGCCGGAGACGCGGAACTGCTCGCGGTGGGACTCGGCGGCGTAGTCGTAGGCCTTCTCGATCATCTTGAGATCGGCCTTCGGGCTCTGCGTGCGGATGCGCTTTACGAGCTGATCGAGACCCGGAGAGGGAGGAGCTTCGACCGTTCGCAGGCGGCCGAGCATCCCTCGTCGCCGGGACTCGTCCGGTGCGAACCGCTCTTCCATAGCGAAGATTGTAGAGGAGCCTGCGGTGCGCGGCCGGGCGTCTCGTGAGATCGGGTTAACGGGTGCGAGGCGGGGCGATACGCGTTCCACGCACGGCCTGAACGCCCGGTGAAGCGGTCAGAAGGCCCGGCGCGCGGCGCGGGCCAGCAGCCAGAGACCGACCAGGATGACGGCGATCCCGAACCACGGTATGTCCGCGTTCGAGGAAAGGTCGCCGATCCCGATGCCGACGAGGATCGCCCCGACGACCCAGGTGACGAGCCCCGCGCCCCAGCCGCGGAGTCGCTGGTAGAAGGCCGAGCCGAGGAGGATGCCGCCGAACCCGAGCGGGGTGAGCCCTTCCGGTTCGTTGATGGACAGCATCACGCCGAGCCAGACGATCAGCAGGGCGAGGGTGAAGCGCTCGATGCGGCGCTCGCGCGGGTCTTTGACCGTCACGACGACGGTTCCGTCGGGGAGCCGTTGCACGGGCACTTCGGGACGATTGTAGCGCCGCTCAGTACGTGAGGAGCGAGAGGATCTCGTAGTCCGAGAGCCGCTTCCGGCCGTTCAGGAAGCCCAGCTCGATCAGGAACGCCATCCCCTGGACCTTGCCGCCGAGTTGCTCGACGAGCTTCGCCGTCGCCGACGCCGTCCCGCCGGTGGCGAGCACATCGTCGACGATCGCCACGCGCTCCCCGGGGAGGATGGCGTCGCGGTGGATCTCGAGCGTCTCCTCGCCGTACTCGAGCTCGTACGTCTCCCCTACCGTCTCCCACGGGAGCTTGCCGCGCTTCCGCACCGGCACGAAGCCGGCGCCGAAGTGATAGGCCACCGGGGACGCCACGATGAAACCGCGTGCTTCGATCCCGACGACCTTGTCGATCGTGCCGCGGCCGAACGACACAACGATCTCGTCGATCACGGTCGAGAACGCGACCTCGTCCGCGAGCAGCGGCGTGATGTCCTTGAAGACTATCCCCGGCTTCGGGAAGTCGGGGATGTCGCGGATGCGTGTGCGGAGTATCTC
Organism: Actinomycetota bacterium; assembly: GCA_044866075.1. Taxonomy (GTDB): domain Bacteria; phylum Actinomycetota; class AC-67; order AC-67; family AC-67; genus JBASRP01. Next base: position 1,446 of record JBIOTQ010000068.1, on the reverse strand, counting down.
TTCTACGTTGCGCGTCACACGGCGATCCTAGCGGCGACGCTTCCCGCCGCGACGCTTCCGCCCGCGCGGCGGCGGCCGGTATCCGCCGGGACGGGGCTGCACGGGCTTCCGGGCCGGCCTCTCCGGAACCTCCTCCTCGGCGATGTCCACGCGCGCGGCCGCGCGTGCCCCCGCGCCGGCCGTGGCGGTCGCGGTCGCCACCGTCGGGGCCGCGCGGCCCCCGGACAACCGCGTCCGCAACTGCTGGTACCGCGGCTCCTTCTCTTTGAGCCACACGAGCAGCGGCGACGCGACGAAGATGCTCGAGTAGGTGCTGACGAGCGTGCCGATGAACATCGCGACGGCGAGGTCCTTCAACGTGTCGGCCTTGAAGAGGTAGACCCCGACGAAGAGCAGGCCGGCCACGGGCATCACCGACGACACCGACGTGTTGATCGAGCGGACGAGCACCTGGTTCATCGAGCGGTTGACCATGTCTGTGTAGGTCGACTTCCCCGTCGACGTGACGATGTCTTGGTTCTCGCGCACCTTGTCGAAGACGACGACGGTGTCGTAAAGGGAAAACCCCATCAAGGTCAGTAACGCGATCACCGTCGCGGGAGTGACCTCGATCCCGGCCAAGGTGTACACACCGGCCGTCGACAGCAGATCGTGCACCAACGCCGCGAGCGCGCCGACCGCCATCTTCCACTCGAAGCGAAGGCTGATGTAGATCGAGACGAGGATCAGGAACACGATCAAGCCGCGCAGCGCCTTGTTCGACACCTGGCGGCCCCAGCTCGGACCCACGCTGTTCTCAGCCACGGCATCCGGGTTGGGCTCGCCGGATGCGTTCGTCTGCCCGGCGAGCCGGGCGAGCGCTGTCTTCACGGCCAGGACCGTGTTCTGATCGGCGATCTCCTCGGTCCGAACGCGGATCTCCCGTCCGCCGCCCGGGCTGGTCGAGAGCTGGACCTCGGCTGAGCCGATGTCGAAAGGCGCGAGCGCCGCATCGACATCGTCCGCCGAGACCTGTTTCTCCGTCGGGACGGTCAATGCGGTGCCGCCCTCGAACTCCAGGCCAAGATTGAAACCGCGCCCGATCAGCCCGACGAGGCTAAGCACGACGACCACGATGGAGACGATGAGCCAGATCTTCGAGCGGCCGATGAAGTCGATGTTCGAGTCGCCCTTCATCAGGCGGCGCGTGCGTTCGAACATCAGTCGCCACCTCCCGCGGCAACCGCCGCCTGACCGACGACGCGGCCGATGCCGAGCGTCTTGCTCTCGTTGAAGATCCTCGTCTGCGCCAGCAGCCAGACGCTCGGATGCATGAAGAGGTACGAGACGAACAGATCGAGCGCCGTGGACAGGCCGAGCATCAGCGCGAACCCGCGCACGCTCCCGACGGCCAGCAGGTACAGCACGAACGCGGCGAGCGCGGTGACGAGGTCGGCCGCGACGATC
>JBIOTQ010000067.1:0-9611 GCA_044866075.1 Actinomycetota bacterium | reverse complement strand
CCTCTACGAGCCGCACGACGCTCGCCTGGGCGAGGCCAGGGAGAACCGCGAGAAGACCGCCGCGAGCGGGTACCGGACGTACGACATGTTCTCGGCCGACGGGTCGCCGATCGGAGAGTTCGAGAGCGTGAGCGCACGCCGTGGGGCGGACCCCACCGGCTACCGGCTCCGGGTCGCCGAGGGGCTCGCCGAGCCGCTGCGGTCGCTCGTACGCGCCGCGCCGATCGTCAGCTACTTCCTGCGCTGAGGCCGCGCGGTCAGCCCGCCAGCTTACCGAGGCCGATCTCGGCGAGCTTCTCCTCCGGCGTCGCCACGTCAGCTCTTCGCGCGCTTGAACAACGCGACGGTGCCTGGGACGTCGCCCGGTTGGTAGACCTGGACGAGCTCCCATCCTTCGTCGCCCCAGGTGTTCAAGATCTCGGCAAGCGCGTGCGGAACGAGCGGCACGGACGCGTACTCCCACTTCTGCATGTGACACCTCCGGAAAGCGCGCCGATGGAACGAGGGCGAGCGTAGTCGACGCGGCGGGCGTTCCGGAAAACCGTCGGGCGGAAGACCTCACGGCCTCCCGCCCGGGGGAAGGTCTTTCTAGGAGACGGCGGCTCGAACGGCGTGGCGCCGTTCGAGCTCGTTCATGCCTCCCCAGATCCCGTGCGGTTCACGGGTCATCAGTGCGAACTCGAGACACGGCCGGCGCACCGCACAGTCGGCGCAGATAGCCTTGGCCGCGATCTCGCGGACCTGCCGCTCCTCCTTGGTTTCGAGATGGGTCGGGGAGAAGAACAGGTTGGCGTCCGATCCCCGGCACCCGGCCTTGCTCTGCCAGTTGAGCTCGAGCTCCCACGTTTGACGCATCCTCGGCGCCGCGGCGACGGGACGCGGAACGGCCACGGCAGGCACCCCTTTCCTTTAGAGATACGACGGATGACGCGTGCCGGATGTTCCTGTAACGCGTCAACCGGACGTTCATCTTGGGGCGGCCGATCGGAGCCGACAAGGGGTGAGTGCTCGTTCGAGGCTTTCGTCCCGTTCTTCGCGAGGGGTTTTTCGGGGTGGGTGGTGGAACTCAGGAGCGGCGGACCCGCAACAGGACGCCGTCGGCTGCGGTCACGACCACGTCCTCCCCGACGCGCACGCGCGTGCCGTCCTCGGACCGCGCCCGCCACAGGCCGTCGGCGACCCAGACGAAGCCCTCCGGGTTGAGCATGCTGCGCACCTGCCCCGGCATCCCGACGAGACCGCGCGCGGCGCGTTGGGTCTCTGGATCGCGGCGCGCGCGCCGCACCAGCGTCATCACCGGCACGAAATAGATCAAGGCCGAGACCACGCCGATCGCCACGAGCCAACCCCCGATGCCGAGCGCGCCGGCCGGCTCCGGGAACATGGTGAGCGACCCGTAGGCCAGCAGCGCCGTGCCGGCGATCGTCGCGAGACCGAGATCGTTCAGCGCGACGTCCACGGTGAGAAGCGCGATCCCGACGGTGAACATTACGACGCCGAGGATCCCGAGCGGAAGGATCGTCATCCCGTAGATCGCGCCGGCGAGGAGGGCAACGCCCGAGATACCGGCGATGCCGAACCCCGGCTGGAAGACCTCGAACGCGACGAGCATCGCGCCGGCGAGCAGCATCACGTAGATCAGCGCCGGCGTCGTTGCGAACGTGTGCAGCAGGCCGCGCACGGGGCCCGGCTTGAAGAAACGCACGTCGACCTCGTCGGACTTGAGGCGCAGCGTGACGGGACCGGCGGCCGTCGTCACCGTGCGGCCGTCCGACCTTTTCAACAGCTCCGCCACGTTGGGCACGACCTCGTCGGCGAGTCCGGCGTCATGCGACGCGTTCGCGCCAAACGATCGCGTCAGGACCGATGTGAGATCGCCCGTGCGGCCGCGCTCGCGCGAGAGCTCGCGCGCCAAGGTCGTCTCCTGCGCGCGCGCCGCGTCCCCGGCCGCCGATGCCGGATCGATCGACAGCTCGGCCGGGTGCAACGGCCCGAGGCGTGCGCTCGGGCCAATCGCGGAGATATGCGCCGCCGCGACGAGCAGCGCGCCGGCCGCACGGGCCTGGGCGCGCCGCGGGCCTACCCAAACCGCGATCGGCACGCGCGCGCCCGACACCGCGCGGACGAGGGCCGGAACGTCGATCTCGAGCGCGCCGGCCGTATCGAGCTCCAGTACCAGCAGCGCGACGCGGTCGCGTTCCGCCTTCTGGATCCGCGCGACGACGTCCGAAGCGAGTTGCGCGTCGAGCACGCCGAACACTTCCGCCACGTCGACAACGGTCCGGCTATCGGTCGGCGTCTGCGCCCCGGCAGCCGGCGCGCCTAAGGCGCAGGTCGCCGCCAGGATCGAAAGAAGGAGGGTTTTACGGAGCACGGCAGCGCGCATGATAGCCGTTCCGGTGCGCGTCTATGATGGGAACCCCGATGACGGATTCCCTCACGGCCGCTCGCCTGGCGATCGTCTCCGGCAAGGGCGGCGTCGGAAAGACCACCATGGCCGCCGCACTCGCTCTGGGGGCCGCGCGCGCGGGCAAACGCGTATTGCTGATCGAGGTCGAGCAGCGCGAAGGCCTGGCGCCCCTCTTCGGCCACTCCGCGATCGGCTACGAGGAGAAGGCCCTCGCGCCGAACGTCACCGGGCTATCGGTCATCCCCGACGAAGCGCTCGTCGAATACCTCTATCTCTTCTACGGCATCCGCTACGTCGGCCGCGTGTTGAAAGGTTCGAAGGCGGTCGAGTTCGCGACGAACATCGCGCCCGGCCTCCGCGACATCCTTCTGATCGGGAAGATCAAGGAGGCGGAACGCCGGCGTACCGCCGGGCAGTACGCGTTCGACCTTCTGGTCCTCGACGCGCCGCCGACCGGACGGCTGCCTCGGTTCCTCGAGGCGCCTCGCTCGATCGTCGAGCTCGTCCGGAGCGGTCCGATCCGCCAGCAGGCGCAGGGCGTCCTCGACATGGTCTCCGACCCGAAGCGAACGCAGGTGGTCCTCGTCACGTTGCCGGAGGACATGCCGGTGCGCGAGACGGCGGAGGCCGCCGAAACGCTCGGCAAGATGGGCGTCGCGCTCGGGCCGGTCGTCGTGAACGGCGTCTACCCCGACGTGCTCCCCGCCGACGCGCTGGAGATGGTCGCGGCGGGCGCGCAGCCGCGTCTTCGGGAGGAAGCCGAGGGCGCGGGGATCCGGCTCGGCGACGACGCCCTCGAGGAGCTGGGGCGCGTCGCCGGCGCGCACGCCCGCAGAACGATCAACCAGCACGATGCGATCCGTGAGCTCGAGCGCGAGACGGGGCTACCGAAGGTGATGCTCCCTTACCTGTTCTCGTCGCGCATGACGAAGCACGAGATCGCTCGTTTGGCCGACGAGCTCGTCGCGCAGGGAGCGATCACGTGACCGAGCGACTCGCACAGCTCGTCGGCGACCGGCACGTCCTCGTCTGCGTTGGGCCCGGCGGCGTCGGGAAGACGACGGCGGCCGCGACGCTCGCACTGCGCGCGGCGGACGAAGGCCGGCGGGCCCTTGTGCTCACGATCGATCCGGCACGCCGCCTCGCGCAATCGCTCGGCCTCGACGCGCTCGATAACACACCGAAGCGGATCCACGTCGAGGGCGAGCGTCGGAAGAAGCCGCCGGGCGAGCTGTGGGGGATGATGCTCGACATGAAGACGACGTTCGACGACATGATCCTCGACATGACGTCGCGCGATCGTGCGGAGAAGATCTTCGCGAACCCCTTCTATCAACACATCTCGTCGAGCCTGGCCGGCACGCAGGAGTACATGGCCATGGAGAAACTCTGGGAGCTCCATGAAGAAGGACGGTGGGAGCTGATCGTCCTCGACACGCCGCCGACGCGCAGCGCGCTGGACTTCCTCGACGCGCCGAACAAGGTCACCGACTTCCTCGAGGGTCGCTTCCTCCGGCTGCTGCTGTGGCCGTACCTCAAGGCCGGCAAGACGTACCTGAAGGCGGTGAACTTCGGCGCCCGGCAGTTCCTCAAGGTCGCGACGAGGATCACCGGCAGCGAGCTGCTCGCCGACGTTGCCAACTTCTTCCTGGCGTTCGAGGGCATGTACGACCAGTTCAAGGACCGCGCGAAGCGCGTGCACGACCTGCTGTCGGCCCGGCGCACGGCGTTCGTCGTGGTGTCGGCGCCGCAGGAGGCCTCGCTGCGCGAGGCGCGTTACTTCGTGCAGCGGCTCGGCGCCGAGAAGATGCCCCTCGGCGGCGTCGTGATGAATCGCACGCACAACGTCCCGGCCGTCCCCGGTCTCGAGGACCCGCGCGCCCTCGCCGGCCGCGTCCACGGGAGCGCCGGTGACGGAGACGGCATCCTCGCCCCGGCGCTCGATCTGTACGCGTCCTGGCGGGAGATCTCGTTGCGGGAAGACGAGGCGATCAAGGGCGCGCTGAGCGACCTCCCCGAAGTGCCGGTGTGGCGGGTGCCGGACATGGCCGACGACGTCCACGACCTTGCGGCTCTACGGCGCGTCGGCGAGGAGCTGCTCGGCGAACTGCCGATGAAGCCGGGCCAGCTGCCGGCTTAGGAAACGGCGCGCATCGCCGTCTCGGGATCCCAAGACGGGGGCCGTGTCCGGTTGAGGACCCGGCGGCGTTCGCGGTCGGTCAGGCCGCCCCAGACCCCGTGCTCGACACGGTGCTTCAGGGCGTAGGCGAGGCACTCCCAGCGCACGGGGCAGGACCGGCACACGGCCTTGGCGCGGAACTCCTGAGCCACGCCGGGCGTGAAGAAGAGCTCGCCGTCGGCGCCGCGGCATTGAGCGCGGGCCTCCCAATCCTCGGTGACGTCCAGGGTCCCCAACGGGGTGGGTGGGTTGACGTCCTGCCTCGAGTACCGCATAGGAATTGGATTGTCCGCGGGATGGTGTCCCTTTTCGATAGGCATGCCGGGTCGTTCTGCCTCCCCCGTTCGGGCTCGGGAGGATTACCGAGTCGCCCTGCTTCGGCCGGTGGCAGCGCGATACCATTCCCGGGCCGCCCGCCCTATGGCGAACCACACATGATCAGAGGCGACTACGACCCCGAACGCATCCGCCGGCTGACCGAGCCGCTCCGGCGCGTGCTGGCGCGCGCCCGCGAGGCGGTCACGGCCGGTGATCCGGGCACGCCGCCGCCGCGCGACGCCTCGACGCTCGGGCGGCTGCATCGCGCGGCCCTGGTGGCGTTGGTGGTCGGGCTGTCGTCGCTCCTCATCGCGGTCCTCACGATCCCCGGTGCGGCGGTCATCGGACGCCTCGCGCGGGGCGCCGCCGCAAAGCTCGAGGGCGGACCCCAAGGGCTGCAGGGCGTGTCGTTCAAGATCGCGCAGCGCTCAGTCGTGTACGCGGCCGGCGGCGAGGTGCTCGCGACCCTCGCCGGCGAGGAGAACCGCACGTTCGTCCCGATCGCCCGCGTACCCGAGATCACGCAGAAGGCCGTCCTCGCGATCGAGGACTCGCGCTTCTACGAGCACCACGGCGTCAGCATGGCCGGGCTTTTCCGCGCCTTCCTGACCAACGTCGAGGCGGGCGGCGTGCGCCAGGGCGGCAGCACGATCACGCAACAGCTCGTGAAGAACATCATCGTCGGCAACGAGAGGTCGATCGACCGCAAGATCCGCGAAGCGCAGTACGCCGTCGCGCTCGAGAAAGAGAAGTCGAAGAGGGAGATCCTCGAGCTCTACCTCAACGAAACGTACTTCGGCGAGGGCGTCTATGGCGTGGGAACCGCGGCGGAGTACTACTTCGGGAAGCGCGTCGAGAGGCTGACGCTCGCGGAGAGCGCGCTTCTGGCCGGCGCGATCCGCGCGCCCGAGCGCTACGGCCCCTTCGCGAACCGCCGGGCCGCGCTGAACCGGCGAAACCTCGTGCTCGACCGCATGGCGGCGCTCAAGTACGTGACGCGCGACGAGGCCGACCAGGCGAAGTCGCAAGCCATGAAGGTCGGACGTCACCCGCTCCCGAAGCCGATCGAACCCTACTTCATCGAGTTCGTGAAGGACCAGATCCTCGACGACGCCCGCTTCGGCGCGACGCGCGCCGACCGCGCGCGGGTGCTCTTCTCCGGCGGTCTGCGTATCCACACCACCCTCGACCTCAAACTGCAGAAGGCTGCGAGCGAGGCCGTCTCGAAGGTGCTGACGCGCAAGTCCGACCCGGCGGCCGCCCTCGTCTCGATCGAGGCGCCGACCGGGAAAGTGAAAGCGATGGTCGGCGGGAGCGACTTCGAGAAGAACAAGTACAACCTCGCGGTCCAGGGCAAACGCCAGGCCGGCTCGTCGTTCAAACCGTTCACGATGCTCGCGGCTTTGGAGTCGGGGGTCCCGCCCGGATTCACGCTGGACACCCCCTCTCCGATCGAGATCACAGATCCGCGCAACGGTCAGGTCTGGCCGGTACAGAACTACTCGCACCGCGGCGAGGGCATCATGAACCTGCGCCGCGCGACGGAGCTGTCGGTCAACTCCTTCTACGCGCAATTGATCAACAAGGTCGGGCCGGAGAAGGTCGTCGACGTCGCGCACAAGGTGGGGATCACGAGCGACCTCCGGCCGTATCTCTCGCTGGCCCTCGGAACGTTCGAGGTATCGCCCTACGAGATGGCGAGTGCCTATTCCACGCTCGCGAACAACGGCGTCCACTGCAAGCCGTTCGCGATCGACCGGATCGCCGACGCGTCCGGAAAGACCGTCGTGCGGAACGAGCCGGACTGCCAGCAGGCCCTCGACCCGAAGATCGCCGCGCAGGCCGACGCCATCCTGCAGGGCGTCGTCGAGCGCGGCACGGGACGGACGAACGGCAAGATCGGCCGCCCGGCGGCGGCGAAGACCGGAACGACGGACGACTACAAGGACGCTTGGTACACGGGCTTCACGCCGCAGTTCGCGACCGCCGTCTGGATGGGATTCCCGAAGGACCGCAGGCGCCCCCTCTACAACATCCACGGCTACGCGAAGGTGTTCGGCGGAAGCCTGCCGGCCATGATCTGGTCGCGTTACATGCGCGCGGCGCACGCGGGCCTCGCGATCCAGCGGTTCCCGGCGCCGCCGGCGGTGACGAAGGCCGCCGTGCCCGACGTCACAAACAAGACGTTCGACGACGCCAAAGCGGCGCTCGAGGCGGCCGGGTTCAGCGTGATGCAGAAGGTCGTGAAATCGTCACTCGCGCCCGGGATCGTCGCGGGTCAATCCCCCGCCGCCGGCACCGAGGTCGAGGCGGGAACGATGATCACGCTCTCGGTGTCGGACGGGGCGGGCGGTGGAGGCGAGCCGCCGCCGGAGCCCGAACCGACGCCGACACCCGAGCCGACGTCGAGCGAGTGAGCGTCAGCTGCCGAGCTTCGCTTTGACGAGCGCCGACACCTGCGCGCCGTCGGCGCGGCCGCGCACCTTCGGCATCAACGCCTTCATGACCTCGCCCATCTGCTTCGGCGACGACGCGCCCGTCTCCGCAACGGCCTGCTCGACGAGGGCGGCGAGCTCTGCGTCGGAGAGCTTGTCCGGCAGGTAGGCCTCGAGAACGTGCAGCTCGGCCGTCTCCTTCTCGACGAGATCCGAGCGGCCGGCCTTCTCGAAGGCATCGATCGACTCACGACGGCGCTTCGCCTCGCGGGCGATCACGTCGAGCACTTCGTCGTCGGAGAGCTCGTGGAGCTTCTCCACCTCGGTGTTCTTCACTGCGGTCATGAGCATGCGAAGTGCCGCGACGCGCGCTTGTTCGCGCGCCTTCATCGCAGCGCGCATCTCCTCGGCGATCTTTTCTCGCAACATCGTCGCATCATCCCGGTCGGAGGCCCCGGCTAGGATACGCCGGTGCTCCCCCTCCTGCTCGCTGTCGCGGCCGTCGCGGTCGCGGCTTTCGCGTACGCGTCTCTGATCGAGCGCAACTGGTTCGCGCTGCGCGTCCACCGCGTCCCGTGCCTGCCGGCGGGGTCGCGGCCGGTGCGACTGCTGCACATCTCCGACCTCCACTTCCGGCGCGGGCAACGGCGCAAGAGCGCATTCCTCGCGCGGTGCGCGCGCACCGAGCCCGACTTCGTCGTGTGCACGGGTGACTTCGTCGATCATGCGGACGGGATCGACGTCGCGGTCGACGCAGTCTCGCGTCTCCGGCCGGCGGCAGGGGCCATGTACGTCTTCGGCTCGCACGATTACTACGCGTCGCGGCCCGGCAATCCGTTCAAGTACTTCTTCGGGCCGAGCAAGCTGCAGATCGACAAGGCGACGACGCTCCCCTGGCGCGACCTCGCACGCAAGCTCGAAGAGCGAGGCTGGACGCAGCTCCTCAATCGCAGCGCGAGCGTTTCCGTGAACGGCCTCGCGGTCGACGTGGTCGGGCTCGACGATCCTCACATTCGGCGCGACGATATCTCGGTCGCGTCGCAGCGTCGCGGCGACGGCTTCCGCCTCGGCATCGTTCATTCGCCGGATGCCGCTCCGGCCCTGGCGGGGCTCGGCTACGACCTGATCGTGTCCGGCCACACGCACGGAGGGCAGCTGCGCGTGCCGGGCATCGGCGCCCTCGTGACGAACACGAGGAATCTTCCGCGCCGGATGGCGCGCGGTCTTCACCGCTTCGACGGCGCGTGGCTGCACGTCAGCGCCGGCCTGGGAACGAGCGGATACTCGCCGGTGCGGTTCGCGTGCCGTCCTGAGGTGTGTCTGCTCGAGCTCTCTCCGCGCGACGCTTAGATACTCAAAACCTTCTCGAACGCGCGCAGGTATCCCTCGACCATCGCTTCGGCCGAGAAGTGATCCTCGACGTGCCGGCGCGCGACCGCGGGTTTGATCTCCCGGGCGCGCTCGACGGCCTCGCACATCTCGTCGATCGTCTTCACGAGGAAACCCGTCTTTCCGTCGACGATCACCTCGGGCGCCGCCCCGTACGCGAACGAGATGACCGGGGTCCCCGACGCCATCGCCTCCGTCATGACGAGACCGAACGGCTCGGGCCACTGGATCGGGAAGAGGACCGCCGACGCGCGCGCGAGGAGGGCGGCCTTTTCGTCGATCGTGATCTCGCCGATGATCTCCTCGCTTCCGTCGAGGTGCGGCTCCACGATCGTGCGCCAGTACTCCTCTTCCATCGGCTCGGCCTTCTTGATCGCCATGACGAGCTTCCGTCCGGTGCGATGGGCTACTTCGACCGCGATCTCGGGGCCCTTCTCGGGATTGACGCGTCCGAGGAACAACAGGAAGTCTTCCTTCTCCTCGCGGAACGGATACCTCGAGATGTCGATGCCGTTGTGCACCGTGCCGGCGTAGGAGAGGTCCGGGCAGAACGCGCGCTGCGCCTCCGAGATCGCGACGTACCAGACGCGGCCCGACAGCAGCCTGTGGACGCGCTTCGCCTGCTCGGTGAAGGGGCCGTGCAGCGTATGCACGACGGGGACGCCGACGTGCGCGCCGATGGCCGGGCCGACGACGCCGGAGTGGTCGTGGATGATGTCGTAGGCAGCGGCATCGCGATACGCGGTTCCCGCGTGCACCACGTCGTAGAACGAGTCGCCGATGTGGGTGCCGCCGGGCGGGTCGTCGAAGACGGTCACGAGCTTCGCGCGCGTGATGCTCCCGCCGGACGCGTACAGAGTGGTGTCGTGCCCGCGATCCG
>JBIOTQ010000066.1:0-29407 GCA_044866075.1 Actinomycetota bacterium | reverse complement strand
GCCACAGTAGATCGATGCGTCCGTCCAAACCAGGTACTTCCGATCAGATCGTTGTAGTCCCACCGAGCTGAGCTCGCTGACGGTCGCGCTGAAGCTGTCGTCGCCTGCGTTGGATAGCTGAACGCGCTGGATCGCGAGATTGCAATCTGCGTCTGTGACGTAGCGAACGTGGCGCACGCCGCCTGTTTTAGCGGCGCTTGTGTTGAAGACCCCGTCGACATAGGTGGCCCATTCCCTGAGCGAGGCAGCGAGCTCATCGAAGCGGTCGGGAACGTCGGCGGCGTGCGCGTAGACGACCTGAACGCGTTTGCCACTCGCGCCGTCTCCGTAACATGGGACCGGCGCAGCCGACTCCGATCCTCCAAGGAGCGTCCCCACCAGATCGGCGATCGAACGAACGCGTGTCGTATCGACGCCCAATGGAGCTCGGTCGGGACCGTGGGTGCATGTCGAGGGTCGGTCCATCAACTCCCAGCCGGAGGGGCACGCCCCTGCGCCGCGCTGCAATCCTCGGAACACGAGACCGCGCGGGCGATCGAAGAACGGTGTGGTGTCCGGTCGTGAGGGAGCCGGTGTGGTGACGACGAGCTCCTTGGGTGGCGAGGGAGCACCGGTGGGTGACATCGCGCCGGGCCAAACACCTACGCCCGCGAGGATGAGCGTCAGAAGAAGGATGGGCGGGCCCCCGCGGAACAAGAAGACGAACCGTTTCATCGCGCCCTCCCCCAGAAAGGAACACCGATGGCGTCCGTATGATCACTCCGAGCATCGGCAGAGGGCCGGTAAATCTTGACTTGCCGGGATGTGCCGGACGTCGCTTTTGCGAGGCGGATGCGCGACGAACCGCGCATTAACACTGCGACGCAATGCCCCGCATCTACACGCGAACCGGTGACGATGGGACGACTGGTCTTCTTTTCGGCGGCCGATCTAGGCCGCGCGATCGTACGCCGGTGCAAGCGACACGTCGCAGGGGTAACGCGCGAAGCCATGCTCCCCGACGGGGAGCCTCTCCGCTACCTCAACAGGCTCGCGGATCTGCTGTTCGTGCTCGCGCGAGGAGGGCGTCTTCACGCCACTTCATCCTCCCGGATAGCGGCCGTCAGGCCTGCATGGTCGCCCGGACGAAGTAGTCGTCGGGCGGTTCCCGCGGCTGTTCGCGCCGCGCGAGAGCCTTCTCCGTCGCCTTCGCGAGACCTTCGTTCTTCGCGAGCTCGACTTCGTCGGCCGCCTCGGCGAACTCCGGCATCACTTCGGTCGCGAAAAGCTCGAGGGATTCGCAGATGTGCTCGTGGCTGTTCCGTCCGGCCTGGCTGACGAAGATCACCTGATCGACCCCTGCGTCGGCGTAGCCGCGGACGAACGCCCGGATCTGGTCGGGTGTGCCGATGGCGCCGCGCGCCGAGCCGAGCGCCTGCTGGAACAGCTGCGCGGCGAGATTCACGTCGGTCTGCGCGGCGACGTCGCGATCGAAGCCGAAGAGGGAACGGTTCTGCTCGAACTCGTCGTAGACGCTCGTCCGGCCCGGTTTGTGGTCGCCGAAGACGTAGTAGTGACCCAGCGAGTAGCCGAAGAAGTGGCCGCCGTCGAGTCCCCGATCGATCGCGGTCTCCTCGTCGCGGTGGCACATGAACGGCGTTACGACTGCCATGTTTGGGTTGACTGCGAAACCGGCGGGTACGCACTCCTCGGACGCGATCGTCGCGTAGTAGTCTTCGACCCACGCCTTCGCCTCGGCCGGCTCGATGAACGAGAACGACAGCGCGCCGATGCCCTTCTGCGCCGCCAGGTGGATCGTCTCCCGCCGCGAGCACGCCACCCACAACGGCGGGTGTGGTTTCTGCAACGGCTTGGGGACGACGTTGCGCGGCGGCATCTTCACCCAATCGCCGTCGTAGCCGGCGAACGGTTGCTCGACGAACATGCGCGTGATGGCGTCGATCGCCTCGTGCCACTGCGCGCGCTTCGTCTCGCGTGAGATGCCGAAGCCGGCGAGCTCGACCTCGGAGGACGCTTCCCCGGTGCCGAACTCGACGCGGCCGTGCGAAACGAGGTCGAGCGTCGCGATCCGTTCCGCGATCCGTGAGGGTTGATTGAAGTTGACCGGCAACTGCACGATCCCGTGGCCGAGCCGGATCCGCTTCGTCCGCTGCGACACCGCGCCGAGGAACACCTCCGGCGCGGACGAGTGGCTGTACTCCTCGAGGAAGTGGTGCTCGACCTCCCAGACGTAGTCGATCCCCAGACGGTCGGCCAGCTCGATCTGGTCCAGCGCGTCCGTCAGGAGCCGGTGCTCGTCGTCCGGCGACCACGGGCGCGGGAGCTGGTGCTCGTAGAAGATTCCGAACCTCACGGCGACAAAGGCTAATCTTCTGCGCATGTCGCCCGCCATGCGGGATCCATCCGAGCCGCTCGAGCTCGTGCGATCCGACCTACGCGGCCTGTGGCTGCTTGCGCTCCCCGCGGTCGTCCTCGCCCCGGTTCCCGTGCTCCTCGCGGACCGGGCGACCGTCGCGATCATGTTCGCCTTACTGGCCGCCGTTTTCGTCGCCGCCGTCCTGGCGGTGCGCTTCCTGGCGGGACGGAACGCCATCTTCGCCGACGACAAGGGGATCATCGTCGTCACGCGGGGACACGCACGGCGGACCGTGCCCTGGTCGCGGATCACGAGAGCCGCGTGGGACGCAGGATCCTTCTGGACCGCGTGGGAGCCGGGCGGCGTCGTCGTCACCCTCGCCGATCCTCGAGGGCGGGTCCGCATCGGCGCGATCACGATCGTGCGCAAACGTGCGCGTGCCGCGGCCGCCGCCCGGGTCGAGGGATTCCTCTGGGCGCGACTCCCCGCTGTCCCCGTGGCTCCACCGGGGGGCGCGTCGAAGGAACGAACAACGGAGGAGGACGAAACCACGTCGGTCGTCGTCGAAGACCGGAACGGATCCGCGTGGTGGCGCGAGGGCGTGCTCTATCAGGTGTATCTGCGCTCCTTCGCAGATTCGGACCGCGACGGCGTCGGCGACATCCGCGGACTCATCGCACGCCTGGATCACCTCGTGTGGCTGGGTGTGGACGGGATCTGGGTCAGTCCCGTCATGCCGTCTCCGAACGACGACTGGGGATACGACGTCGCCGACTACACGGCGGTCGACCCGCGGTACGGGACGCTCGACGACGTGGAGCATCTCGTCGCCGAGGCCTCCGCCCGCGGTATGCGTGTGCTTTTCGATCTGGTGCCGAACCATACGAGCGACCGGCACCCGTGGTTCCTCGCCTCCCGGTCGTCGCGCGACGACCCGAAGCGGGACTGGTACGTGTGGGCCGACCCCAAACCCGACGGATCCGAACCGAACAACTGGATCAGCAATTTCTTCGGCCCCGCGTGGACGTTCGATCCCGCGACCGGTCAGTACTACATGCACTCGTTCCTGCAGTCGCAGCCGGACCTGAACTGGTGGAATCCCGTCGTCTGGGGCGCGATCGAGGGCGCATTGCGATTCTGGTTCGACCGAGGGATCGCCGGATTCCGGATCGACGTCTGCCACAAGCTCGTTAAGGACCGCCTGCTCCGCGACAACCCCGCGGCCTCCGAACACGATTCGTTCATGGAACAAGCATGGGGGCAGCGCGAGCTCTATAGCGCGAACCTGCCGCAGACACACGAGATCATCCGGCGCTGGCGATCGGTCGCTGATTCCTACGATGAGCCGCGCGTGCTCGTCGGGGAGACCTACGTTCTCGACCTGGCGACGATGGCGTCCTACCACGGCACCGGCGACGAGCTCCACCTCGCGTTCAACATCCCCTTCCTGTACGCGCCGTTGAACGCGCCCCGCATGCGCGAAGTGATCGACGCGACGATGAAAGCCCTCCCCTTCGATGCGTGGCCCGTCTGGAACGGAGGAAGCCACGACATCTCCCGGATGGCGACCCGCTGGGGAGGAGGCGACGAGCGCAAGGTGCGCTGCGCCCTCATGCTCGTGCTCATGCTTCCGGGGACGCCGCTCCTTTATTACGGCGACGAGATCGGCATGCCCGACACCCTCGTCCCCCTCGAGCGTTCGGTCGACCCCTTGGGGAAGAAGGTCGGCGCCGGCGGGTCCGCCGGGCGTGACCCGGCCCGAACGCCGATGCCCTGGAGCCACCGGCCGGGAGCCGGGTTCACCGCGGAGGGGGTAGAACCATGGCTGCCCTTCGGGGACGTCGCCGCGTGCAACGTCGGGGATCAGCGCGCCGATCCCCGGTCGGTGCTGCGGCTCTGCAGGGATCTGATCGCTCTCCGCCGGGAGGATCGCACTGCCGGCTCACGCACCGAATGCCTGGACGGTCCCCCGGACGTTCTCGTGTGGCGTCGCGGCCGTGCCGTCGTCGCCCTGAACCTGGCCGACGAGCCCGCGACGATCGACGGAGTCTCCGGTCGCGTGCGGGTCGGGACGCGTCGGGAACGCGACGGCGACGTGCTGGACGGCGCGCTCGCGCTGGCGCCGTGGGAGGGCGTCGTCTTCTACGAGTAGCTGTGCTCGTCGTCCGGGTACGCGCCGGCGGCGACCTCGCGCGCGAACGCTTTCGCCGCGTCCGCGATCTGCGACCGCACGTCGGCGTAGCGCTTCACGAACTTGGGCGCCGGCCCCGGCGTGAGCCCCACGAGATCGTGTATGACGAGCACCTGCGCGTCGCAGTCTGGGCCGGCTCCGATCCCGATCGTCGGGATCGACAGCGACGCGGTGACCGTCGCGGCGAGCGACGCCGGGACGCACTCGAGCACGAGCGCGAACGCGCCGGCCTCCTCGAGCTCCTTCGCCCAGATGCGGATGCGATCCGCCTGCTCCTCGCTCCGGCCCTGGACCTTGTACCCCCCGAACAGGTGCACCGACTGCGGCGTGAGCCCCAGGTGACCCATCACGGGTATCCCCCGCTCCGACATCGCGGCCGCGAGCTCGATCCGAGGCCCTTCGATCTTCACGGCGTGCGCGCCGCCCTCTTTCAGGAAGCGTCCCGCGTTGCGCAGGCCGTCCTCGTCCGATGCTTGGTAGCTCATGAAAGGCATGTCGCCGACGATCAGAGCGTTGCGAGATCCGCGCGTCACGGCCCTGGTGTGGTGGAGCATCTCGTCCATCGTGACCGGGATCGTCGAGTCGTAGCCGAGGACCACCTGCGCAAGCGAGTCGCCGACGAGCAACACGGGGATCCCCGCCTCGTCGAGGATCTGGGCGGTCGGGTGGTCGTAGGCGGTCAGCATCGCGAACCGTTCACCGCGGGCCTTCATCGCCCGGAGGTCGTGGATAGAGACGGGCATCGGAGCCCTCCTTCCTAGAGGCCCTCGCGGTGAGCGCCCTCGCTCACCGGTCGCCGGGTCCCCTGGCGTCTCTATCGTGCCAGAAACTCGCCCCCGCGGTCATCCAGGAGAACCGGAACAAAAAACCGGCCCCGGAGGCGACCGCCTGGTGAGCGAGCGCCCCCGAGGCCCGGGGGGAAGATCGTTTCGTTAAACGGAAGCCGCGGTCGCGTCCGCCTTGTAGCGGCGCCACTGCTCGACTTCGTACTCGGCGCGCGACTTGAAGCTCATGAACTTCGTCGGCGTGTTGCAGGACGGGCAGACCTCGGTGCCGTTCTCGAACAGAGACTCGCAGCGACCGCAGGTGTCCATGTTGCTGAGATCCGTACTCGTCCGGGCCATCCGCTTACTCCCTTTCCCAAAGCGCGTACAAATGGTGACTCTCTGTGGTCATCGGAAAGTACCCGAGAAAAGTTGAGGCCGGAAGGTGCGAACACATCAAACGCGTCAGGACGAACGTCCTTCTAGGCTGTCCCGACGGACGCGATCGCCCCCCACACCCACCCGGGTTGGCCCGATTTGTTAGTCGGCGAGGGCTTTGGCGATGTCCCGCATGGACAGCACGCCGACGACGGTTTCGCCCTCGACGATGGGAAGGTGTCGGAAGCCGCCCTCGACCATCGTGCGGAGCGCTTCGCGGACGGGGGTTTCGCCGGTGGCCGTCGTCGGGTTTTTCGACATCCATTCGATGACCGGCCGGGCCGGGGCGTCGTGCGCGTTCGACATCGCCCGCACGATGTCCCGCTCGGTGAGGATGCCCGCCAGTCGCTCGCCCTCCATCACGAGTGCCGACCCTACCCTTTGCTCGCCCATCATGGTCGTGGCTTCGGCGAGCGTCGTTTCGGGGTCGACGAAGCACGCGGGCTTCGACATCAGATCCGCAACGTTCATCGCGACCTCCTGGGACGCGCGTAGGGACGCGAGCGTGGTCCGCCGGGCGCCCCGCGCGCCGGCGCGGGCAGCATCCATTCGCGGAACCAGTTCGTGATCGGGAGACGGCGGTCCTTACCGAACGCGCGCGGCGTGATCTTCACGCCGGGCGGAGCCTGCCGCCGCTTGTACTCCGCCCGATCGACGAGCTCCACGACGCGCTTCACGATGTCCGCGGGGAATCCCATCTTGACGATCTGAACGAGAGGACGGTCTTCCTCGACGTACGCGTGCAGGATCGGATCGAGCACCTCGTACGGGGGCAGCGAGTCGGTGTCGAGCTGGCCCGGGCGCAGCTCGGCGGTGGGCGCCTTGGTGAAGACGCGTTCGGGGACGGCGGACGGGCCGCTCGCGTTGCGCCACGCCGCGAGCTCATATACGAGCGTCTTCGGCACGTCCTTCAGAACAGCGAAGCCGCCGGCCATGTCGCCGTACAGCGTGGAGTATCCGGTCGCCATCTCGCTCTTGTTCCCGGTGGCGAGGACGAGGTGGCCGAACTTGTTCGACAACGCCATCAGGATCGTCCCGCGGATGCGCGATTGGAGGTTCTCCTCGGTGATGTCGGCCTCCCGTCCGGCGAACGGCTCGGACAAGGTTGATAGGAGCGCGTCGTGGACCTCAGCGATCGGGATCACCGTGAAGTCGATCCCGAGGTTCCCGGCGAGCTCCTTCGCATCCTCGATCGACTCCGACGAGGAATAGCGCGACGGCATCGCGACGCCGAGCACGTTCTCAGGACCGACGGCGTCGGCCGCGACGGCCGCGGTGAGAGCCGAATCGATCCCGCCGGAGAGACCGAGGACGCACGACGCGAAGCCGTTCTTGCGGACGTAGTCGCGGGTGCCGAGCAGCAGAGCGCTGTAGACCTCTTCGATCGGATCCATCGCGCGTCGCACGCGCATCGGGAGCTCGATCCGCGGCTCGGCGCGCTTCCGCGCCGGGGACAGCTCGATCACCTCCGCGCTGCGCGGGATGCGCCGCGCGCGGTCCGGGAGCTCCAGGTCGACCAGGATCAAGTCCTCGGCGAACTGCGCGCCGCGCGCGAGTAGCTTCCCGTGGCGGTCGTACACGAGCGAGTCGCCGTCGAAGACGAGCTCGTCCTGGCCGCCGACCGTCTGCAGGTAGGCGAAAAAGACCTCGTTCTCCCGCGCTCGTTGCCGGAAGAGCACCTGGCGCTCGAATCCTTTGTTGAGGTGGTAGGGCGATGCGTTGATGTTGACGATCACCTCGGCACCACGGCGCGCGAGCTCGCGGACCGGGCCGTCGCCGATCCAGGCGTCCTCGCACACGCTGACGCCGACCTGGACGCCGTCGATCACGAAGATGGGGTAGCGGTCGCCCGGCGTGAACGTCCGCATCTCGTCGAAGACGCCGTAGTTCGGCAGCAGGACCTTGTGGTACACGCCGCGTATCCCTTTGCGCTGCAGCACCGCGGCGGCGTTGTGGATGCCCAGGTCCGTGTGGTCGACGAACCCGACGATGACGGCGGTATCTCCGGTCCCGGCGGCGAGCGCCTTCAGCTGCTTGCGGTTATCGGCGACGAAGGCGGGTTTGAAGACGAGGTCCTCCGGCGGGTAGCCGGTGATCGCGAGCTCGGGGAAGACGGCCACCTCGGCGCCCGCGCGCTCGGCCTTCGCGAGCCAGCGGCGCATCAGCCGCACGTTGCCCGCGAGATCTCCCACGGTGGGGTCCACCTGGGCCAGCGCGAGCCTTAGCGTGCGCATCAGCCTGAGGCTAGCGCGCGGCGCGCAGGAGGTGCCACAGGTAGAGCAGAATGCACCGGAATCATCCGGTGGGAGAGGCGGTCAGCCATGAAGCTCTCGGACAAGATGAGCCCGCACCAGGCCGTCACGTACTTCTTCGAGCACGCCGCCGACCGGCTGGAGCTCGACGACGAGATGCGAGAGGTGCTTCGGGGTTCGTACCGCGAGGTCCAGGTTCAGGTACCGCTGCGGACCGACGCGGGAGGCCTCCTGGTCTTCAACGGCTATCGCGTCCAACACAACGGCGCCCGGGGGCCCTACAAGGGGGGTGTGCGGTTCCACCCCGAGGCCGACCTCGACGAGGTGTGCGCGCTCGCCGCGTTGATGACCTGGAAGACGGCCGTCACCGATCTCCCCTTCGGCGGAGCCAAGGGCGGGGTCCAGTGCGAGCCGTACATGATGAGCGAAGCCGAGCTTCAGAGGCTCACGCGCCGCTACACGCAGATGATCGGCTACGTGCTCGGCGTCAACCGCGACATCCCCGCGCCCGACATGAATACCAACGCGCAGACGATGGCCTGGATGATGGACGCCTTCGGACAGCGCTACGGCTACCAGCCCGCGTGCGTGACGGGGAAGCCGGTCGAGCTCGGCGGCTCCCTCGGACGCGAGGCGGCCACGGGGCGGGGCGTCGTGATTGTGATGGAGGAGTACGCGAAGGATCGCGGGTACCCGCTCGAGGGCGCGACGGTCGCGGTCCAGGGATTTGGGAACGTCGGGTCGTGGGCCGCGCGGATCGCCGCCGATGCCGGCGCCAAGGTCGTCGCGGTTTCCGACGTACGGGGCGGGATCCATATGACGTCCGGTCTCGATATCGAGAAGGTCTGGGCGCACCGCGACGCCACGGGATCGGTCGTCGGGGTCCCCGGCGCCGACGAGATCTCGAATGAAGAGCTCCTCGAGCTCGACGTCGCGTGGCTCGTGCCGGCCGCTCTCGGCGAAGTGATCCATGGACGCAACGCGTCGAGGATCCGCGCGAAGGTGGTCGTCGAGGCGGCGAACCATCCGGTGACGCCGCTCGCAGACGCCACGCTGGAGGACGCCGGCGTCGTGGTGATCCCCGACATCCTCGCGAACGCCGGCGGCGTAACGGTCTCGTACTTCGAATGGACGCAGAACATCCAGCAGTTCCGCTGGGAGGAAGAACAGGTCAACGATCAGTTGCGCAAGGTCATGAACAAGGCGTACGCGGCGGTGTCCTCGGCCGCGACCGGCTGCTCGCTGAGGGACGCCGCGTTCGGTCTCGCCGTCGAGCGGGTCGCCCGCGCGGTCCGACTTCGTGGTTACGTCTAAGATTCCACCCGCCCACCCGGTTGCGAGGAGGTCGCTATGTTCGGAACGATCGGCCACATCAAGGTGAAACCCGGCAAGTTCGACGAACTCCAGAAGGTGATGGCACAGGATGGCCGCCAGCCCGACGGCCACATCGCCTACTACGTCTACAAGCTTGAGGGCAAAGAGAACGAGTACAAGATCGCCGTCGTCTTCCGCGACAAAGAGTCCTACTTCGCCAACGCGGACTCAGACGAACAGGACGAGGCCTATCGCAAGATGGTCGCGCTCCTCGAAGGGACGCCGACGTGGGAGGACGGCGAGATCGTCGCCAACGGCTAGCCGGTCACGTCGATGGATCCCATCAACGAACAGATCTCCTACGTCCTCACCACGGTCGAGGAGCGGAACATCCGCTTCATCCGTCTGTGGTTCACGGACGTCCTCGGCTTCCTGAAGTCGTTCGCGATCACGCCGGAAGAGCTGGAGCACGCGTTCGAGGAGGGGATGGGCTTCGACGGATCGGCGATCGAAGGGTTCGCGCGTGTCCAGGAATCCGACATGCTCGCGAAGCCGGACGCGTCGACGTTCCAGATCCTGCCCGCCGGCCGTTCGAGCCATCTCGAGGCGCGCATGTTCTGTGACATCACCCTGCCCGACGGCGCACCCTTCCCCGGCGATCCGCGGTGGGTGTTGCGCCGGAACGTGGAACGCGCGGCCGCGAAGGGATTCACGGTCTACGTCCATCCGGAGATGGAGTTCTTCCTCTTCAAATCGGCGACGGAGCCGGTGCCGCTCGACCAGGGCTCGTACTTCGATCTGACCCCGTTGGATTCCGCGCAGGACTTCCGGCGTCAGGCGATCCAGACGCTCGAGGCGATGGGCATCTCGGTTGAGTATTCGCATCACGAAGTCGCGCCGTCACAGCATGAGATCGATCTGCGGTTCGCCGACGCGTTGTCGATGGCGGACAACGTTATGACGTACCGGCTGGTGGTGAAGGAGGTCGCGCAGGAACGCGGCCTCCACGCGACGTTCATGCCGAAGCCGATCCAGAACCAATGGGGTAGCGGCATGCACACGCACGTGTCGCTCTTCGAGGGCGACCGCAACGTCTTCTACGATCAGAAGGATCCCGCGCATCTGTCGAAGATCGGGCGCATGTTCGTCGCGGGCCTGCTACGGCACGCGCGCGAATTGACCGCGGTCGTGAATCAATGGGTCAACTCCTACAAGCGTCTCGTGCCGGGCTACGAGGCGCCGACCGCGATCTGCTGGTCCCGGCATCTGCGTTCGGCGTTCGTGCGCGTGCCGGGCGCGAAGCCGACGAAGGCGGCGTCGGCGCGGATCGAGGTGCGCTCGCCCGACCCGGCGTGCAACCCGTACCTTGCGTTCGCGGTTCTCCTCGCGGCCGGCTTGAAGGGCATCGAAGAGGAGTACGAGCTTCCCGACGAGGTCTCCGACGACGTCGACGCGATGTCGCAGGAGGATCGCGCTGCGAAGGGGATAGCGTCTCTTCCCGGCGACCTCTTCGTCGCGCTGCGCGAGATGGAGCGCTCGGAGCTCGTCGCGGAGGCGCTCGGCGAACACGTCTTCGAGCAGTTCCTCCGCAACAAGCGCGCGGAGTGGGACAGCTACAAGGCATACGTGTCGCCGTTCGAGCTCGAGCGGTACCTGCCGGTCCTCTAGCGTCAGTTCTCGAGTGATTGCGCAACCTCGCGGCGCAACGTGGCCAGCTCGTTTCTCCAGTCAGCCGGCGTGAGCACCGGCGTGATCACGAACTTGCTGGCGCCTTGCTCCACGAACTCCGTGAGCC
This sequence comes from Actinomycetota bacterium, assembly GCA_044866075.1. GTDB lineage: Bacteria > Actinomycetota > AC-67 > AC-67 > AC-67 > JBASRP01. The sequence continues at coordinate 18,297 of JBIOTQ010000066.1, read as the reverse complement.
GCGTGCGCAGCGCGTCGGGCCCGCCGAGGGCGACCATCGCGCGCGGGTCGACGCCCGGACGGCGCTTGGCGACCAACTCCAACACCTGCTCCTCCCCAGGGGTCCCTGAGGGCAGGTAGGGCACGAGGGCGCCGAAGTGCTCCTCGTCGATCTGGCGGCCCTCGTCGGCCGCGATCTTGCGGATGACCTCGGCTTTCTCGCGGTATTCGGCGACCGTGACGAAGGACGGGAGCCAGCCGTCGCCGAGGCGGCCGACGCGCCGGAGGGCCGGGCCCGAGACCCCGCCGAACCAGACGTCGGGGTGGGGTTGCTGGACGGGCCGGGGGCCGACGGCGACGTCCTCGACCTGATGGAAGCGTCCCGCGAACGTGACCCGTTCTTGTGTCCACGCGAGGCGCATCAGGGCGACCGCTTCGTCGGTGCGCGCGGCGGCCTCGGAGCGGTCGACCGCGAAGATCGCCCGCTCGGCGCGCGCGTCGACCCCGAGGCCGAACGCGACGACGAGACGGCCGGTTGAGATCACGTCGAGTGTCGCCAGTTGCTTCGCGAGCAGAAGCGGGTTGCGTCCCGGGACGATCATCACGCTCGGTCCGAACTTGAGCCGCCGCGTGCGGCCGGCGACCGCGGCCATCGCGACGAGCGGATCGGGCGCGTCGGAGGAGACGCGTTCGGAGAACCAGATCGAATCCCAGCCGAGCTCCTCGCACGCGTCGACGATCGAGAAGAAGGTGCGTTCGTTCCATCCGGCGAGCGCGAGAGCGGAGAGCCCGAAACCGACCCGCACCTTCACTGTTCCACCGTCCGATCAGAACCGTGCGCCGAGGGCGAGTCCGAGATCGCACGACAGCGTCGCGCCGGAGACGTGTTCGACGGGGTCGCCGCCCTCGGCCGGAACGATGGTGACGGCGCGCTTGCCCACGACCGTCCACTCGGTCCCGTCGCCGCACGCGGCCGTGTCCTCGTCGATGCCGAAGAGGACGTTGTCCGGAGGGCGCGAATCGAAGATCAGCTGACGCAGTCCCGGGAAGAACGACTCCACCGCGTCGAAGTGCGTCGGGATGATCGCGCGGGTGAAGAGCGGCAGCCCGTCGACCCATTTCAGGTCGTTGATGTTTATCGTCGCCGAAGTGACGTCCGGCGCGATCGTTCCGACGGCCGTCGCGCCGGCGCTGCATCCGCCGAGCGCGGTTCCCCGGGCGACCGCGTCGCGCACCGCTTCCCAGAATGGCGTATCGCGCAGCGCCTGCGCGAGGTATCCCGGGTTGCCTCCGGAGAAGAAGATCAGCCGGCTGTCGGCGACGGCGTCGACGATCTCGGATCGCGACGCGTCCTCGCGTGTCTTGAGCGGCAGAACGTGGGGTGCGAGTCCGATCGCCGCGTAGTGCTCGGCGCCCATGCCCGCCCAGCGCTCGAACGTCTCGTCGCCTTCCGGCGCGGACGCGGTCGGCAAGATCAGAACCCGGTCGCTCGACGCGGTCGCGCGCTCCGCGCACCACGTGTCGACCTCGCGTGCCCACGGCATGAACTCACCCGAACCGAGAAGCGCGAAGACCGCCATGGCGCGCCAAGGATAGCGCGACGATAGGGTTAGGCGTCGTGACGCCGCCGGCTGCAACGGAACTCTCGCATGCGCTCGCGCGCACGGGCTTCTCGCGCCCGATCGACGCCGCGCGGCACCTCGCGGCTTGCGCGCTCGACGGCGAAGGGCTGCGTCGCGTCGCGTCGGCGTGCGCCGACGCGGCGGATCCGGACCTCGCGATCGCGCAGCTGTGCCGCTGGATCGCGATCACCGGACGTGTCCCCTCGAGCGGTTTCCTCGCGCGGCTCGCCGCCGTCCTCGGGTTGTCGACCTCGCTCGGCGCGTTCCTGTCGCGCCATCCCGAACAGGCCGAAGTCCTGCGCGACGGCCGTGCGCTGGCGAAGCCGCGCACGCGCAAGGCCGTCGCCGACGCGGCGGTGCGCGCCGTCCACGGCGAAGAGGATCCGCGCATCGCGCTGCGCGTGTTCAAACGCCGGGAGCTCCTGCGCATCGCTTGCCGCGACCTCGAAGGCGGCGCCTCGGTCGAGGAGGTCGGTCGCGAGCTCTCCTTCCTGGCAGACGCGTCGCTCAAAGCCGCCGTCGTCTCGCTCGAAGAGGAGTTCCCGCGTCCACGGGGCGCGCGCTTCGGCGTCCTCGGCATGGGGAAGCTCGGGGGCGAGGAGCTGAACTACGCCTCCGACATCGACGTGATGTTCGTCTTCACAGCTCCGGAGGAGAAGCCCGGCTACGAGTGGGCCACCAAGATCGCCGAGGGCATCCTCTCGCGGCTCGCCGCGACCACCGAGGAGGGGCAGGCGTTCCGCGTCGACGCGTCGCTCCGGCCGGAAGGCCGGGATGGTCCACTGGTTCGATCGCTGGCCGCGTACCGTTCGTACTACGAGCGCTGGGCGAAGCCCTGGGAGTTCCAAGCTCTCATCAAGGCCCGTCCCGTCGCTGGTGACCCATCGCTTGGCCGCGAGTTCATGGACCTCATCGGGCCCTACGTGTATCCGGAGAAGCTCTCGCCGGAAACGATCCGCGAGATCCGCGGCATGAAGGCGCGCGCCGAGCGCGTCATCGCCTCGCGCGGGTTCGCCGCTCGCGAGGTGAAGCGCGGGCCCGGCGGGCTCCGGGATATCGAATTCGCCGTCCAGCTGCTGCAGCTCGTGCACGCGCGCCGCGACACGAGCCTTCGCACGGGCAACACGCTGGAAGGGCTCTCGTCGCTGGCGCACGGCGCGTATGTCGGCGACGAGGACGCCGCCGATCTCGCCGAGGCATACCGCTTCCTGCGCAAGATCGAGCACCGCCTGCAGCTCGCGCAAGAACGTCAGACGCACACCGTTCCGGCCGACGAGGCTCGCCGGCGCACGCTCGCGCGATCGATGGGGTTCCGCGACACGCCGGAGAAAACGGCGCTCGAGGGTTTCGAGGAGGAGTGGCGCCGCATCCAGGCTCTGGTGCGACGCATCCACGAGAAGCTGTTCTACCGGCCGCTGCTCGAACGGTTCGCGCAAGCGCCGGCCCTGAACCCGGACGCCGCGCAGGAGCGGCTCAGCGCGCTCGGGTTCCGCTCGCCGGGGCGGTCGCTCAAGTTCTTAGGGGATCTGACGAGCGGCCTCTCGCGACGTGCGCAGCTGATGCGCACGCTCCTTCCCGTGATGCTCGACTGGATGGCCGACGCGCCCGACCCGGACCTCGCCGTGTCGAGCTTCCGCGACGTCGCCTTGCGCGTCGGCGGCAATCCCACCGCGCTGGGAGCACTACGCGACGCGCCGCCGGTCGTCGAGCTGTTGTGTCGTGTTCTCGGCACGAGCCGCCTGCTCGGGGAGTACCTCCTCCACGTTCCGGAGATGGTCCACGCGCTCGCCGAGCCCGGCACACTCACCCGTAAGAGCCGCGACCAGTTGTTGTCGGAGGCGATGGAGCACATCGAGTGGCGCGGCGACCCGCCGGCGCGCGACGCGGCGATCCGGCGCTTCAAGCGTCGTGAGCTCCTGCGCATCGCGTGCCGTGACCTCGCCGGCGGCGCGAGCCCCGAAGACGTCGGTCGCGAGATCTCCTACCTCGCGGAAGCCGCTCTGCGCGCCGCCCTGGTGTCGCTCGAGGAGGAGCTCCCCGCGCCCGGCGCCGCGCGTTTCAGCGTGATCGGCATGGGGAAGCTCGGCGGCGAGGAGCTGAACTACGCGTCCGATATCGACGTGATGTTCGTGTTCGACGCCGCCGACGAGCGCACCGGCTACACGTGGGCCGCGCAGATGGGCGAGGGGATCCTGGCCCGGCTCGCCGCGACGACCGAGGAAGGTCAGGCGTTCCGGGTCGACGCGTCGCTTAGGCCGGAAGGGAAGGACGGCCCGCTCGTGCGGTCGCTCGCTGCGTACCGTTCGTACTACGAGCGCTGGGCGCAGCCGTGGGAGTTCCAGGCCTTGATCAAGGCGCGGCCGGTGGCCGGCGATCCGACGCTCGGCGCCGAGTTCATGGATCTCGTGCGGCCGTCGGTCTATCCCGAGGGCCTGAGCCCCGAAACGTTGCGCGAGATCCGGAGCATGAAGGCCCGGATCGAGAAGGAGCGGCTCGGCCCGCGCGAGGATCGCCGCTTCCAGCTGAAGGTCGGGACCGGCGGGCTCGTCGACGTCGAGTTCACGACACAGCTCCTCCAGCTGCAACACGGCTACAAGGATCCGCGCCTGCAGGCGCAGGGCACGATCTCCGCGATCGCCGCGGCGGCGGACATGTCGCTCCTCGACCTCGAGCAAGCCCGCTGGCTCGTCGACGCGTTCCGCTTCCTGAACCGCGCGCGCAACGTCCTCTACCTCGTTCGCGGGCGTCCGCAAGACGCGTTGCCACAAGAGGCCGACGAGGTCGAGATCCTCGCACGGGCCCTCGGCTACGCGGCGCCGGGCGCACGCGTGCAATTCCTGGAGGACTACCGCCGGATCACACGGCGCTGCCGGCGCGTCTGTGAGGCGGTCTTCTATGGAGGCGATTCATGACGATCGACGAACGGACGATCGACGCCGGAGGCGTCCGTTTCTTCGTCCGGGAGCGCGGCACGGGAGATCCGATCCTGTTACTGCACGGCTTTCCCCAGACGGGGGAGTGCTGGCGTCGCGTTGCCGAGCTGCTCTCCGAGTCGCACCGCGTGATCGTCCCCGACCTCCCCGGGTTCGGCCGGAGCAGCGCGCCGCCGGCCTACGACGCCGCTACGGTTGCCGACATCCTCGCGGATCTGCTCGACGCCGCCGGGGCCAAGCGCGCGACGATCGTCGGACACGACTGGGGCGGTTCGCTCGCGTTCGCGATGGCGCTGGCACACCCCGAGCGCGTCGAGAAGCTCGTCGTCACCAACGCACCCTTCCGCAAGCTCGACCTGCGTCGCGGCTTCCACTTCCTCGCGTTCAACCTGCCCGTCGTTCCGGAACTAGCCTTCCGGATGGCCGGCGATCGCCTCGTGACGTTCATGCTCCGCGCCGGGAGCGCGCGGAAAGAGGCGTTCGCCGACGACGCGATCCGTCCGTACGTCGAGGCCTATCGGGACCCGGCCGCGGTGCGGTCGGCCCTCGCTTACTACCGGACGCTGACGCGCAAGGTGATAGCGCGCCGGTTGCGACCGAAGGGAACGCCGTCCACGGCGCGCAGGATCGAGGCGCCCACGTTGCTGGTGTGGGGGATGCGCGACCCGGCGCTGCCCCCCTCGCTTCTCCAGGGCATCCTGCACGACATCCCGCAGGCGCACGCGGTGCGGCTCGCAGGGGTCGGCCACTTCGTCCCGGAGGAAGCGCCGAAGGAGCTCGCGCGCGAGATCGCGTCGTTCCTCGCGAACGGCTGACGCGAACGTCTCGCACGCTTCGCTCCTCTGGACTTGTGTCGCCTGCGTGACACGATGCCGCGCGTGACCGTCACGAAGAGGAAACGATCGCCGAGCGAGGACCGGCGTCGCGTCATGCGTCTCGTGTTCCCCGAGGCGCCCGAGAGGCCGCGGTTCCTCGCCACACGGTTGTTGCGCGCCGGCGAGGTCGCCGTGCTCTTGCAGGTGAGCCGCCGCAGCGTCGCCGCCTGGGCGAGCCGGGGGCTGATCCCCTTCATCGAGACGCCCGGCGGACACCGCCGTTTCCGCGCGGCCGACATCCGAGCCCTCGTCGCCTCCCTCGAGAACTCTGCGGTCGACCAACAATAGGAGCCCTCTCTCGGGTTGCCGTTCCAACCTGCCGGTCCGGTAGCTTGTGCTGCGACCGAATGGCGAGGGGGGACCCGCCTGAAGCTGCATCCGAACATCGCGATCGTGCGCCGCCTCTACGCAGCCTTCATCACGCGTGACTTGGCGGGGATCTGGGAGATCGCGGGCAACGACCTAGCATTCCACCTCCCGGGGCGCTCGCCGTGGGCGGGCGACTACCGCGGCCGCGAGGAGATCCTCAATCTCTTCGTCCGGGTCGGGGAGGCCGCGGGGAATTCGATCAAACTCACGGTGCACGACGTGGTCGGAGGGGAGGAGCACGTCGTGGGCTTGCACAGCGCCACGGCGTCGCTCGAGGGCCGTTCGCTCGCTCTCAACGGTACGGCCGTGTGCCACGTGCATGCGGGGAAGATCACCGAGATGTGGATCTTGTGGCAAAGCCAGCGAACCTTCGACGAGTTCTGGGGCTGAGATGCCGGTAACCGAATCCGATCTCGATGTGGTCCGCAAGCTCTACACGGCGTTGTTGAACCGCGACGCGGAGTACCTCGCGCGAGCGTTCTCGCACGCCTCCTACCACGTGCCCGGGAACAACATCGTCGCCGGCACCTACACCGGGTCGGAAGCGATCCTCGGCCTCTTCGCGCTCACGGCGACCGAGACGGACGGGTCCTTGACCTTCGGGATGCACGACATCGTCGTCGGAGAGAACCACGTCTGCGTCCTCGATCGCGTGAAGGGAACGCGCAAGGGCCGCACACTGGACCAGAACCGCGTGCTCATCGCGCACGTGGAGAACGGGATGACGACCGATGTCTGGGTCATCCTCGAAGACGAATACGCCTTCGACGAGTTCTGGGCATGAGGCGTCAGGCGATCAGATAGGCGGGCGCAGACTCGCCGGTCGAGTTTCGTCTCGCGTCTCGACGGGATCGCCAGTAATCCTTCATGCATTGGCCACACCCCGCATGGCCTGGCTGCTTGGGATGCCCTCGTCGGCAGGTTGTACGGACCTGAGACAACACCATACGGGCTTGCTCCTTCTTCGCGGATCCCAACTTGAACCACAACATCGCTGCAATTGCCTGCGTCTTTTCAAGGCCGGTCGTGCGGTATGAGTACTGCGGTTTGCGGTTGATGCCCTCACTCACTTTGAGCCGGTAGGGTCCGTAGATCTTCCCAACGCCCACGGCAGCGAAGAATCGCCCCAGTTGATCCCGGTCCGTGTTCGTGATGGTCGCGGATGGTCCTGTTCGTTGGCTGAAGCTGAAACATCCTTCAGCGTCGAAGAACCCAGCCGCCCACGCAAGACCGAGACGTGACCACTTCGGTGCGGTCACGGTCTGATCCGCGATCGGTACCGAAGCGCCTTGCCATTTCGATGAATTCTGGATCGTCGCGATCTTGTCTCGTTTCGCAAGCCCGAGGAAAGGCCATAGCGTGCGAGCCATGCCACAAGCGTTCGTGTAAGCCTGAAGGAAGAACACGGGCTTCTTGTTCCAAGCTCCGGTCCGTTCCCTTCTGTATGGGCCAGAGATCTTTCCTCCGCCAACCACTTGCGCGAACCGCTTCAGGAGCGCCCGGTCGGTGCCTCCTACGGATGCCATCGCATAACCAGACGCGCGGCTAAACGATCCGTCCCCGTCGAAAAAACCCGCGGCCCACGCAAGATCCTCTTCGTTCGCGAACCCGGCCACGATCGCAGCATGACACGTGGGTGTGACAATTGATGAGCTAACCCCGACGCAACAGAACCGCCTGACGGCGGCTCTGTTGATGAAGTTAACTATGTATTACAGGTCGAAATACAAGGAAAACTCGTGCGGGTGCGGCCGCAGGCGGATCGCGTCGAGCTCCTTCGTCCGCTTGTAGTCGAGCCAGGTCTCGATCACGTCTTCGGTGAAGACGCCGCCCTCGAGCAGCCAGTCGTGGTCGCCCTCGAGCGCGTCGAGAACCTCCTCGAGCGATCCCGGAACCTGTTTCACCTGAGCCGCCTCTTCCGGCTCGAGGTCGTACAGGTCCTTGTCGACCGGGTCCGGCGGCTCGATCTTGTTGCGGATACCGTCGAGGCCGGCCTGCAGGCACGCCGCGAACGACAGGTACGGGTTGCACGACGGGTCCGGCGTCCGGAACTCGAGGCGCTTCGCCTTCGGCGACTTCGAGTACACGGGGATACGCACGCACGCCGAGCGGTTCCGCTGCGAGTAGCAGAGGTTGATCGGCGCTTCGTAGCCCGGCACGAGCCGGCGGTACGAGTTCGTCGTCGGCGCGGCGAAAGCGAGCAGGGCAGACGCGTGGGTCAGCAGACCGCCGCAGTACCAGCGGGCAAGGTCGGACAGCTGCGCGTAGCCGGTCTCGTCCCAGAAGAGGTTCTCGCCGTTGCGCCACAGCGACTGGTGGGTGTGCATGCCCGAGCCGTTGTCCATGAAGAGCGGCTTCGGCATGAACGTCGCCGTCTTGCCGTGTCGCCACGCGACGTTCTTGACGATGTACTTGTAGAGCATGACCTTGTCGGCCATGCGCAGAAGAGTGTCGAAGCGCATGTCGATCTCCGCCTGTCCGGCGGTGCCGACCTCGTGATGCTGCACCTCGATCTGGATCCCAGCCTTCTGCATCGTCAGGACCATCTCGCTTCGCAGGTCCTGGTACTGGTCCATCGGCGGGACCGGGAAGTAGCCTTCTTTGTAGCGCGGGCGATATCCACGGCTGCCCGGGTCGCCGGACCCCCAGACGCCTTCCGAGGAATCGATGAAGTAGTAGCCGGAGTGCTGGTTCTGGTCGAACCGCGCCTCGTCGAAGATGTAGAACTCCGCTTCCGGGCCCCAGTACGAGATATCCGCGATGCCCGAGCCCTTCAGGTGGTCCTCGGCCTTCTTCGCGATGTAGCGCGGGTCGCGCGTGTAGGACTCGCCCGTGACCGGGTCCTTCACGAAACACTGGAGCATCAAGGTGGAGTGCTCGCGGAAGGGGTCCATCACGGCGGTCGTCGGGTCCGGCATCAGCAGCATGTCGGATTCCTGGATCTGCTGGAACCCGCGGATCGACGAGCCGTCGAAGCCATAGCCCTCGGCGAAGCCTTCCTCCGTCAGCTCCTCGACCGGGACCGAGAAGTGCTGCGTGAGGCCCGGCAGGTCGGTGAAACGGAAGTCGACGATCTGAGTCTCGTTGTCCTTCGCGAACTTCAGAACGTCCCTGGGTGTCTCGGTCACGATTCCCCCTCCTTGCTTCCCCTACGGGAAGGACTGCGAGAGCCTAGACCAGCGATTGTCGGGCAGCAAAGGTGGGAAAGGCCCGCTGCACCTGCGAGAACGCTAACAGCGGGTCGTTTCGGAACCGTTTCCTGACTGTAAATTCGGTGTAACGTCGTGCGTCAGCTCTCGCCCTGGAGGAGCGCGGCCCGGTGCTGACGGCCGGCGTGGTACGAGGAGCGGACGAGCGGGCCGGCTTCGACCCAGGCGAAGCCCATCGCCTCGCCGGCCTCCCGCCAGGCCTCGAACTCGTCCGGCGGCACGAAGCGAGCGACCGGCATCTGCAGGGGACCCGGACGCAGATACTGGCCGATCGTCAGGAGGTCGCAGCCGGCATCGCGCAGGTCGCGCATCGAGGCGACGACCTCGTCGAAGGTCTCGCCCATCCCGACGATCAGGTTCGATTTGGTGAAGCTCGTCGCCAGCAGCAGGTCCCGCGCGCGGCGCAGAAGGTCGAGAGAGCCTTCGTACGTGAACGCGGGTCTGATCCGATCGAACAGCCGCGGCACCGTCTCGAGGTTGTGCGCGAACACCTCGGGGACGACGTCGCAGACGACGCGCAGCGCCGCCTCCGATCCTTTGAAATCGGGGACGAGGAGCTCGACACCGCATCCCGGGATCAGCGCCCGGATCTGCTGCGTTGTCTCCGCGAACAGCCAGGCGCCGCCGTCGGCGAGGTCGTCGCGCGCCACGCTAGTGATCACCGCATAGCGCAAGCCCATCTGCGCCACCGACTCCGCGACCCGGCGCGGCTCGTCGGTGTCGTATCCCTCGGGCCTCGCCGTCTGCACGTCGCAGAAAGCGCACCGGCGCGTGCAGTGATCGCCTCCGATCAGGAAGGTCGCCTCCCGCTCCTCCCAGCATTCATAGATGTTGGGGCAGGACGCTTCCTCGCAGATCGTGTGCACGCCCTCGCGACGCACGAGGTTCTTGAGCGCCGCGTAGTTGGGCCCGAGCCGCATACGCACCTTGAGCCACGGAGGCTTGCGTTGCCCGTCGACCGTCGCGTCGAGATGCAGCCCGCGCGCGGGACCCTGCACGCCGGCGATCGGCAGGAGCTTCCGCTCACGAACCGACACGGAACGCCTCCTCGAGCCCCAGATCGCGCGTGGTCGCCTCGATCACCTGGAAGGCGCCGAGCGCCTCGCCGACGCGTTTCGTGGTGGAGGCGACGACGTCCTCCATCGGCACCTCGTGTCCGAGGATCTCGGCCAGCGACGTCACGCCCCGATCGACGATGCCGCAGGGAACGATGCCGTTGAACATCGATAGGTCCGTGTTCACGTTCAGCGCGAAGCCGTGCGTCGTGATGCCGCGCGAGACGTGGATGCCGATCGCGCCGAGCTTGCGGTCATCGGCCCAGATGCCAGTCAGGCCGTCGATGGTGCCGGCCTCCACTTGGAAGTCCGCCGCGACCGCGATCATCGCGCGCTCGAGCGAGCGCACGTACCCGACGAGGTCCCCGGTCGCCAGGCGCACGATCGGGTACCCGACGAGCTGGCCGGGCCCGTGATACGTGACGCGCCCGCCGCGGTCGGTCCTTTCGACGGTGATCCCACGCGCGGCGAGGGCATCCGCGTCGAGCAGGATCTCCTCTTCGGGGGCACGCCGTCCGAGCGTATAGACCGGCTCGTGCTCGAGCAGAAGGAGTGTGTCGGCAAGCTTCTCCTCCGCGCGCAGGCTCGCGACGATGTGCTGGAGCTCGAGGGCCGGGGCATACGCGATGCGGCCGAGCCATAGGGAGAGCAGCGTGCGCATATTTACGGCTCCAGTCCAAGCTCCGTCCCGAAGTCCGCCTCTTCGAGGATCGCTCTCAGCCGAGCGTTGAACTGCGCGGCCTTGTGCCCGTCGATCCAGCGATGATCGTACGACAGGTACAGGTACATCATGTGCCGGATCGCGACCGCGTCGGAGCCGTCGAGCGTCATCACCACTGGTCGCTTCACGACCGCGCCGGTGCCCACGATCGCGGCTTGCGGCTGGTTGATGATCGGCGTCTCGATGAGAGTGCCGAACGAGCCGCCGTTCGTGATGGTGAACGTCCCGCCGGCGACGTCGTCGGGCTTGAGACCGCCCTTCGTGCGCGCGCGTGTGGCGACGTCGTTGATGCCGCGCGCCAGACCCACGAGGTTCATGCCGTCGGCGCCGTGGACGACCGGAACGATCAGCCCCTCGTCGCGCCCGACGGCGATTCCGAGGTTCACCCCGCGCAGCAGCTTGGCCGTCTTGTATTCCGGGTCGAGGTGCGCGTTGAACTCGGGGAAGGCGCGCAGCGCCTGGATGACCGCCGAGGCGACGAACGGGAGGAAGGTGAGACCGAACCCTTCGCGTCGCTTGAAATCGGCCTTCGCGCGTTCGCGCAGCGCGGCGATGCGCGTCATGTCGACTTCCACGATGTTCGTGACGTGAGCCGCGGTGTCGATACTGCGCACCATGTGCTCGGCGATCGTGCGGCGGATGCGGGAGAACGGCACCTCCTCGCTCTCGCCCGCGGGGACGACGAACGTCGACGCGGCCGGCGCGGCCTGTTTCGCCGGCCCCTGCTCGCGGATGGCTCCCGTCTTCGCCGGTTTGGCGCCGCGCTGCTCGAGGAACGCCATCACGTCGGCTTTGGTGATGCGTCCGCCCTGGCCGGTGCCCTTCACTTCGGTCAGGTCGACGTCGTTCTCGCGCGCGAGCTTCCGGACGAGCGGTGAGAGCGCGCCGACCTGGGCCTTGCGGCCGTTCCCGTCACCGGCGGACGCGGCGGCCGGCGCGGGCTCCGCGGATTCATCTTGAGCCGGCGCTTCAGTCTCTTCGGTCTTGGGCTCGGCTTTCTCCTCGTCCGGAGTCGCCTTCTCCTCCGACGCGGCGCCGCCGCCACCGCCGTCCTTCTTCGCGGTGTCGTCGATCACCGCGATCACGGCGCCGACCTCGATGGTCTGTTCCTCCTTCGCAACGATCTTCTGGAGGACGCCGGCGGCCGGCGCGGGCAGCTCGGTATCGATCTTGTCGGTAGAGATCTCGACGATGGGCTCGTCTTCGTCAACCCACTCGCCTTCGGCCTTCAGCCACCGAACGATCGTCCCCTCGGTGACGTTCTCACCCATCCGCGGAAGCTCGACGGATACGGTCATGGGTCTACGCCGTATGCAGCGCGCGGCCGGCCAGCGCGAGCGTCGCCTCACCGAACGACTCGGTCAGGGTCGGGTGCGGGTGGATCATCGCGGCGACCTCCTCGGGCACGGCCTCCCAGCCGACCGCGAGCATCGCCTCGGAGACGAGCTCGGTCACGCGCGGGCCGATGAAGTGCACGCCCAGGATCGGGCCGTCTTTCGCGGCGACGATCTTGCAGAAGCCGGAGGTCTCGCCGAGGATCGTCGCCTTCCCGATCGCGCCGAGGCTCACCGTCTTCGTGACGACCTCCTGGCCGCGCTCGCGCGCCTGGGACTCGGTGAGTCCGACGGCCGCGACCTCGGGAACGCAGTACGTACAGCGCGGGATCGCGTCGTAGTTGATGGGTGTGGGATTCTTCCCCGCCGCGTGCTCCGCGGCGAGCATCCCCTCCGCGAACGCCACGTGCGCCAGCTGCGGCGTCGGGATCACGTCGCCGACCGCGTACACGCCCGGCACCGACGTCTCGCATGCGCCCTTCACCGTGACGAAGCCGCGGTCGGTCGCGATACCGGCCGCCTCGATGCCGGCGCCCTCGGTCACCGGCCCGCGCCCGACGGCGACGAGCAGTACCTCCGCCTCGAGGATCTCCGACTTGCCGTTCGTCGTGACCGTCGCCGTGACGCTCTTCTCGCCGGCCTGCGCGTCCTCGAGCTTCGCCCCGGTGAGCGAGCGGATCTTGCGCTTCTTGAACGCGCGCGCCAGGTCCTTCCCAAGATCGGCGTCCTCGAGCGGGACCATGCTGGGGAGCATCTCGACGATCGTCACGTTGGCGCCGAACGACGACCACACGCTTGCGAACTCGACGCCGACCGATCCCGCGCCGAGGACGATCGCGCTCTTCGGAACGCGATCCAGCGTCAGAGCCTCGTCGGAGGTGATGATGCGGTCGCCGGCCTCGAGACCCGGGATCATCTTCGGCTTCGAGCCCGTCGCGACCACGATCTTCCTGGCGGTGACGTCCTCGCCGTCGACGGCGATCGTCGTCGGCGAGCGCAGCACGCCGGTCGCAGAGAGGATCTCGACCTTGCGGTGCTTCAGCAGTCCTTGCAGGCCCTTGTACATCTTGTCGACGACGTTGCCCTTGTAGGTCTGCACGGAGGGCCAGTCGAAGGTGACGTCGCCGACGGTGATGCCGAACCGCTCCGAATCTCGCGCGGTGTCGTAGATCTCGGCGGCGTGCAGCAGCGCTTTGGTCGGGATGCAGCCTTGGTGCAGACACGTGCCGCCGACCTTGCCGCGCTCGATCAGCGCGACCGACATCCCGAGCTCGGCGGCGCGCAGGGCGGCCGAGTAGCCTCCTGTCCCGCCGCCCAAGACCACGAGATCGTACGAATCGGCCATCTCTGCGACGCTCCGTTGCCACGCTTCTCTACCGGTCCGCGGTCATCCTACCCCGCGCACCACGGCGACAGACGTTGACGCTCGTACGACGCGCCGCCTACGCTCCGGCGACGTCGTGAGCTTGAAGGTTTCTCCGCTCGACGCGGCGCATCGCGCGCTCGGCGCGCGCATGGGCGCGTTCGCCGGATGGGAAATGCCCATCTCGTACGCCGGCACGATCGCCGAGCACACCGCCGTCCGAACGAGCGTCGGGATCTTCGACGTATCGCACCTCGGCAAGCTCATGGTGCGCGGCGATAGGGGAGCGGCCTTGCTGGACCGCGTCCTGTCGAACCGCATGAGCGACCTCGCGCCGGGCCGCGCGCGCTACTCGCTGATCCTGGACGACGACGCCGGGATCGTCGACGACCTGATTGTGTACGCGCTCGCGCCGGGCGAGCTGTTGGTCGTCCCGAACGCGGCCAACGTGGATGAGGTCGAGCGGAGGATCGTGGAACACGCCGCCGGAGACGTCGCCGTCGAGCATCTCGACTGGTCGACGATCGCCCTGCAAGGGCCGCGATCGGAGGCGGTGGTGCGCGGCGTGCTCGCAGATTTGCCGGATCTCGGCTACATGCGCTGCGCGCGCCTGGCGGACGCCGACGTTGCGCGCAGCGGGTACACGGGCGAGCGGGGCTTCGAGGTCTTCGCGCCCGCCGGCCGGTCGATCGGCCTGTGGAACGCGCTGGTGGAGGGCGTCCGCGCGGAGGGCGGTGAGCCGGCCGGCCTCGCCGCGCGCGACACGCTGCGCCTCGAGATGGGCTACCCGCTGCACGGGAGCGACATAGACCGGGAGACGACGCCGCGCGAAGCGCACCTCGAGTGGGCCGTCGCGGTCTCGAAGGAGGACTTCGTCGGCAAGGACGCCTTCGAGTCCCGGCCGCCGCGCAAGGAGCTCGTCGGTGTGCGGATGGAGGATCGCGTGATCCCGCGCCACGGCTCGCTCGTCCTCCACGGCGGCCGCGCGATCGGCGAGGTCACGAGCGGAACGTTCTCACCGACGCTTCGGGTCGGGATCGCGCTGGCCTACGTGCACCCCGGCGCGCTTCCCGAAGGGGAGAAGGTCGAGATCGAGGTCCGCGGGAAGCGGGGTCTCGGACGCGTGACGCGTCCGCCTTTCGTTGCCAGCTCGCCGAAGTAGATCGGGCCAACCAGGGTGCGTGGGGGACAGTTAACGCGGAAACGGTGAGCCTGTAAGCAGCCACCGCGTCACGAGCATCGCGCCGGACAGGAACACCGCGATCGCCGTCACGAGCATCAGGAACGTCATCAGTGAGGGCATGCGGCGCCGCCGCCGTCCGCGCAGGACGCGCCGCGCGTCCGCGAGCTGAGCCGGCGGGACTAGGACGCGCACGACACTCGGGTCCATCGTCGCGCCGTCGCCGCCGACCTCTCGCAGCGCGCTCGGGATCCCGCCGCGGTCGAGACGATCGGAGGCGACGAACGCCTGCTCGGGAGGGAGTTCGGCAACCACGACCATCCCGATGTCGGCGCCGGTGTAGACGCGCCGCTCGGGCGCAGGTGCGTCGACGAGAACGCCGCCGCAATCGGCGCACGCGTCGAGGTCGACCGGGTACTCGACCCTGCAGGTGTGACACCAGGGCACGGCGACCTCCGCGGGCAGACCGGAGTGGATTCTAGCTCCGGGCCGACCGGACAGGAACCGCGCCGCGTTCGATCACTCCGACGAGCGCCTCGGTATCGAGATGTTCCTCGATGGCGTCGGCCAGCGTGTCGAACGTCTTGTCCCTGATGTCTACGAAGCGCGCCGTGCCCGGCAGCCAGTCGAGACCGCGCTCGTTCGCGACCCAGCGCAGGAACGCGGCCCGGAAACGGTCGGACTCGAAGACGCCGTGCCACGACGTCCCGACGACGGAGCCGGCACGACATCCCTCTTCCCCCTCGGCCGTTGTGAAAAGAGGATCGCCGGAGGCCCGGCGGACGCGCCCGTTGTGGATCTCGTATCCGTCGACCGCGGCGTCGTCGAACGAGGGAGCCGTTCCACGCGGACGGGCGAGGATCTTGTCCGGCTCGAAGATCGTCTCGACGGGGAGGAGGCCGAGACCTCCGACCGCGCCCCCGCGGCTCTCGTACCGATCGACGATATGCGTCCCGAGCATCTGATAGCCGCCGCAGATGCCGAGGATGGGCGCTCCCTGCCGCGCCCGCTCGGCCAGCGCCGCGTCCAGTCCATCGGCGCGCAGCTCGGCGAGGTCCTCCACGGTCGCCTTCGTACCGGGGACGATCACAAGGTCCGCTCGGATGATGTCCGCGAACGATCGCGTGAAACGAACGCTCACTCCCGGCTCGCATGCGATCGCGTCCGCGTCGGTGAAGTTGCTCATCCTCCGTAAGGCGACGACGGACACGTCGAGCGTGTCGCGTCCGATCGGTGGCCGCGCGGCGCCGGCCATCGACCGGGTCGGGACGGCGTCCTCGGCGTCGGTCCACAGGTCGCGGATCCACGGCAGCACGCCGAGGACCGGCACGCGGGTGAGCGTCTCGATCATCCGGAGGCCGGGCTGGAGGATCGAGAAGCGACCGCGAAACCTGTTGATGATGAAGCCGCCGATAAGCGCACGGTCTTCGTCGTCGAGGAGCTCGACCGACCCGTACAGACTGGCGAACACTCCGCCGCGATCGATGTCGGCCACGATCACGATGGGCAGCCCGGCCGCGCGCGCGAGACCCATGTTTGGAAGGTCCCCCTCACGAAGGTTGATCTCCGCGAGGCTGCCGGCGCCCTCGCAGACGACCACATCGAAGCGTCCCCGCAGATCCTCGAAGGCATCGCGAACGACTCCGGCGAGGCGCGGACGGAAGTCGAGGTATTCCTGGGCGTCCGATTCGCAGACCGCTTTCCCCATCACGATGACCTGCGCGCGCCGGTCGTTCACCGGCTTCAAGAGGATGGGATTCATGGCGGTCTCGGGCTCGACGCCGGCGGCGAACGCCTGCGCGGCTTGCGCCCGTGCGATCTCCTCGCCGTGGAGCGTCACATACGAGTTGAGCGACATGTTTTGTGCCTTGAACGGCGCCACGCGGACGCCTCGTCTTATGAGCCAACGGCACAGACCCTGAGCGACGACACTCTTCCCGACATCGGAGGCCGTTCCCGCGACGAGCAGCGCGCCCTTCATCTGTTCCACCACGGGACGCCCGGGCCCGCTGCGACGCACAGAAGCAGGACCCCGATCTCGATGAGCTGCTGGGTCGCGCCGAGGACGTCGCCCGTGATGCCGTCGATCTTCCGCAGCGCGAGCCAGGACATCGCCGATGCGGCGAGGACGGCCACGGCGACCGCAGGCACGCTCCACACTCCGAGCAACGCGACGACGATTGCCGCCCCGATGAGCGCCGCCGTCAACGCTCCCCGCCGCCCGGCCGGCTGCGAGTAGGTCGCGCCGAGGCCGTCCGCCGTCGCGGGTGGGAGGAGCCAGAGCTGGAGCGCCGGCGCCGCGCGGCTCAGCGCGTGCGCCACGGGCAGCGCCGCGAGCGCGCCCCGCCGATCGAGCGCCGCGAGCGCCGCGATCCGAGCGACGACGGTGAACGCCAGCGCGAGGACGCCGAAAGTTCCGTGGTGCGGGTCCTTGAGGATCTCGAGCCGCCGCTCGCGCGGGACGTCGGCGCCGAACGCGTCTGCGGTATCGGCGAGTCCGTCCTCATGGAAGCCTCCGGTGACCAGCGCGCCGCCGGCGATCGCGACGGCCGCCGCGGCGAGGGGTGTGATCGCGCCGCGCAGCGCCGCGTAGGCTCCCGCGACGGCCGCCCCGATGATCAGGCCGACGACCGGCAGCCACGGGATGGCCCGCTCCGTCTCCGGACCGGGTCGCGACGGAACCCTCGTGAGGAGGCCGACGGCCGCGCGGAAACCCTTCACCGCGATAGGCCCCACTCCTGGAACGTGGCGACGTCGACCACCGCGGCGGCCGCCAGTCGCACGAGAGGAACCGCCGCGAGCGCGCCGCTGCCTTCGCCCAGGCGCAGCTCCAGGTCGAGCAGCGGCTCTTTGGCGAGCTTCTCCAACAGAAGGGTGTGGCCCGGCTCCGGGGAGCGGTGCCCGGCGATGCAGTGATCGAGCGCGCCGGGGGTGAGGACCTCGAGCGCGGCGGCCGCGCTGGTGACGACGAAGCCGTCGAGGACGATCGGGATCGACCGCAGACGGGCCTCGACGATCGCGCCGGCGATCGCGGCGAGCTCGGAGCCGCCGAGGTGCCGGAGGACCTCGATCGGACCGGCGTCCGGCAGAACGCGCCCGCGCGCGGCCTCGACCACCGCAACCTTGTTGCGCCACATCTCCTCGTCGATCCCGGTCCCGCGCCCCGTCCATTGCTCGGCCGGGCCGCCGAAGAGCGCGGCCGCCACGGCGGCGGCCGGCGTCGTGTTGGCGATCCCCATCTCGCCGAGCACGAGGAGGTCGCACGGCAGCAACGCGACGGCGTCGCGCCCGGCTCCAAAGGCCTCGTCGAAGCGCTCGGGTGTCAACGCGGGTTCGCGCGAGATGTCTCCGGTGAGCCGCCCGACGCCGGCGTCGACCACGCGCAGCTCAGCCCCGACGGACCGCGCCATCGCCGCAGCCGTCGCGACGCCCTCCCGTAGCGCGCGAAGCATCGCCTCGGTCACCGCCGACGGGTATGCGCTCACGCCGCGCGCCGCGACGCCGTGGTCGGCGGCGAACACGACCACGCCGGGCCGATCGACCGACGGCTTCTCGGTCCTCTGCCACGACGCTAGCCACGAGGCGACCTCGTCGAGGCGCGCGAGCGCGCCGATGGGCCGTAGCACGTTGCGCGCGCGCTCGGCGACGGCGTCGCGCG
>JBIOTQ010000065.1:0-25609 GCA_044866075.1 Actinomycetota bacterium | reverse complement strand
ACGAGCGCGTCCGGCGCCGGATGCGCTACGGATGCTGCGTGCCCGCGCGCGGCGTCGTTCCTGGACGCGCGCGGGTGCACTCGCGTTCGCCGGGGCCGCTGCGGTCGCCGCGCTCGCCGTGATCGCCGTCTCGCTCCGATCGGAGCCCGCCCGCCCCGACGTCGAGTTCGCCGCGCCCTCCGCCCTCGAGGCTACGTCTGGGGCATCGGCCCCCGCCGTGAGCGAGCAAGCCGACGGCGGCAGCATCCTGGCCGAGATCTCGGCCGACGGGCGCTTCGTCGTGTTCATGTCGGACGCCACCAACCTCGTGCCGGGCGACACGAACTTCGCGTCGGACACGTTCGTGCGAGACCTCTCGACGGGACGCCTCGAACGTGTTTCGGTGTCGTCGAGCGGCGCGCAGGGGAACGGCGACAGCCTCTCCGCGACCATCTCGCGCGACGGCCGGTACGTGGCGTTCCGTTCGGCTGCCTCGAACCTGGTCCCCGGCGACACCAACAAGGCGACCGACATCTTCGTGCGCGACCGCGTCGCCGGAACGACCACGCGCGTCTCCGAGTCGTCGGAGGGCGCGCAGGCGAACAGCGACAGCGACTCGGCAGCGATCTCGGCCGACGGACGCGTCGTCGCGTTCCGCTCGCTGGCGACGAACCTCGACCCTCGTGACAAGAACCGGCGGCCCGACATCTTCGTGCGCGACCTCGCCGAGGGGCGGACCGAGCTCGTTTCGCTGTCGTTCTCGGGGAGCCCGTCCAACGGGGAAAGCCGCTCCCCGTCTATCGCGGCCGACGGGTCCCGGGTGGCATTCGCGTCGCTCGCGAACAACCTGACGATGAAAGACACGAATGGAACCTGGGATGTGTTCGTGCGCGACGTTCCATCCGGGGTCACGCTCCGTGCATCGCTTTCGAGCGACGGAGACCAGGGGACCCTCGCGAGCCTTCTCCCGTCGCTATCGGGCGACGGCAACTCGGTCGCGTTCGTTTCCAAGTCGCCGAACCTCGTGCCCGGCGACACGAACCGCATGCGCGACGCCTTCGTTCGCGATCTCGCGACCGAGCAGCTCTCACGCGTGTCGGTCACCGGGGCCGGAGAGCAGGCGAACGGACCGGCCTCCTCCGCGGCGCTCTCGGCCGACGGCCGGTTCGTGGCGTTCAGCTCGGATGCGACGAACCTCGTGCCGAAAGACCGGAACCGTCACCGAGACGTCTTCGTGCTCGACCGCGCAAGCGGCGCGGTGCGCCTGGTGTCGTTGGCCTCCGACGGAACCCCAGGTTCGGGGGATTCGGGCGGTCCGTCGCTCTCGGCGGACGGTCGTTTCGTCGCTTTCCAGTCCTACGCCTCGACGCTCAGCGCCGGGGACGAGAACGACGTCCGCGACGTGTTCGTGCACGACACGGCCAACGGAACGACCGGCCGGGCCTCCGCCGGCGCCCGCTGAGGGCAGGATTCGCCACTCTCCCCGCCGAAATGGTCCTCAAAGCCTTTCGATCGGGGGTTTCATCGTGCGCCGTTTCTTCAAGACCTGGACGATCGGTTTCGCCCTGGGGATCGCTTTGATCTCGGGCGCGACCGCCGGCGTGGTGATCGGTCCGATCGGGCGCCGGGCCGAGCAGCCGGCGCGCGAGGCCGTTGCGCCCGTCGCCCCCGTCGCCGCGGCCGCCGTCCCTCCTGCGACGCAACCGTCCCAGGTCCAGGCGCTCGCCGCCAAGAAGATCGCGTTGAAGGTCCCCGGCCGGCTGGCCGGCGGCACCTTCTTGGTCGGCGCGGACGCGACGAGCCTCTTCCCGGCGCCGCAGCTGTACAAGGGAACGTGGCAGAAGGAGGGCTGCACCGAGATCGACGAGAACAACATCGACCAGACCCACCTGCTGCCCGGCGATGGTCACGGCTGGCCCCTCGCGTCGAAGGACTGCATCTACCTGGCGGCGTTCGGCATCGGGCCGGCGCGGGCCGCGCACACCGTCGACAACGGCGGCGTGTGGGTTCGCTCCCTCGCGGTGTCGAACGGCAAGGACTCGATCGTGATGCAGATCGTCGACGCGCCCGGCTTCCTGTACACCTACAACCCGGATATCTGTGACGCCTGCGGGATCTACGACATCCGGCAGAAGCTCGCCGGCGATACGGGCCTCCCCGTCGGAAACTTCTCCGTTGGCGCCACGCACACGCACGCCGGGCCCGACCTGTACGGCGGGTGGGGCGGCATCCCGAAGTGGTACTCGGCCCAGATCCGCGATTCGGTGATCGCGTCGGCGAAGCAGGCGCTGCTCCGGCTCACGAAGGCGACCATCACCGTAGGCGAGGTCGCGCTGCGCGGCTTCAATGGAGAGCGCCGCGACACGTACTACTCGACGCCCGACTACCAGGCAACGTGGCTGCAGGCGAAGACGCCGAAGGGGGCGGTGCTGGCGACGCTCGCGAACTTCGCCGCTCACCCGACGATCGTCGGCGGCCCGGTGCTGCACGCGGACTGGCCGGGCGCGACCGACCGTCGTTTCGAACAGATCTTCGGAGGCACCGGGCTGCTGTTCAACGGCGGTCTCGGCAACATGTCGGTTCGCGGCCGGGGCGGCAAGAACGAAGACGAGGAAGCGGAGAACACCGGACGCGCCTTCGCCGACGCCGTCGCCGCAGACATCAAGGGCGGCGGGATCAAGCTCACGACGAACGACGTCGCGTCGAAGGTCGCCGAGATCAGCCATCCGGTCACCAACCCGCTGCTCGCTCTCGGCGGAAATCTCAACCTTTTCTCACGCGACTCGCTTCCGACGAGTCCCGGCGGCGATGTCCCCGGCGCGTATCACTGGTCCAAGTCGGGGTCGCTCCCCGATAACCCGGATCCCGGGATGCTGCGCGGGTGCGATACGGCGTCGGCGTTCCAGGTCAAGACGATCGTGTCGGGCTACCGCATCGGTAACGCGCTGATCATCATCGCGCCGGGAGAGATCTTCTCGAACATGGCCATCACAGCGAAGTCGCGGACGGCGTCGAGCGCGATCACCTTCGTCTTCGGCCAGACGAACGACTCGCTCGGCTACATCATCCAGTCGTTCGAGTTCGACAACCAGGGCAACGTCGCGACCGAGTACGGCACGATGACCGGCGAGTACGAAGAAGTTTTCTCGCTTGACCGCTGCTTCGGCGACCACGTCATGCAGACGATGCTCGACGTGAGCCATTCGCTGGGTTTCTAGCGCCCTAGAGGTACTTCATCACGTCCTCGGCGCTGCGGATCTCGGCGCCGGCAGGGATCTGGGCGCCGTACGGGACGCGTACACGCGGATACAGCGAGACGTTGTCGGCCAGGTAGACGCCCGGCTGGAGGACGACCTCGTCGCCCAGTGCAACGTAATCCTCGAGCACCGTCTGCCGCTCGTCGTTCGACCGCACTTCGGCCATAGAGCCAACGTAGGAATCGACGACGCGCGCGTTCCGTCCGATCGATGCGCCGTCGCGGACCGCCGTCCGCACCACGGTGGCCCCCTCGTGAACCTCGCAGCCGTCGTCGATGTTGCAGTCCTCGAGGTGCGCGCCGACACGGATCTCTGAGTACTTCCCGATGCGCACACCGGGGCCGATCTCGACGCGGCGGTCTCGGATCTTCTCGGCAAGCGTCGTGTGGTCGTGCGCGTCGCGCATGTCGAGCGACTCGGGTTCGATCCAGATGAACCGCCAGCCGTCTTGCGGATCGCCGAGCAGACGGGTCACGGACTTGAAGCGGCCGCGTAGCGCGTCGACCATCGACTCGACGTAGTCGGTCACGTTCCCCAGGTCGCCGATCCGGTCAACGGGATGCGCGAAGACGCCGCCACCCTTCTCGACGAGCCAGGGCAAGAGGTCGAGCCCGAAGTCGAGCCTCGTCTCGGCCATGGCCCGCACGTCGGGGTGCTCGGCGATCTCGAGCAGCCGCTCCATGTCGATCAGATAGAACCCGGCGTTGGTCAGAAGCGGCAGCGCGTTGAAGTGCTCCTCGGACGGCGCCGGGAACGCCTCCTGGATCTCGCCGAGCGACGGCTTCTCCACGAACTCCTGAACGCTTCCGTCCGGGTCGGTGAGCATCACGCCGTACTTGCCGGCCACCTCCATCGGCGGCCGCACCATCGCTCCGATCGTGACAAGCGCGCCCGACCGCGCGTGCGCTTCGGCCATCGCGGCCAGGTCGAAGTCGATGATCGAATCGGTCGGGAACACGAGGGCAGTGCCCCGGATATCCCAATAGCCCGCGTTACGCAGGGTGGCGTCCGCGCTGCCCGTGTTCAGGGCATCGAACTTCACGCGTGAGTAGCGCAACTTCACGCCGAGCGGCTCGCCGTGCTCGACGAGCATCTTGATCTGGTAGCGGTTCTCCTTGCCGTGCGCGACGATGAAGTACTCGGAGAGCCCTTGCTCGGTGAGGATCTCGAGGATCCAACGCACGAGACGGCGGCCGAGGAAGCTCATCGCGGCTTTCGAACGGAGATAACCGGGCGCCTTCACAGTGAGGGTTCGCGCGCGCTCCCCGCGCCCGCCGGCGAGGCCGATGCCGACGATCGGGCCGGTCGCGAAGCTGCGCACCATCGCATCGATTGTACGGAACTTC
This sequence comes from Actinomycetota bacterium, assembly GCA_044866075.1. Classification (GTDB taxonomy): domain Bacteria; phylum Actinomycetota; class AC-67; order AC-67; family AC-67; genus JBASRP01. The sequence continues at coordinate 21,027 of JBIOTQ010000065.1, read as the reverse complement.
GCGCGAACCGAAACGTCAGACCGACGGGCTGATCACCACTTGTATGCCGCCGTGAACCGTTCTGTCTCGCGGTCGTAGACCATCGCCCCGAAGTCGCCGCCGTACTCCTGGTAGTCCACCGAGTACGGATCTAGGCCCGCGTCGAAGATCACGTATCGCCCGTCAGGCGAGACCTCCGAGTCGCCACCGGCTCCCAGTACCCGTGGCTCGACGTTCATGAAGACCATGGGATCGAGACAACCGAAGTCCCCGTCCCGGACGACGATCGATACGTCGGCCGAGATCGAGACACCATAGAAAGCGCAATCCGTCGATTCCGTCGTGAACGATCCGTCGTCGAGGTTCCGGACGATCAAGGCGCCGGTCTGATACTCGCCGAACCGCTGAGTGCCGAACGCGACGACGTGGCCCGTCCGGTCGAGCTTGGGCAAGAAGCTCGAGCCCGGCGGCGCCTTGCCGTCACCGTCGAGCGACGCTTGCTCCGTCGTGCCGGCGCCAAGATCGCGCACGAAGACCTGAGTATCAACGGCACCCGCAGTCTTAACCTCGCCGTCGAGGTCGCGTGCATCGGAATCGAACGCGACACGGCGTCCATCCAGCGAGATCGACCCGCTGAGGCTCGTACCATCGCCCGCTCTCCCCGAGGTTGCTACCGACACGAGGATCGTTTCGTTCGAGGCCGTGTTGTAAACGAAGACGTCGGGCGCGCCGTTCGCATCGCCGTCCACGAGGTTGTCGGCCGTTGAATCGAAGGCGACGAGCCTGCCGTCCGCCGAGATGGAAGGGCCCAACAACCATGAGTAGTAGGAACGCGGAGGTTGAACCTCGAACCGGCCGCTATCACCGTCGCTCTCGGTCCCGTCCGAGGCCACCGATACCCGGATCGTGGTTCGTTGCGTCAGAACTCGAACGAAGACGTCCGCCTTGCCATTCGTGTCGTTCGGAACGAGGTTCGACGCCAACGACACGAAAGCAACGCGAGTGCCGTCCGCCGAAAGGGCAGGCGCGAAACTGCGACCGTTCCCTAGACGGCCGGACGAAGAAACGGACGCTAGCTCGGTTTCGTGGGTTCTGTGGTCGCGGACGTAGACGTCGTCGACTCCGTTCGTATCACCATCGACCATGGCCTCCCGCGAGACCCACGCGACAACTGTTGCGTTTGAGCTGATCGAAGGGGTCTGCGTCTGAGGCCACTGCTGCGGCGGCGGCGACTCGCTCGGCTCCGACGAGCTCGGCTCCGAAGTGCCCGGTTCCGACGCTGTCTCCGACGGCGTCGGCGTCTCATCCGGCGTCAAGCGTGGATTCGGTTCGTCGTCCGGCACGGCCGGCAGCGGGCCGTCCACTACCGTCACGGGACGCGGTATCGGACGTGCGACGTGCGAGACCACCACGAACAGGGAGCCCGCGAGGGCGGCGCACACGGCCGCGACGACGATCTTCTTGAGAGCCATCGAAGCGAAAGAGGCCGCAGGGCCTTCTCGCGTTTAGGCCGAAGCCGCGATCCCGAAAGAAAGTGGTCGCCGGGGCGAAGATGGGCCCCCGGGAGACGGTGGGGGAGCTGGTCGGCTTGGTCTGCCGCCCCCGGGGGCACCGAGGTTCTCGTTCAATTATGCGCCCGCTTCGCGAGCGCCGCTCACGGTTACCGGTTGTTCCGAAACCGACCAGTAACCAGCGTGCTAACGTGAGGTTGTTACCCCTCCCGAGAGGTATCGATGCCGACCAAAGAACAGATCTATGAAGCGCTGTCCAGCGTCCTCGACCCGGAGATCGGGAAGCCGATCACCGAGCTCGACATGGTGCCGGAGGTCACGATCTCCGACGGCAACGTCCTCGTCGAAGTGCTCCTGACCGTCCCCGGCTGCCCTATGAAGGACCGGATCACCCGCGACGTGACCGAGGCCCTCCGGCCCGTCGAGGGCGTCCGCGACGTCCAGGTCCACCTCGGCGTGATGACAGAGGAACAGCGTCAGACGATGGTCGCGCGCCTCCGCGCCGGCCAGCCGCAGGGCCAGCATCGGCCGATCGCCTTCTGGGGCGAGGACCAGCGCACCCGGGCGATCCTCGTCGCCTCGGGCAAGGGTGGGGTCGGCAAGTCCTCGATCACGGCCAACCTGGCCGTCGGCCTGGCCCAGCAGGGCTTCAAGGTGGGCGTCGTCGACTGTGACGTCTGGGGGTTCTCGATCCCCCGCATGATGGGGGTCGCCGGCCGGCCGACGGCCTTCAACGGGATGATGCTGCCGCTCGAGGCGCACGGCGTAAAGGTCATCTCGATGGGCTTCTTCGTCCCAGACGACACTCCGGTGATCTGGCGCGGCCCGATGCTTCACAAGGCCATCAACCAGTTCCTGGCCGACGTCTACTGGGGCGACGTGGACTTCGTCCTCGCCGACCTGCCGCCGGGCACCGGCGACGTGTCCATCTCGATCGCCCAGTTCCTGCCGGGCGCCGACATGCTCGTCGTGACCACCCCGCAGGAGGCCGCGCAGAAGGTCGCGGCGCGCGCCGGCCGCATGACCGAGCAGGTCAACCTGCGCATCATCGGTGTCGTCGAGAACATGAGCTACTTCGTCTGCCCCGCCTGCGACGCCGAGCACCACATCTTCGGAGAGGGCGGCGGCGGGATGTTGGCCGAGACGCTCGACACCGAGCTACTGGGGAAGGTGCCGCTTCAGGAGACGCTCCGCAAGGGCGCGGACGGCGGCGTACCGCTGGTGCTGTCGGAGCCGGACTCCCCCGCCGGACAGGCACTCAACGCTATCGCCAAGAAGCTGGCCAAGTTCGCGCCGTCGATGGTCGGCAAGCGCCTGCCGCTGTTCGCCGGGCCGCAGGGCGGGAACGGCGGACACGCCGAGCACGCGCATCACGCCGGGCACAACCATTAACTCACGAACGCATCCGGCTTCGCCTTAAAGCGCTCGAGACACGACGTCGAGCAGAAATAGTAGGTCGTTCCTTCGTACTCCATCGATCCGGCCGCCGTCGCCGGATCGATGTCCATGCCACACACCGGGTCGTGCACCGTGGTCATCGTGTCCCCCTTCTGTTCCGGTACCTCGACGACGACGTCCGTCACCCGATCGCCTTCTTCCGGCAGGGGCGCCGGCCGGAACGTCCGCAAACGGTTCGCGTTCATCACGACCGACAGCGAGCTCGCCGCCATCGCGCCGGCCGCGATGATCGGGCTGAGGAGCCAGCCCGTCACCGGATAGAGGATGCCGGCCGCGATCGGGATGCCCAGCACGTTGTAGAGGAAGGCGAAAAACAGGTTCTGGCGGATGTTGCGCATCGTTGCGCGGCTCAGGTCGAGGGCCGTGACCGCGCCGCGAAGCTCGCCTGAGATCAGCGTCACGTCGGACGCCTCGATCGCCACGTCGGTCCCCGTCCCGATCGCCACCCCCACGTCCGCCCGCGCCAGCGCGGGCGCGTCGTTGATGCCGTCGCCGATCATCGCCACGACGCGGCCTTCACCCTGCAGCCGGCCGACTTCGGACACCTTGTCGCTGGGGAGGACCTCGGCGAGGACACGCTCGATCCCGACCTCTTTCGCGATCGTTTCGGCCGTCCGGCGGTTGTCGCCGGTGAGGAGCACGACCGAGACACCGCGGCGGCGGAGGGCCTCGACCGCGGCGGCGCTGTCGGGCTTGGCGGTGTCCGCGACGGCGACCACCCCCGCGGGGGCTCCGTCGAGGGCAACGCGGATCACGGTCTTCCCCTGCGATTCGAGCCGCTCCGCGGCCTCGCTCAAGGGCCTCGTATCGACACCGTTCTCCTGCAAGAGTCTGCGGTTCCCGACGAGCACGCCCTTCCCCTTGACGGTCGCCCGGACACCGCGACCGGTGAGGGACTCGAAGTCCGTGGCCTTCGACAGTGAGATGTTGCGCTCGATCGCGCCGTCGACGACCGCCTGTGCGAGCGGATGCTCCGATGATCGATCGGCGCTCGCCGCGCACTGAAGCAGCGACTTCTCGGACGTGCGCGACGTAGAAACCACGTCGGTCAGTCGCGGCTTCCCGGCGGTCACCGTTCCGGTCTTGTCCAGGACCGCGGTGTCGACCTTGTGCGCCGTCTCGAGCGCTTCGGCGGACCGGATCAGGACGCCGTTCTCCGCTCCCTTCCCGGTCCCCACCATGATCGACAGCGGCGTCGCCAAACCCAGGGCGCACGGACACGCGATGATCAGCACCGCGACCGCGTTCACGAGCGCGTTCGTCAACGGGCGCGCTCCGGCCACGTCGTACCAGACGAGGAACGTGACGATCGCGGTGAAGACGACGGCCGGCACGAAGTAGCCCGCTACCTTGTCGGCGACCCGCTGTATCGGCGCCTTCGACGCCTGCGCCTCCTGCACCAGGCGGATCACCTGGGCGAGGACGGTCTCCGAACCGACCGCGGTCGCGCGGAAGCGAAACGATCCGGTCTGGTTCACGGTCGCGCCCACGACCGCGTCGCCCGCCTCTTTGTCGATCGGGACGGACTCGCCGGTCACCATGGACTCGTCGATCGTGGAGCGGCCGTCGAGGATGACACCGTCGACGGGAACCTTCTCGCCCGGCCGGACGACGATCTCTTCGCCGACGCGGACCTCGTCGATCGGGATGTCGACCTCGGCGCCGTCGCGGATCACGCGCGCGGTGCGCGGACGCAGACCGAGGAGCTTTCGGATCGCCTCACCGGTTCCCGCGCGCGCCTTCGCCTCGAACAGGCGGCCGAGGACGATCAGCGTGAGGATGACGCCGACGACCTCGAAGTAAACGTCGCGCGCGTCGCGAGGGAAGATCCCGGGCGCGACCGTGACGGCGAGGCTGTACCCGAATGCGGCCGTCGTTCCGAGCGTGATCAGGGCGTTCATCTCCGCGCCGCGATGCCGGAGGGTGTTCCACCCGACCACGTGGATCGGCCATCCGGTGTAGGCCATGACGGGCGCGATCAAAGAGAGGTGAAGCCATCGGTTCATGAGGAACTCGGGGATCCAGTCCACCTTGAAGAGGTCCGCCGCCATCGTCGCGAAGAGGACGGGTGCGGTGAAGACGGCGCCCGCGATCACACGGCGGAAGAGGTCGCGTATCTCCATGCGACGGGACTCCGCCTCGTCGTCCTCACCCGGTGCGCCCGGACGAGTTCGACCAGAGGTCTCCGGCTGTTCCTTCGCAGGAACGTGCGCGTGCGTCGCGACCGGGACGTGCCCCGCGGGACGGCCGTTGCCGTTCCCCCCGGCCTGGTGAGGGTCAACGACGAGCGTCCCGTGCACCATGTTCATTCCGCAGGCGAAGGGGTATTCGCCCGTGCGCTCGGGCATCAGCTGGACCTCGGTGCGCTTGTAGGCGGGCAGGGATCGTCTCAGGCGGAAGTCCGGGAAAACGACTTCGGATGTGCACTCCCCCGCCTCGCGGCGATCGAACACGATGCGCAAGGGGATGCCCGCTCTGACCGTGATCCGGTTCGGCGAGTATCCGCCCTTCACAGTGACCTCGATCTGCTGGACGCCGTCACCGACGGCCGCACGGACCCCTCCCGAACGTGGTCCGAAGAAGAACCACGCGAGGAAGCCGAGGACGGCAACGCCGCCCGCCGTGACGAGGATCTCTGAACCGGCCACCGTTCCGCCTTCCCCTCCTGGACCAATACCCTAAGGGGGTATATACTCTTTCAACAGTAAGATACCCCCTGGGGGTACAGAAGTCCAATCGAGGAGAGCGCGATGGGAGAGCAAACGGTACGGGGCTACTCCGCGACGCGGGACCAGCTCCTGAACAGGCTCGGCCGGATCGAGGGGCAGGTGCGCGGGGTCGCGAAGATGGTCGAGGAGGACCGGTACTGCATCGACGTCGTAACGCAGATCAACGCGGCCCGCGCAGCGCTCGACAAGGTCGCTCTCGGACTCGTCGACCAGCACGTTCGGCACTGCCTCGTTGGAGGCCACGGCGGCCCGAGCGATCCCGAAGAGCAGGCGAGCGAGCTGATGGGCGCCGTCGGGCGGATGCTATCCAGGTAACGCGCGCGATCGGCGCGCCCCGAAGACGCGCCGCCACAGCTCCGCCACGGCCTTGCCGATCATCAGTCCCCCGGCGACGTCGCTCGGGTAGTGGGCGCCGACGTACACGCGGCTGAATCCCACGAATCGCGGCAAGCGTCCCAGCGGCGCGCGCACGAACGGACGCACCTCGGGGGCGACGACACCGGCGATCGCGGCGGCCACGGCGGGATGGCCGCTCGGGTAGGAATCGCCGGCCGGCCTCCTCACGAGTAGCTCCACGTCTCCCGCGTCGTAGGGACGCGGTCGGTGGAACACCTTCTTGGCTCCCTGTGCGATCCCCCATGCGAGCGCCGCCGACCCCAGAACGTCGCGCGCCAAGCGCCGGCGGCCGGCCAGAGCCAGCGTGGTCGCGGCCCCGAGAGCCGCGTACATCGAGCCGAGGTCGGTGAGCGCCGGCAAGCTCCGGTCGAGCATCTCGCTGCGCCTGCCGGCGATCAACGAGCGGGCGCGCTCGTCCGCGTCGCGGATACGGTCCTGCGCGGCGACACCGAGCGCGGCCGCAGCCGCGAGGCGCGTCAGGGGTCGGATCAGGCCGGGGCGCCGGACCCGGGACTTCCGTTTGCTCAAGCCCCGATCACGCCCGGCGTCGAGGCTTGCGCGCGGCAACCGCGCGTGGGGCCGGGCGTTTTGCGGCGGGTCGTTTCGCGGTCGTTCTCTTCGTTGGAGCGGTCTGCGCTCGCGTCGTCGTCGTCCGGCGCTTCGGCGGCGTCGACGTCTTGCGCCGCGTCGTCGCGACCGGCCGCGCCGCCGGAGTGTCCGCGACGGGCTCCACGGCTCCCGCGCCGACCGGGTCGGTCGCCGTTCCGGTGTCGGGCTGGTCGAAGATCCCCACGTTGATCGGTTCGAGGCCCTCCTTCAGATCGGCCATCGCTCGCGACGTCTCGCGCTGGAATTGGCGGATGAACTTGCCGACGCTGCGCGCGATCTCGGGGAGTCGGTTGGGCCCGAACACGATCATGGCGACGAGCATCAACAACGCCATCTCGCCCCAACCGACGTTCAGCACTTCGTCTCCTCCCTCCGGCGCGGCCCGCGCCGCCCGGAAGGGTGGCTACGAGCTTTGCGGCCTGGCGGCCAGACGAACCCGCACCGAGTGCCTGTCTCCGTTGCGAACGTAGACGACGGTGACGGTCTCCCCGACCTGCCGCTGGATCAGCGCGGCGATCAGCTCGTCCATCGAGTGGATCTGCCGGCCACCCAGCTCAACGATGATATCGCCCTGCCGGATGCCGGCGCGGGCCGCCGGCCCGCCCGAAACGGCTTCTTGCACCAAGGCGCCCCTGTCGTCGGGGAGGTTCTGCCCGCTTATCCCGATGAAGGCAAGCGAGGCCCGGCCGGTCGAGATGATCTGGTCGGCCACCTTCTTGGCGATGTCGATCGGGATCGCGAACCCGACGCCGATGTTGCCTCCGGACCCGCCAAGGATCGCGGTGTTGATGCCGACGACCTTGCCGTCCGCGTTCGCGAGCGCGCCGCCCGAGTTCCCCGGATTGATCGGCGCGTCGGTCTGGATCCCGTCAGAGAACCGCGCGCCGACGCCGATCGTGATGTTGCGATGGAGCGCGCTGATAACACCTGCGGTGACCGTGCCCTGCAAGCCGAACGGGCTGCCGAGAGCGACGGCGAGATCGCCGACCTCGAGGTCCGCCACCGAGCCGAACCGCGCGGCCGGGAGGCCGGTCCGGTCGACCTTCAGCACCGCGATGTCGACGCCGGCGCTCGACGCCGTGCCCACAAGACGCGCGGCGAGCTCCTCGCCGCTCGCCAGCGTCACCTGGATGTCGGTCGCGCCTTCCACGACGTGGTTGTTCGTGATGATGTAGCCGTCCTCGCGATAGATGACGCCGGAGCCGGTCCCTTCACCGCCGAACCCGCCTTCGCTCACGTCGATGCGGACGATGCTCGGCAGGACGGCCTTGGCGACGGCCGACACCGCTTCGAGCGACTGACCGGACGAGTTGATGACCGGCGCTTTGGTCGACCCCGTTCCGGTCGTCCCGTTGTCGTCGAGCGCGACGAAGGTGACGCCGGTTCCGACGCCGGCGCCGAGCAACGCGGCGAGCAGAGCGGCGAGGAAGGGACTACGCCCCCGCCGCCGGGGGGGAGCGGCGGTCGGCGGCGGGGGCGGCGGCCGGTCCCACATGCCGGGCGCGGGCTCCGAGGGCTGCTCGGGCCCGGCCTCGTGCCGCGGCGGCCAGCCGTACTTCTCGGCGACCGGTCGGTCGATCTGCTGGGTTTCGGTCGCGTCCGCGTTGAGTGGTTCCCATATCTCAGGCATGCCCCGAGTCTAGGCAGATGACCTGAGACCTCGCTGAGACGTGCGAGAATCAATCAGATGGAACAGCGGGACGGATCGGACCGCCCTCAGTACGAGACTCGTCGCCTGACCGCCGGCGAGATCCGCTGGATCATCGGCGGGGTCCTCGCGATCCTATTTGGGGTCTTCATCGCGCAGAACGCCGACGAGGTGAAGATCGACTTCATCTTCTTCTCCGCCAGCGTGCGCCTGATCTGGTTGTTCCTTATCTGCGCGGTGCTCGGCGCGATCATCGACCGCCTTCTGCAGCGCCGCGGATTGTTGCCACCGATGCGGCCGCGCCGGCGGAAACGCGAGGACAAGAAAACCGCTCAGTAGAAGCGGACCTTCGCGGCGAACTCCGCCGCGAGCGCCATGATCACGGCGAGATAGAAGAAGCCCGTCGCCGCCTGGATCGAATCTTCTTTGACGAGCGCGCGGATGAAGAACGCGATCATCACACACAGCGCGGCGAGTCCGACCGCGAGAGCGACCGTCAGCGTGCCGGCGCCGAGCAGCGGAGAGAACTCCGGGTTCGCCTTCCCTCCCCCGCCCCCGCCCGCGATCGTCGCGCCGATGGCGAGCACGCTCCCCGCGAGCAACAGGACGCCCATGCGGCGCAGCGGTTCGCGCGACGCGCGCTTGTCGACGAGGTACCAGTGGCCGAGCAGAAGACCGTCGACGACCGCACCGAGGAAGAGCGCGCCGGCGAGCAGTTGCACGATGCCGATCGCGGTGCCGTGCTCGGCGGCCGGCAGCGACGCCAGCGCAACGAAGGCGGCCACGCCGACCGGAACCGCTGCGATCCCGACCGCGCGACCCGCGTTTGCGGCGCCGGTCCACTGCAAGACCTGCCACAGCACCGCGGCGCCGGCGAGCGCGGCGAGGAGCCAGAACGATCCCGCCCGCGCGCCCCCTCCCGCACCGTTGTCGAGCGGCGCGCGCGCCGCGAGCCAGGCCAGCACAGCGCACGCGGCGATGATCGAGCCCGTGAGCTTGAAGAAGCCGCTCCGAAGCACGCCCCAAGTCGGCGTCACCCAGAGAACGAAGAGCCCGCCCACCGCCGTCTCGGCGAGGACGAGCGCCATCACACCTGCGGGTCCGGTCATGGGGTTCGCGTCACGTTCGCGCGGCGGCCATCATAGTGCGATGCAACCAACCGTCGGCGCGCGCGGCGAGGCCCGGCGCACCGTGACCGGAGCAGAGACCGCCGAAGCGCTCGGCTCTGGTGACGTGCCCGTTCTCGGGACGCCGGCCGTCGTCTCGCTGATCGAGCAAGCGGCGTGCGCTGCGGTGGCCGGCGCCCTCGACAAGGGCCATACGAGCGTGGGCTCCTGGGTCGAGCTCGAGCACCTCGCGCCGTCGAAGGTCGGGGCCGAGGTGATCGCGTCGGTAGAGCTGACGAGCGCCGACGGGAAGGTTCTCGAGTTCGCCTGCGAGGTACGGGACGGCGACCGCGTCGTCGCGCGGGCGCGTCACCGCCGCGTCATCGTCGACCGGGAGAGGTTCCTTGGACGCCTCTGACCCGCGCTTCGTGCGGGTCGCCGCCGTAACCGACGTCCCTCCAGGCTCTGGCACAGTCGTGCATGCCGACGGTCGCGCGATCGCGCTGTTCAACGTCGACGGCTCGTTCTACGCGATCGACAATACGTGCCTGCACCGCGGTGGGCCGGTCGGCGAGGGCGACCTCGAGGGCGTCGTCGTGACCTGCCCGTGGCACGGTTTCCAATACGACGTCACGACGGGCCGGAACATCCTCGATCCCGACGTGGGCCTGCAGACATTCCTGGTCCGGGTCGAGAACGGCGACGTCTTGATCGCAACGTCGTAACTCCAGCGCTCTGCGCGTTCGCGGAGGTTCCCGCCGCCTCTCGCAGAAGTGTCTGATGCGTCACACACCTCTGCGCGGGACGCCCTCTTCGGCCTCGATCGACCGTTGCGCGACGCTAGAGAGACTCGACCCAGCGCACGAGCGTCCGCACGCCCGAGCCCGTCGCGCCCTTCGTCACCTCGAACTCGTCGACGGTGCTGCGCGCCGGGCCCGCGATGTCCACGTGCACCCAGGGCGTGTCGCCGGCGAACTCTTTCAAGAAAAGCCCAGCGGTGATCGCCCCGCCGTAGCGGTCGCCGACGTTCTTCATGTCGGCGATATCCGAGTCGATCTTCTTCCGGTACTCGGGAACGAGCGGGAGCTGCCACGCCTTCTCGCCCGCCTCGTCGGCGGCGCGGAGCATGCGGTCGACTTCAGTCTGATCGTTGCCCATCACACCAAACATCTTGTCGCCGAGGGCAACCATCATCGCCCCGGTCAGCGTCGCGATGTCGACGATGACGTCGGCCTTGTTCGCACGCGCGTGTGCGATGCCGTCGGCCATCACGAGCCGGCCTTCGGCGTCGGTGTTGCCGATCTCGACCGTCTGGCCACCCTTCATGGTGATCACGTCGCCGGGGTGCAGCGCCGTGCCGCCCGGCATGTTCTCGGCCGTGCAGATGAGCCCCGTTACCGCAACCTTCGGCTTCAGCTTGGCGATCGCGAGCATCGCGCCGAGCACCGCGCCGCCACCGCCCATGTCCATCTTCATCCAGTCGAGACCGTCGTGTTTCAGGTTGATCCCTCCGGAGTCGAACGTGATGCCTTTCCCGACGAGCGCCACGGCCTTCTTCGCGCCGGCCGGCTTGTAACGGATCTCGACGAGGCGCGGCGGCTTGTCGCTTCCCTGTCCGACCCCGAGGATCCCGCCGTACTTGCCGGCGCGAAGCTCCTTCTCGCCGAGGACACGTACGGTCAGCGGCAGGTTGCGCGCGATCTTGCGCGCTTCGGCGGCGAACGATTCGGGCGTGAAGTCGCCGGCCGGCGTGTTCGTGACGTCGCGCGCGAGGGCCGTGCCTTCGGCGAGGACCATCGCGCGCTGGATCGCGCTTTTCACGCTCTTCTCGTCGCTCGGTCTCGCGAGCGCCAGGCGCACCTCTTTGGTCTTCGCGCGCTGCCCGTTCGCCTTGTACCGATCGAAGCGGTAGCCGCCGAGCAGGTAGCCCTCGACGAAGGCGCCCGCCGCTTGTGCGGCGCCGCCCTTGATCGCCTGTGGGATGGTCGTCGCGACGACGCCGGCTGCGCCGGTTCTCCGCGCCACCACGGCGCCGGCCTTGCGCGCGGCCGACGGATCGGCGTTCTTGTCGCCCACGCCGACCAGCAGGATCTGCTTCGCTTTCGCCTTCCCGAACGTCGGGACCATCACCGCCTCGCCGGGTTCGCCTTTCGCGCGGGCCGCGTCGAGCGATTCCTTGAACTTGACGCCGAGAGCTTTCTCTAGCTCGAGGGCGCCGGGCCCGAGGATCCCGCCCTTGTGCACGGGTACGGCGATCACGTCGGCGGCGATCGCTGTGGCCTTGGCACGAACGGTTCGGAACGACGGCATCGAGCCTCCTGATTCACACCTCGTGGGCGGTTGGCCAGTATAGGCGAGCCGACTGCAGGTTTACGTTGCCGTCGAGATGAGTCGCCGGCGCTCGGTTAAAGGAACCAGGGCGAGCGTCAGGACCATCGCAACGACGAAGGACGTCAGGGAAGCTCCTGCCCATGAAGGATGCGCCGGCAGCCTGAGCCAGTCTGTCAGGAGGCGTTTCATCGCGCTCACCCACCACGAGACATAGCCGGGGTTGATCCAGTTGTAGGCGAGGAAGCCGACGACCCACGCGAGGATGGGAGCGAAGCGCGCGCTTCTCATGCCGGCCCCGTACATCTCTTCCTCGCCGTAGCGTCCCCGCCGCAGGATGAAGTAGTCGGCGAACAGCACCCCGAACAGGGGCACGAACAGTGCGCCGAGAAGCAGCAGGAAATTCTCGTAGTCGACGATGTTCACCACGAGGGCAAGACCTGCGCACGTAGCGCCGATCACGATCGAGAGAGCCCGCTGCGAGAGTCGTGGCAGCGCGTTCTGGACCGACACCGACGCGGAGTAGATGTTCGCGAACGCTTCGTCTGTCTCGTCCATCGCGAGGATCAGCATAGCCAGCCAGCCGACGGGGATGGCGAGCAGAGCCGCGATGAAAGCGGGCGGCTTCCCCGGATCGGCGCCGGGGCCGCCCAGCGCGAGCAGGACGCCGATCACGAAGAACCACACGTGCGCCAAGAAGTAGCCGATGCCGGTTCCCCAGAAGGCGCTGCGCCCCGTCCGCGCGAACCGCGTGTAGTCGGCAACGAGCGGCACCCAGGAAACTGGAAGGGAGATGACGAGATCGACGCCGCCCCAGAAGTTCAGGGGTCCGCCCTTCCCCGGCGTAGACCAGAAGGCTCCCAGGTCGTACTGCGTCAACATATAGATCGTGAGGTAGGCGCTCGAGGCGAGTACGGCCCAGACCGCGTAGCGGCGGATGTACCGCCGGATCACGGCGATCGGACCGCCGACCGCCATAAGGATGCACACGGCTCCGAAAACCATCACCCACATGAGCCGCAAGCCGCGGTTCGTGTACCGGTCGAGGAGCCCGGCCATCACCACCGAGATGATGTAGAGCTCGAACGCGCCCCAGCCGATGTTCTGAATCACGTTGAAGATCGTCGGGAGGTACGATCCGCGCAGCCCCAGCGGTCCGCGGTACGTCACCATCGTTGGGGCGCCCGTGTCGGCGCCGACGCGGCCGGCGGCGGCGAGCATCAGGTTTCCGATCAAAGCGCCGACGACGATCGCGAGCAGCGCCTGCCTGAACGACAGAGCCGGAACGAGGAACGCGCCGACGACGGGAAGCGTCAGCGTGATACCGAGGTTCCCCCACAGAACGCCGACGTCGAGACCGTTGAGCGGTCGGCGGTCGGGCGGGACGGGCTCGATGCCCCAATCGGGAAGGGTGTCGGCGCGCTCGAGCGCACCGGAGATGGTCTGCGTCATGTCGCTCCCTCCGCCCGCATTACCGGGATCAGGTTCCTCGGGTCGCCGCCCGCGTCAGGCGGCCTCTCAGCCCGGTACGTCCGAGCTCCCCTGTTTCCGCGTGAAGCCTACACGCTCACGTGTCCGAGATGACAGCAACGGTCTCCGGCTGGGAGGATGCACGCGACGGCCACGAGCCGAAGGGAGTCGGCCATGATCAAGATGACGGTCTTCTACCGCCCGCCGGACGACCCGCCCGCGTTCGAGAAGAAGTACATCGAAGAACACATCCCGATGGTGCGCGACTACGCGAACATACAGAAAGTGTCCGCGTACAAGGTGAAGCGCACGATCCAGGGCGACTTCCCGTACGCGTACGTGTTCAGCGGGACGTGGGCGGACAAGGACGCCTGGAAGGCCGACATGAAATCCGAGGCCGCGGCCGAGGCGGCGAAGCACGCACAGAGCTTCGCGCCGCCGTTCGACGTCGTCGTCCTCGAAGAGCTGGAGTAGCTCGCGATGGGCTACGAGGCGATCACCTACGAGGTCGACGGCGGCGTCGCGACGCTGACCCTCAACCGCCCGGACGCGCTGAACGCGCTGAACGCGCAGATCACGACGGAGCTCCACAAAGCCCTCGCCGAGGCGAGCGGCGATCTCAACGTCCGCTGCCTGCTGATCACCGGCAACGGCCGCGGCTTCTCGTCGGGCGCGGACCTCACGCAGCTCGAGGATTCCTACCGGCGCGGCGAGCCGGCCGCGCTCGGCGAGATGCTGCGGGATGGCTACCATCACATCATCCTGCCGATCGTGCACATGGAGAAGCCGGTCGTCGCCGCCGTGAACGGCGTGGCGGCGGGAGCCGGATGCTCGATGGCGCTCGCGTGCGATTTCCGGATCGCGAGCGATAAGGCGCGCTTCTTCCAGGCCTTCATCAAGGTCGGCCTCGTGCAGGACTCGGGCGCCTCCTACTTCCTCCCGCGCCTGGTTGGGTTCGCGAAAGCGATGGAGCTGGCGTTGCTCGGCGACATCATCGACGCCAACACGGCGTTGCAGTACGGACTGGTGACGAAGGTGGTCCCGCACGACACGCTGATGGAGGAATCGCGGGCGTTCGCGCAGATGCTCTCGCAAGGCCCGACGCGAGCGTTCGGCCTGTCGAAGCGGGCGCTGTACTTCGGGTCCCAGAGCGGCCTCGAGGCGACGATGGACTTCGAGGCCGACCTGCAAGCGCAGATGGCGCTCACCGCCGATCACATGGAGGGCGTGAACGCCTTCCTCGAGAAGCGCGCGCCGAAGTTCGAGGGACGCTAGCGATGCCCGACATCGACGGCGTCAACCACATCGCGCTGACGGTCACCGACCTCGACGCGAGCAAAGCTTGGTACGAGGCGCTGTTCGGCGGCCAGGTGCTGTGGCAGGAAGATCAAGAGGGGCACCGCTTCATCGTGCTTTTCGTGCCGCCGCTCGCGATCGGCCTTCACACGCACGACAAGACGTCCGGCGGCGACTACTTCGACGAAACGCGGATCGGCCTCGACCACGTGTCCTTCGGCGTTCCCGAACGGAAGGACCTCGACGCGTGGGCGGCGCGCCTCGACGAGCTCGGCATCGCGCACTCCCCCATCACCGACGCGCCGTACGGAACGGTCCTCGTCTTCCGCGACCCGGACAACATCCAGCTCGAGTTCTACGCGCTGCCCGGTTAGGGCCGGTTCGACCGCGCTACCATGGACATCGGCGCTCACGAGGCGCCGCCGCAACGACAGGAGGGCCGTGTGACCTACGAGGAGCGGACGGCCGAGTTCAAGGCCCGCATCGACGCCGGCGAGAAGGTCGAGGCGGCCCACTGGATGCCCGACCAGTACCGGCAGGCGGCTCTCAAGTTCATCGAGATGCACGCCAACTCCGAGATCATGGGCGCGCTCCCCGAACGCGAGTGGATCCCGCGCGCGCCGACCCTCCGCCGCAAGCTCTCCCTCACCGCCAAGGTCCAGGACGAGGTCGGACACGCGCAGATCCTCTACCGGATCGCCGAGGACCTCGGGAAGAGCCGCGAATCGATGTTCTCCGACCTCGTGAACGGGCGCACGAAGTTCCACAACGTCTTCCACTACCCGACCAAAAGCTGGGGCGACATCGCGTTGATCGGCTGGCTGATCGACGGCGCCGCGCTCGTGACGCAGCACGCGCTGTTGCAGTGCTCGTACGCGCCGTACGTGCGCGCGATGCGACGCATCTGTGCCGAGGAGTCGATGCATCTCCGCCACGGCGAGGACATCACGCTCGAGCTATGCAGCGGCACCGACGCGCAGCGCGAGATGTTCCAGGACGCGGTCAACAGGTGGTGGCGGCCGATCATGCACTTCTTCGGACCGCCGTCGAACCCCGATAAGGACGTGCTCCTCTACTGGGGGATCAAGACGCGGTCGAACGAAGATCTACGCCAGGAGTTCTTCTCCACGTATGTGCCGAAGCTGTGGGACCTCGGTATCTCGGTTCCCGATCCGGAACTTCGTTTCGACCCCGCACGTGGCGAGTGGGTCTGGGGCGACCCCGGCTGGCACGAGTTCTGGCAGGTCGTCAAGGGCAACGGCCCGATGACGCAGACGCGCCTCGCCTGGAGGCGCGCGATGTGGGATTCGCACGGCTGGCTGCGCGACGTCTTCGCCGGCATCCCGCGGGCGGTGGCCTAACAGCGATGGACGTCTGGGAGGTTTTCTCCCGGCGCACCGAGGACGACCCTCTCACGCACGTCGGCTCGGTCTCGGCCCCCGACCTGGAGATGGCGCTCGTGCTCGCGCGCGAGACGTTCTTCCGTCACGGCGAGGGCGTCGACTGCTGGGTCGGACGCCGCGGCGACCTGCATCGCGTCACGCATCCTGAGACGCTCGGCGGCGTCACCGACAAATCGTACCGGCGGCCCGACGGCTACGTCGGGGTCGGAGCGAAGCTGAAGCGGGTCACGAAAGACCTCGCGGAGCGCGGGCTCGCAATCGACGGCGCGCGTCCCGGCGCGAAGGATGCGAGCAAAGGATGAGCGACCCCCGCCTCTCGCTGCTCCTCGCGCTCGCCGACGACGAGCTCGTCATGGGGCACCGCCTGTCCGAGTGGACCGGCTGGGTTCCCTACGTCGAAGAGGACCTGGCGATGTCGTCCATCGCGCAGGACGAGATCGGCCACGCGCGGGCCCTGTACGAGATCGCGTCGACGATCGACGGGCGCGACGCCGACGCGCTCGCGCTCGGGCGCACGCGCGACGACTATCGGCACGCCGTGATCTGCGAGCGCCCCAACCGCGACTACGCGTACACGGCCGCGCGGCACTACCTCTACGACACGGCCGACGACGTGCGTCTCGAGGCGCTGGAAGAAACCACGTTCAAGGAGCTCGCCGAGATCGTGCGCGTGCTGCGCCTCGAGGAGCGCTACCACCTCGAGCACGCACGCGCCTGGTTCGAGCGCCTTGCGACTGGGCCGGTGGAGGCGCGACAGCGCTTCTCCGGCGCGCTCGCCGATGCCCTGCCGGAAGCGCTCGCGCTCTTCGAACCGCTGCCGGACGAGGACGCGCTCGTCGCCGACGGTACGTTGCCGCGTCCGAATGGGGACATGCTCCGCTCGTGGCTCGGATGGATCGGCGCCGATCTCGAAGCGGTCGGTCTCGACCACGTCCTGGAAGCCGGCGCCGACGAGCCCGTGGGCGACGTGCTTCCAACCTCGTCAGGAGCGTCCGAGGTCACCGACGCCGCCACAAGACCTCTTCGGGTCCCGGGCGTACAGCGCCGCGACGGACATTGGATCCACACCGGAGGATTCGAAGGCACGGGAGGCAGGGTCGGGCAGCACTCGGAAGACTTCGGACCGTTGTGGGAAGAGATGACCGGTCTGTACCGGGGGCACCCGGGGGCACGGTGGTGAACGCGGTCGAGACCGCCGTGCGCGACGCGTTGTCGCGCGTGAAAGATCCCGAGATCCCGGTCTGCTCCATCACGGATCTGGGTCTGGTCGAGCATGTCGCGGTGACCGACCGATGCGTCGAAGTCACCCTGCTGCCGACGTTCGTCGGCTGTCCGGCGCTGGAGATGATCCTCGGCGACGCCGAGCGCGCGGTCCGCGACGCCGCGCCCGGCCGCGACATCGAGGTCACCTATACGTTCGATCCGCCGTGGACGACCGACCGCATCACGCCGGAGGGACGAGAGGCACTGCGCGCGTTCGGCATCGCGCCGCCGGGCAGGACCCTCTTGCAGATCGCCGTGAAGTGCCCGCACTGCGGCTCGCCCGCCACGACGGTGGAATCGGAGTTCGGACCGACGCCATGCCGTACGATCCGCTATTGCACGAGCTGCCGCAATCCGTTCGAAGGCTTCAAGCCGAAACTCCCGGAGGTCTAGAGACCATGGCCGACCGCAACCTGTACATCGGCGGCGAGTTCGTCCCCGCGCAGGACGGCAAGGAGTTCGACGCGATCGACCCCGCGACGGGCGAGACGATCGCCACCGTCGCGCAAGCCGGCAAAGAGGACGCCGAACGCGCGATCGCCGCGGCACGCGCAGCTTTCGACGGCGGCTGGGGAGAACTGCCGGCCGCGAACCGCGCCGGCTTCCTGCGCGCGATCGCCACGGGCATCAAGGAGCGATCGGCCGAGCTCGCCGAGCTCGAGACCCGCGATCAGGGCGGCACCATCCGCAAGACGCGCGGCGATGTCTCCGGAGCGGCGCACTACTTCCGCACGATCGCCGACCTCGCCGAGACGCTGCCGACGGTCGAGACGCTCCCGCTGACCGTCGCACCTGGACCGTCGCTCAACTACGTTCGGCGCGAGCCACTCGGCGTGTGCGCCGGCATCATCCCGTGGAACTTCCCCGTGCTGATGGCGGCGTGGAAGACGGCGCCGGCGCTCGCGATGGGCAATACGGTCGTGCTCAAGCCGTCCGAGAACACGCCGCTGACCGCGCTGGCGCTCGCGGAGATCACCAAGGAGGCCGGGCTCCCGGACGGCGTCTTCAACGTCATCCCCGGCTTCGGGCCCGGCGCCGGCGAGACGCTGGTCGCGAGCATGGACGTCGACAAGATCGCGTTCACCGGTTCGACGGCGACCGGGCGGCGGATCCTGCAGCTCGCGTCGTCGAACATCAAGAAGGTCACTCTCGAGCTCGGCGGCAAGAGCGCGAACATCATCTGCGACGACGCCGACCTAGCCCTCGCCGTCGACGGCGCGCTGTGGGGGATCTACTACAACGCCGGTCAGGTCTGTAACGCGGGCTCGCGCTTGCTCGTGCATCGCTCGCTGCACGACGAGGTCGTCGATCGCATGGTCGCCAAAGCCGAGCGCATCCGCGTCGGCCCGCCGCTCGACAAGGCGACGATGATGGGCCCGATCGTCTCCCGCACGCAGCTCGAGACGGTCGAACGCTACGTGAAGATCGGCCAGGACGAGGGCGCGAAGCTCGTCACCGGCGGCGAGCGCGTCGGCGTGCCGGGCCACGAGAACGGCCTCTTCTTCGCCCCGACGATCTTCACCGGCGTCGACAACGGCATGCGGATCGCGCAGGAAGAGATCTTCGGCCCCGTCCTGGTCGTCATCCCGTTCGATACCGACGACGAGGCCGTTGCGATCGCGAACGACTCCATCTACGGGCTCGCCGGCGGCGTCTTCTCGTCCGACACCGCGCGCGGCATGGCGATCGCCGACCGGATCCGCACCGGAACCGTCTGGGTCAACGACTATCACCTGATCAACCCGCAGTACCCGTTCGGCGGCTACAAGCAGTCGGGCATCGGACGCGAACACGGTATCCAAGGCTTGCTGGAGTACACCGAGACGAAGCACGTCCACGTCGACACGACCCGCGACCGGGCCAAACACCGTTGGTTCGACTCGGTCGCTCCACCCGACTAGCGCCACTCCTTGACGCGGACCCCGCCGCCGGGCGAACCTGACGCGGTTACGGGGGGATCGCTGTGGTCAAGGACATCGCATCCGACATCTCTACCCCGGCCGCGCCGGCGACGTGGAGCACGCCGGGCGAGGCCGTGCGTCTGTGGTTCCGGCGTTCGACGTTGCGCAAGACGATAAAGATCGCGCTCGTCGTCGGCACGATCCTTTCGTTGATCAACCAGCTGGGGGTGATCCTCGACGGCCGCGCCAACTACGCGACGTGGATCCGCGTCGGCGCGAACTACCTCGTTCCCTTCTGCGTTTCCAGCACCGGTTTCCTGAGCGCCACGAGGAGGAGAGCAACGTGACCAGCGACGCTGAAGCACTCCAAGGACGCCCCGACACGCCGCGCTCGGCGATGTCGCTCCTGTCACGCAACGTCACGCTAACCGTCGTCGGCGTGCTCGTCGGCTTGGCCGGCTTCGCGTGGTGGTCGACGGTCCGGCAAGCGAACTCGATGTCCGACATGGTGTCGGGCCTCGGGCAGGTCGGCGCGCGCGCGCCGAACGACATGACGATTCCGATCTTCATGGGGATGTGGGTCGCGATGATGGTCGCGATGATGTTCCCGACCGTCGCGCCGATCGTGCTGGCGCACCGCATGGTGGTGCAGAAGCGCGGCGAGGGGAACGCGCCGACCGCGGCCTTCATCGTCGGGTACCTCGTCGTCTGGTCGCTCATCGGCGTCATCCCGCTCGCCGGGTTCCTCGGCTTCCGCAACCTCGCCGCCGACGCCGCCGACTCGCGCTGGCTGCCGACCGTTGCCGGCGCGATCCTCGTCGTCGCCGGCGCGTATCAGTTCACGCGCTGGAAGGCGTCGTGTCTGAAGGCCTGCCGCAGCCCGATGTCGTTCCTCATGACGCACGATTGGGGCGGCGGTTCGCGCAGCGCCTTCAAAGCCGGGGTCTCGCACGGCGCGTACTGCCTCGGGTGTTGCTGGGCGCTGATGGCCGTTCTCCTCGTCGTCGGACTCATGAACCTCGTATGGATGGCCGGTATCGCGTTGATCTTCCTCGCGGAGAAGAACTGGACGCACGGCGTCGGACTGACGAAGCTGATCGGTTCGGCGCTGGTCGCGCTCGGCATCGCGGTGATCATCTCGCCGGGGATCCTCCCTAACATCTCCGGCGCGGCGGGCGAGGTCGTGGACAAGATGGGCGACCACACGGGCGCCATGTAGATGGGCCGGAGACAGGAGGAGGAGGAGGATGGCGGACACAGCGTGGCGGTACAAAGCCGACTACCTGGAGTTCTGTAACTGCGCGTACGGATGCCCGTGCAACTTCAGCGGGTTTCCCACGCACGGGAACTGCCGGGCCGTCGTCGCGTACCGGATCAACGAGGGTTCCTGCGGTGCCGTCGACCTGGCCGGGGCGACGTTCGTAGGGGCGGCGTCGTGGCCGAAAGCGATCCACGACGGCAACGGCACGATCGCTGTCTTCTTCGATCCGAAGAACTCGACCGAGCAGAACGAAGCACTGGGCGCGATGGCAACCAATCAGTACGGCGGCCTTCCGTGGGAGATCTTCGCCGCAACGTTCACCACGATGCTCGGTCCCTTCGTCGAGCCGATCGAGCTGACGATCAACGGGACGAAGTCGAGCGTGAAGGTCGGAGATAAGGTCTCGGCGGCGATGACGCCGCACGTGAGCCCCGTGGACGCGACGATCGAGCAGGAGGTTCACGTCACCTTGCCGACCGGCTTCGTGTTCACCGACGCCCAAGCGGCGCGCAACACCGGTCAGAAGGTGAACGTCGACGGGATGGTGTTCCAAGACAACGACTGCAACGCCTTCTACGCCGTCGTCGAACACTCGAACCAGGCCCATCGCGATATCTCGGCGGGGCAGTCCCCGGCACGCGCCTGACAGCGGCTGCAAGCGGCCCGCGG
>JBIOTQ010000064.1:0-11890 GCA_044866075.1 Actinomycetota bacterium | reverse complement strand
GCAACTATGGGTCCGTGTACGAGGAGACGAAGTTCCTGGCGCACCAGCGCGTCCACGAATTCGCACAAGAGGACGTGCCGGTCGTGACGGTGATGCCCGGCGGCGTGTACGGGCCCGGCGACACGAGCATCCTCGGCACGCTGATCCGCTTCTACGCGAAGGGCTGGTTGCTCGCGGCGCCCTTCATGGAGTCCGGTGTGTCGTGGGTGCGCGTCGAGGACGTCGCCGACGGCGTGATCGACGCGCACGACAAGGGACGGCCCGGGGAGGACTACATCTTGGGCGGCGACAACGCGACGATCCGGGAGCTGCTGCGTCGTGCGTCGGCGCTGACGGGCATCCGGGTGCCGCGCATCAACGTGGGGAAGCGCCTGATGCGCGCCTCGCTGCCGCTCGCGCCGGTCGTCGGCAAGATCCTGAAGCAGCCGCCGGGCATCCTCCGCGACGGGCTCGAGAGCCTGTCGGGATCGCTCGAGTACTCCTCGGACAAAGCGCGCCGCGAGCTCGGCTACAGCTTCCGTTCCATCGAAGACGGGTTCCCCGAGACCGTCGAGTGGTACAAGCAGAACACATGACCGCCAAGGGTTCGGGCGGACTGCTGGGCGTCTTCGCCCACCCCGACGATGAGGCGTACTCGCTCGCGGGGTGCATGGCACGCTACACGGACGAGGGCATACCGGCGGCGATCCTCTGCTTCACGCGCGGCGAGGCAGGCATGATCGCCGAGGGATCGGGCGCCACCCGCGAGAATCTCGGCGAGGTCCGCGAGGCGGAGCTGCGCGCGGCGTGCGCCGCGGTCGGCGTGACGGACGTGCGCATCGTCGGGACGCCGGACGGGGGAACGAAAGCGAACGAGGCCGGCGTTGAGACGATCGCGGCGACGATGCGCGAACTGAAACCGTCGGTCCTCGTGACGATGGAGCCCCAGGGGGTCACGCGTCATCCGGATCACATCGCCGTATCGAAGATGACGACCGAGGCGTTCGAGAAGGTGCGTCAGGAGGGATTCCTGCAACGCTTCTATTACGCGGCGCTGCCCGAGAGCTGGCTGAAGACACTGGCCGCGGAACTCGAGAGCCGCGGTCTCCCGTCCTTCTTCAAGCCCGACGATCCGCTCGCGCCGCAGGCCGCCCCCGACGAATCGGTGGCGTGCATCGTCGACTGCGCGCGCTGGGCGCACCGGAAAGCCGACGCGCTGCGCGCGCACCTCACGCAGTCGATGGAGATGATCGCCTGGATGCCGGAGGAGATGCTCGAGCCGGTCCTCGGCCCCGAGGCGTTCCAGCGGCAGTACCCGCCGCGCGAGGACGGCGAGCCGCTCGAGGACGATCTGTTCGCCGCGCTCCGCGGCCCCGACGGGAAGCTGCGATGAGCGATTGCCTCTTCTGCAAGATCGCCGCCGGAGAGATCCCCGCCGACGTCGTCCTGGACCGCGAAGATCTTCTCGCTTTCCGCGACGTGAACCCGCAAGCGCCCACGCACATCCTCTTGATCCCCAAGGCGCACGTGCGCGACGTGAGCGTGCTGGACGGGTCGTCGGGGCCGCTCCTCGCCGAGCTCATCGTCGCCGCGAACGAGCTCGCGCGGTCGGAGGGGATCGCGGAGTCGGGGTACCGGCTGGTCGCCAACGTAGGTCCCGACGCGGGACAGACGGTGTTTCACCTGCATATCCACTTGCTCGGCGGGCGCCCGATGGCCTGGCCTCCCGGCTAAGCCGTCTCCCTTCGGCCGGTATAATTCCGTGCCGGCCCCCTCGCGGGGCCTTTCGCCGCAAAGGGCGGCGTTCCAGGTTTCGGCCAGGAGACCGGGTGGCAACGACCGAACGACTCAAGATCCTGGTCCCCGGGCATCATCCGATGGTGAGCCTCGTGGGCCAGCACGACGAGCTTCTCAAACTCATCGAGGACGCGTTCTCGAGCTCAATCCTCGTTCGCGGCAACGAGATCACGATCTCGGGCGACCGGGTCGAGGCGGAGCGCGTCGCGACCCTGTTCGAAGAACTGATCGGCCTGCTCGATCAGGGACAGAACCTGACGCCGCACGCGGTCGAGCAGTCCATCGACATGGTCAAGGGCGAGGAGGCCCGTCCCCGCGACGTCCTCTCCGACGCGGTCTTGGTGCACCGGGGCAAGGCGATCCGTCCGAAGACGGTGGGACAAAAGAAGTACATCGACGCGATCCGCCGCTCCACGATCACGTTCGCGATCGGGCCCGCGGGATCCGGCAAGACCTACCTCGCGATGGCGGCCGCCGTCCACGCGCTACAGCAGAAAGAGTTCGCGCGCGTGATCCTCTGTCGTCCGGCCGTCGAAGCCGGCGAGAAGCTCGGCTTCCTGCCGGGCACGCTCTACGAGAAGATCAACCCGTACATGCGCCCCCTCTACGACGCGCTCTACGACATGATGGATCCCGAGCAGCTGGCGCGGCTGATCGAGCGCGGGACGGTCGAGGTGTCGCCCCTCGCGTACATGCGGGGCCGTACGATCAACGACTCGTTCATCATCCTCGACGAGGCGCAGAACACCACGCCGGAACAGATGAAGATGTTCCTTACCCGGCTCGGCTTCGGCTCGAAGGTCGTCGTGACCGGCGACATCACCCAGGTCGATCTGCCGGCGGGGTCGTATTCCGGCCTGAACGTGGTCCGCGAGATCCTTACGGATATCGACAATCTCCAGTTCGTCTACCTGACCGCCAAGGACGTCGTCCGGCACAAGATCGTGCAGGAGATCGTCGAGGCGTACCGTCGCTTCGACGAGAACAGATGAGCGGTCCCGAGGACCCTGGCGGACGACCGCCACGCGTGTCGATCACCGACGAGCAGACTCGGCCGGCCGACGCCGACGCTCTGGTGCGGCTGGCGGGCGCCGCGTTGGACGCCGCCGGGGTGCCGGGTGGACACTCGTTGTCGGTGGCGCTCGTCGACCGCGCGCGGATCGCGGAGCTCAAGGGCCGCTACTACGGCGAGCGGCGGGCGACCGACGTGCTTTCGTTCCCGATGGATCCGATCGAGACGGCGGCGCCGGCCATCCTGGGCGACGTCGTGATCTGCGTCGGGGTCGCCGAACGGCAGGCGCGCGCGCTGGGCCGCCGGGCCCAGGATGAGCTCGAGCATCTCCTCGTGCACGGGATCCTGCATCTCGCCGGACACGATCACGCCGACCCGGCGGATGAGGTCGCCATGGCCGCCGAAGAACGGCGCATCCTGCGCGCGGCGCGCGCGGTGGCCTCATGAACGGTGAAGACCTGGGCACGATCGTTGCGATCGTCATCCTGCTGATCATCGCCGGCGTTCTGGCGGCCGCCGAGGTCGCGATCACGCGGATGAGCCGCGTCCGCGCGCTCACGCTGCAAGAGGAAGGGCGCAAGGGTGCGACCTACCTCGTGCGGATCGTCGAGAATCCCGCGCGGTACCTCAACGTCGTGCTCCTCGTGATCCTCATCTGCCATATCACCGCCACGACGCTGGCGACCGCGTTCGCCATCCGCAAGGCCGACTCGTTCGGCGAGATCATCGCGACCGTTCTCATGACCGTGGTCATCTTCGTTTTCGCCGAAGTGTCTCCGAAGACGTTCACCGTGCAGCACACGGACCGGATCGCGCTGCGCCTCGGACCTCTGATCCATGCGTTGGGTCACGCTCCGTTGCTGCACCCCCTGGCGCGCGTCCTCATCGGGATCGCCAACGTCGTCATCCCCGGGCGCGGCCTGAAACAAGGTCCGTTCGTGACCGAGGAGGAGCTCCGGCAGATGGCCGAGGTCGCGGTCGAGGAGCAGCAGATCGAAGAAGAAGAGAAGGAGATGATCCACTCCATCTTCGAGTTCGGGGACACGGTCGTTCGCGAGGTGATGGTGCCGCGGCCCGACATGGTCGCCGTCGAGGCGGACATGAAACTCAACCAGGTCCTGACGGTGATGCTGAAGCGCGGGTTCTCGCGGCTGCCGGTCTACGACGAGACCATCGACAACATCGTCGGCATCGTCTACGCCAAGGACGTCATGCGCCGCCTGCACAACGGGCGCGCACGCAAGGAGCCGACGGCCGGAAGCATCACGCGACCCGCGTTCGTCATCCCGGAATCGAAGAAAATCGCGGAGCTGCTGCGCGAGATGCAGCAGAAGAAGACCCACATGGCGATCGTCGTCGACGAGTTCGGGGACGTCGCGGGGCTCGTGACGATGGAGGATCTGCTCGAGGAGATCGTCGGAGAGATCGCCGATGAGTACGACCGCGGCGAGCCGCTGGTCGAGCCGGTCGACGACAACACGATGCGCGTCAACGCGCGGATGCCGATCGACGAGCTATCGGAGCTCGTTGGGGTCGAGCTGCCCGACACCGAGTGGGACACGGTCGGGGGCCTGATGGCCGGGCTGCTGGGGAAGGTTCCGGCGCGCGGCGAGGAAGTGAAGGTACACGGTCTGACGTTCCGGGCGGACAAGGTCCAAGGGCGGCGCATCGCCAAGGTCCTCGTCACGAAGGGCCCCGAGCTCGACGGCGAGGTGGAGGGTGGAGGCTAAGGCCGGGTACCGGTCGGGGTTCGTCTCGATCGTGGGACGCCCGAACGTCGGCAAGTCGACGCTGCTGAACGCGCTGCTGAACCGCAAGGTCGCGATCACGTCCGCGAAACCGCAAACGACGCGCAACGCGATCCGCGGCGTGCTGTCGGGTGACGGCTGGCAGATGGTCTTCATCGACACCCCCGGATTGCACAAACCGAAGACGGCGCTCGGCACACGGCTGAACGAGGTCGTGCGGCGCACGCTCAAGGAAGTGGATGCGATCGTCTTCATGGTCGACGCGACGCAGCCGGTCGGAACCGGCGACCGCTTCGTCGCCGAAGAGATCCTCAAGATCGGGACGCCGGCGATCTGCGTCGTGAACAAGATGGACGCTGTCAAGCAGCCGGCGCTCGTCGCGCAACTCGCCGCCGTCGAGTCGATGGGTGAGTGGCGCGACATCATCCCGATATCGGCGCTGCAGCTGAAGAAGGTCGACGAGTTGCGGGATCTCTTGGTGGCCCTGCTCCCGGAGGGGCCGCAGTATTACCCGGAGAACGTCTTCACGGACCAGCCGCGGGAGTTCCTCGTCGCCGAGATCATCCGCGAGAAGGCGCTGGAGCTGACACGACAGGAGATCCCGCATTCGATCGCGGTGATGATCGAGGAGATCGTCGAGCGCGACGACGACGTGACCGAGATCCACGCGATCGTCTACGTCGAGCGCGAGTCGCAGAAGGGCATCGTCATCGGAAAGAACGGCGCGATGTTGAAGGAGATCGGGACCCGCGCGCGCCGCGAGCTCGAGTGGATCCTCGGCTCGAAGATGTTCCTGCGCCTCCAGGTGAAGGTTGCCCGCGAGTGGCAACGCAACCCCACCGCGTTGCAGCAGCTTGGATACTGAGCGGGAAGCGCCCGTCGCGCGCCCGGTCCGGCGCCGGCCGCGACTGTCCCTGCGGATGAAGATCGCGCTGGCCGGCCTGGCGGGTGTGGCGGCCGCGTGGTTGCTGCCGCGCGGCGGTGTGACGCCGGCGCCGACCCCGAGCCTCGCGCCGTCGGACCGCCCGGGAGTGACGGCCGTGACCATCCCGCTCGCCACGATCCAGATGGGCGTGACCTACCGCCTCATCGGTACGACGCGCGTGTTCCTTGTCCGCACGGGCGATGCGGTCACCGCGTTCGTCGGCCGTTCGTCGGAGGTAGGGGATGGCCCTGTGTGGTGGTGCCCTCGGAACGGTTGGTTCGAGAGCCCCGGTCTGGCGTCGGCGTATTCGCGAGACGGCGACGCAATGTTCGGCTCTCAGCGGGGACTCGATCGGATCCGCGTCCTCGTGTCGGCCGGCTCGGTGACGGTCTTTCCCAGCAACGTCACCAAGGGCCCGGCACCTCCGAAGCCTGGGAGTCGACCCCGCTCCGCGCTCCAGTGCGCCGCCTCCGAACGGGTGGGGTAGCGGCCGCTAAAATCTCAGCGCGATGCCGCTCTATCCCGAGCAGGGAATCATCCTCCGGACCATGCGCCTCGGTGAGGCAGACCGCATCGTGTCCATCTACACGCAGGGTTCGGGCAAGGTGCGAGCGGTTGCCAAGGGCGTGCGCAAGACGAAGTCGCGGTTCGGCGGGCGTCTCGAGCCTTTCACCCATGTCGATCTCTTGCTCTACAAAGGGCGCGACCTCGACATCGTGACCCAGTGCGAGGTCCTCACCTCCTTTCGACACATCCGGGAGGACTACCTCTGCTTCACGGCCGGCGAGGCGATCCTCGATGCCACCGACCGGGTATCGGAGGACCGTGAGCGGAACGTGCGCCAGTTCATGCTCCTACTGGGCGCGCTGCGCGCTTTGGCGAACGGCGACGATCCGGCGTCGGTGGTCGACGCGTACCTGTTGCGGACGGCGTCGCTCGCCGGCTTCCGTCCGGACCTGCGCGCGTGCGCGTCGTGCGGGCGGCCGGGCCCGCACACCCGTTTCTCCGTCGCGCAGGGCGGGCTCGTTTGCGAGTCGTGCCGCAACGCCACGGCCGTTCGCGTGGGGGAGGCGACCGTGCCGTACCTGTCGCACCTGCTCGAGCAAGAGTGGGCCGTCCACGCGTCCGACGACGCGCGCCGCGAGGCGTCGGGCCTCGTGCGTGCGTACGTCGAGTACCACTTCGACCGGCCGCTGCGCGCCTGGGCGCACGTCCCCCGCTAGGCCGGCCGTGCCGCGCCGCGCGAAGACCCTCGAGGGCATCGACCTCTCCCAACTGCCGCGTCACGTTGCGATCGTCATGGACGGCAACGGCCGTTGGGCGAAAGCGCGCGGCCTGCCCCGGACCGACGGCCATCGTGCCGGTGAGGACGCCGTCGCGCGCGCCGTCGACGCCGCGCTCGAGCTCGGGATCCAGTACCTGACCGTCTACGCATTCTCGACCGAGAACTGGCGCCGGCCGCCCTCGGAGGTCCGCTTCCTCCTGAACGACACCGAGCGTTTCGTACGCCGCCGCCGCGACGAGTTCCACGCGAAGGGCGTGCGCATGCGCTGGATCGGCCGCCGCGAACGCCGTATCCCGAAACGGATCCAGGACCAGATCGACGAGAGCGTCGCGATGACGCGCGGGAACAAGAAGATGACCCTGACGGTAGCGTTCAACTACGGTTCGCGCGCCGAGATCGCCGACGCTGCGCGCGCGCTCGCTGCGGATGCGAAGGCTGGTCGGGTCGATCCGAGCCGCGTCACCGACAAGACGCTCGCGAAGCACCTCTACGACCCCGAGCTCCCCGACGTGGACCTGCTGGTCCGAACCTCCGGCGAACAGCGGATCTCGAACTACATGCTGTGGCAGGCCGCGTATGCCGAGCTCGTCTTTCTGCCGGTGCTGTGGCCCGACTTCTCGCGCGAGGACTTATTCGAAGCGGTGCGCGAGTACCAGAAACGCGGCCGCCGGTTCGGCGGGGTTTAGCGGCCGAATCGCCGGGCGCGCTGCTGGTAGGAGCGCACGGCGCGCAGGAAGTCGATCTTGCGGAAGTCCGGCCAGTACGGATCGCAGAAATAGAACTCGGAGTGGGCGCTCTGCCAGAGAAGGAAGCCTGACAGCCGCACTTCGCCGGACGTGCGGATGATCAGGTCGGGATCCGGCAAGCCCGCCGTGTAGAGGAAGCGTGCGATCTCGTCGGGTGTGACCTTCTTCGCCGCTTCGTCGAGCTCCATCCCCTCCGACGCGTACGACTCCATCAGGCGTTTCATCGCGTCGGCGATTTCCTGACGCCCGCCGTAGCCGACGGCGACGTTCAGGATGCGAACGGTGTGAGCGGCCGACTCCTCCTCGGCGCGTTCGAGAACGTCGCGCGTCGCCTCGGGGAGCAGATCCAGGCCGCCGACGACACGGACGCGCCAGTCCTGGTCGGCGGCCAGCGCGCGCACCTTGTCTTCGATGATCTCGAGGAGGTCGCCGACCTCTTGCGGGTCGCGCGACAGGTTCTCCGTCGAGAGCAGCCAGAGGGTCACGATCGGGATGTCGAGCTCGACGCACCAGCCGAGGAGCTCGTCGATCTTCTCGGCGCCCCGGCGGTGGCCCTCGGCGGTGTCGGTGTAGCCCATCGCTCGTGCCCAGCGGCGATTGCCGTCGAGGATGACGCCGACGTGATGAGGGGTAGGACCGTGCCGCACCGCGGTCTCGAGGCGCCGCTCGTAGGTGCGGTAGACGATGTCCTTCGCGAAGAAGCCCACGGCCGACCCAGGGTATCACCGGGCCGAACGCGCGCCGATAGCGAAATTGACCTTTTGCCCGGCGCTGTGGTTTGAAGGGGCTCACGCGGCGCCGCCGCGCGGGGAGGTGGGTCGATGGTCAGCCGACGCACGTCCGTCCTGCTGGCATCCGCTGCGGTGATGCTCAGCTATCTGCTCATGCCGATCGGACCCGCCGCCGCGAACCACGGAACGAGCGGAGCCAACTGCCCGACCGACATCGTGATCGGGATGGCGGTGCTCACAGCGACGGGGATCGTTCTCGTCGATGAGGGGACGAGCGCCCCTCCGGTCACCTACGGCGAGAAAGTCTTGGTCCTGGGCGAACTCAGCGCGGACCCGGCCACCGACCCCGGTGCAGACGTCTCCGATGAGCCCGTGGAAGTCAAGGCAACGGACGTGGGGACAGCGCTCGTGCATACGTATCCGGCGACGACGGGGAATGGGGAAGATGCGGGTCTGTTCGCGCCCGACCCTCCGCCGACGCCGTTCGCGAGCGCACGTTGGATCGGCAAGTGGACCGGAACGGGAACGTGCGACACGCTCACGGAATCTTCCGCCGAACCGATCTTCCTGGGTGTGCGGGCTCGCGTCGCGATCCATCGCTCGCACCTTCGTCCGCCTGCGGGGTACGTCTTCAGGATCAGCGGCGGAGTGGCGCCGAACCACGCCGGAAAGCTCGTGACCCTCCAGTGGCGACGCGAGGGGTCTACGACGATCCAAAGCGCGGTGCTCACGCTCAACTCGTCGAGCCGCTACTCAAAGACGTTCGTCTCGAACACCCAGGGAGCCCGCTGGCTGTTCCGAGCTATCTACGCTCGTCAGGACGCCGAGCATCTCGGGAACAGGTCCAACTGGGTCCGGGTGACGATCACCTGAGCTGAAAAACCACGCCACGCGCCGCCGGGTCGTCGTACACTCGTCTCGAGGGGATGAGCGGATGACCCGGCGGTTCGGGGTTGCAGCTCTGGTGGCGCTGGCGTTCTTCCTCGTCCTACCCCAAGCCCACGGTCAGACCGGCTCGGTGATCACGCTCATCGAGCAGACCGGAACCGTCGACCCACTCACCGCCCGATACATCGAGCGCTCGATCGCCGAGGCGACGGAGAACCGCTCGGAGGCGATCGTCATCCGGATCGACACGCCGGGCGGACTCGACTCCGCGATGCGCCGCATCATCAAGGCCATCCAAGCGTCACGCGTGCCCGTGCTGTGCTGGGTCGGACCGCCGGGAGCGCGCGCGGCCTCGGCCGGCGCGTTCATCATGATCTCGTGTCCGTTCGCGGCGATGGCCCCCGGCACGAACATCGGCGCGGCGCATCCGGTCGGGATCACCGGCGACGTGCTCGACGAAAAGGTCACCAACGACGCGGCCGCGTACATCCGGGCGCTGGCGCAGTCGCGTGGACGTAACGCGAATTGGGCCGAGCGTGCGGTGCGCGAGTCGATCAGCGCCAGCGCGACGGAAGCGCAACGGCTCGAGATCATCGACCTCGTCGTTCCCTCGATCCCCGAGCTTCTGACTAAGACGAACGGCATCACGATCAAGGTCGCCGACGGGACCAAGACGCTGTCGACGACCGGAGCGGTGATCGAGAAGGCGAAACTCTCGTTAAGCGAGACGATCCTGCATTCGTTGATCGATCCGAACATCGCGTTCCTCTTCTTCGCGTTCGGCGTCGCCGGCATCGTGTACGAGGTCCTGAACCCAGGCCTCAACGTCGCCGGCGTCGTCGGACTGATCCTGCTGATCTCGTCGTTCGTGATCCTCGGGATGCTTCCCGTCAACGTCGCGGGGCTGCTCTTGATCGCGGCCGCGATCGGTTTCTTCATCATCGATTTCCACGTGGCCGGGCACGGTCTACCGACGGTCGCCGGCATCGTCTCGTTGATCCTCGGTGGCCTCTTCCTCTTCGATGCGAGCGTGGGGAACGCGCGCGTTTCGAAGGGACTGCTGATCGGCATCTCGATCGCGATGGGCGCGTTCTTCTTCCTCATCGTGCGCGCCGTCGTCACGTCGCGAAGAACGCCGGCG
This sequence comes from Actinomycetota bacterium, assembly GCA_044866075.1. GTDB lineage: Bacteria > Actinomycetota > AC-67 > AC-67 > AC-67 > JBASRP01. The sequence goes on along the minus strand of JBIOTQ010000064.1, from coordinate 1,638 downwards.
GTGAGCGGCGCGGCGCCGCTCATCGGGTCGATCGCGACGGTTCGCGTCGCACTCGATCCGCGCGGGATCGTCCACACGCGCGGCGAGGAGTGGAGTGCATTGACGCTCGGCGCGCCGATCGCGGCCGGAGAGGTCGTTCGTGTGAAACGCATCGAGGGGCTGACGCTCGAGGTCGAGCCGGTCGAGACCGGCTCCGAGACGCCCGCCTCAGAGGAGGGAGTTCGGTGACGGCTACGTACGTCGTTCTAGGCGTGATCGGTTTCTTCGCGCTCTTCGTGGTCCTGCCGCTGTCGATCAAGATCGTCCGCGAGTACCAGCGGCTGGTCGTCTTCCGGCTCGGCAAGTACCACGGCACCAAAGGCCCGGGGATCGTGTTCTTGATCCCCCTGGTGGACCGCCCCGTTTGGGTGGACCTCCGCGAGTTCTTCCTGGAGATCCCGCGCCAGGACTCGATCACGAAAGACAACGCGCCCATCTCGATCGACTTCATCACCTTCTACAAGGTGATCGAGCCGGCCTCCTCCGTCGTGCAGGTTCAGAACTTCGAAGGCGCCGCCACGAACCTCGCGTCGACCACCTTGCGCGCGGTCGTCGGTGACATCCCGCTGGACGACGTGCTCGCGAAGCGAGACGAGATCAACCAGTTGCTCCGCGCGAAACTCGACGAGACGACAGAGCGATGGGGCGTCAAGGTCACCAACGTCGAAATACGCGAGATCATCCCGCCCGCAGGGGTCCAGGAAGCGATGACCCGACAGATGTCAGCCGAGCGCACGCGCCGCGCCGTCGTCCTCGAGGCCGATGGCACGAAGCAGGCCGCGATCACTGTGGCCGAGGGCAACAAGCAGTCCGCGATTCTCCAGGCGGAAGGATCCCGACAGTCGAACATCCTCACCGCCGAAGGTGAACGGCAAGCGGCGATGCTGCGCGCGGAAGGCTTCGCGCAAGCTCTGCGAACGGTCTTCGCGGCCGCGAGCACCGTCGACGCGAAGACGATGGGCATCCAGTACCTGGAAGCGCTGAAGTCACTGGGCGATTCCCCCGCGACGAAGTTCGTCATCCCTTTGGAGTTCACGAGCCTCCTGCGCGGCATCGGAGGAATGGCGGGGGCGGCCTTCGGAGAGGGCGACGGGGATGGGGCGAAGACACCACAGAAACGGTGACGACGCTAATCGTCCCGGCAGACCTCTATCTGACGCCGATCCGCAGTCTGCGGCGTGAACGCAATCCCGGGCCGGTTCGATTGATAGGAGCCGGTCGGCCGGGGGGTCTGTTGGGATGGCTCTGGGGTCGCGAGGGCATGCTTCGAGGATCACTAGATGTATTCGGCTCGGGTTTGCGGTGGAGGCCCGACCGAAAGGCTATGCGATGGGGCTACGAGACCTTCGTGGTCGAGTGGGGTTCGGTGGCAGGCGCCGACGTGATGTCGACCTTTTACGACCTCAGCCCGGTCAACTCTCTGCTGACGGTGATGACCACGAGTGGCGAGCAGCTCGATTTCTCGATCCCACGCCATATGAGCAGTGATCTCAAGAAAGCGCTCGGCGAGTACTTGACGGTCCCCGGCCCTCAGCGTCCCTACTAAAGCGGCTTCTCGTACCAGGCGACGTCCCAGTAGCGGCCGAACTTGCGGCCTTG
>JBIOTQ010000063.1:0-29934 GCA_044866075.1 Actinomycetota bacterium | reverse complement strand
CTTGGTCGAGCCTTCGATGTCCGTGAACAGGAAGGTGACGTCCCCCGACGGCAGGTCGCGCCGCATGGATGCCATGATGCCCCAAACCTAGGTACGCTGGTCTCCTGCATCTTCCGTGCAAGGGAGGCCACCGTGCGTATCCACGACAAGCTCTTCATCGGTGGGAAGTGGACGACCCCCGCGAGCGATCGCACTATCGAGGTGATCTCGCCGCACTCGGAGGCGCCGGTCGGGCGCGTACCCGAGGCCACCGAGTCCGACGTCGACGCCGCCGTCGCGGCCGCGCGCGAGGCCTTCGACAACGGCGACTGGCCGCGCCGGACTCCGCAAGAGCGCATCGCCGTCGTCCAGAAGTTCGCCGAGATCTACGCCTCGCGCCTCTCGGACATGGCGAAGCTCATCACCGAGGAGATGGGCTCGCCGATCTGGTTCTCGGAGCTCGCCCAGTCGCCGGCGCCGTGGATGCAGCTCAACTCGTTCCTCCAGATCGCGAATGCGTACGAGTGGGAGGAGACGCGCACCGGGATGCTCGGCGAGCAGGTGATCGTGCGCCGCGAGCCGGTCGGGGTCGTCGGCGTCATCCCGCCCTGGAACGTCCCGCAGTTCACGATCATGTCCAAGCTCGCGCCGGCGCTCATCACCGGCTGCACGCTCGTCATCAAGCCGGCCCCGGAGACGCCGCTGGACGCGTTCTTCATGGCCGACCTGCTGACCGAAGCCGGCGTCCCCGAAGGCGTCGTCTCGATCGTCCCGGCCGGACGCGAGGTGGGGGAGCACCTCGTGCGTCACCCCGGCGTGGACAAGATCGCCTTCACCGGATCGACGGCGGCCGGCCGCAAGATCGGCGCGATCTGCGGCGAGCAGCTGAAGCGGTTCTCGCTCGAGCTCGGCGGCAAGTCGGCCGCGATCGTCCTCGACGACGCCGACCTCGGCGCGATCATGGACGAGCTCAAGTTCGCGGCGCTGATGAACAACGGCCAGGCCTGCATCGCGCAGACGCGCATCCTCGCGAGCCGCGACCGCTACACGGAGGTCGTCGACGCCGTCGGTTCGATGGTTGGTTCGCTGACCGTCGGCGATCCGAACGATCCCGCGAACTACATCGGGCCGCTCGTGGCGAAGCGCCAGCAGGAGCGCGTCGAGAAGTACATCGCGCTCGGTCAGGAGGAAGGCGCGCGCGTGGTCGTCGGCGGCAGCGGTCGGCCGAGCGGCCTCGACAAAGGCTGGTACGTCCAGCCCACCGTCTTCGCCGACGTGTCGAACGACATGCGCATCGCTCAGGAGGAGATCTTCGGGCCGGTCCTTGCCGTGATCCCGTACACGGACGAGGAGGACGCGATCCGGATCGCGAACGCGAGCGAGTACGGTCTCGCGGGTTCCGTGTGGACGACCGACGCGGAGAAAGGGCTCGAGATCATGCGACGCGTGCGCACCGGAACCACCGCCGTCAACCGCTATCTCATGGACTTCTTCGCCCCGTTCGGAGGGTACAAAGCGTCGGGGCTCGGCCGTGAGTTCGGCCGCGAGGGCCTCGAGGAGTACGTCGAGTACAAGACCATGATCCCGCCGTTCTAGACTGCGCCTGACGCGATAATCTGAGGGTCGCTCGACCGGGGGATCCTTGGACAAACCGAGCATCGATACGCTCCCTGAAGGCACCGTGACGGTGCTGTTCTCCGACGTCGAGGGGTCGACGGACCTGCGGACGCGCGAGGGCGACGACGTCGCGCAGGAGGTCATGCGCACCCACGAAAAGCTGCTCCGCGAGCAGTTGGGCAGGTACGACGGCCACGAGGTCGTGTTCATGGGCGACGGTTTCATGGTCGCTTTCGCCTCGGCCCGCAAAGCGATCGAGTGCGCGGTCGCGATCCAGCGCTGCTTCGACGAGCACAACGCGAGCGGCGTCGCTCATCCGATCCGCGTGCGCATCGGGCTCAACAGCGGGGAGGTTCTTCGCGAATCGGGCACTCTGTACGGAACGGCCGTCAATGCGGCCGCGCGCATCTCGGCGAAGGCGAACGGAGGGCAGATCTTCGTCTCGCAGATAACCCGCGACCTGACCGCGGGGGTCAGAGACTTCACGTTCGTCGACCGCGGGATGTTCACGCTCAAGGGGTTCCCGACCCAGTGGCGCGTCCACGAGGTCGCCTGGCAGGACGGGGACGGGGCCCGAACGTCCGCCGGTGAGCCGGCGTCCGCCCGCTCCGCTGCGCCGCTCGGCGGATTCGAGGAGACATTCGTCCGGCCGGAGGCCACGCCGATCGTCGGCCGGACGGCCGAGCGCGCGGCGATCGAGCAGGACCTCGACGCCGTTCTCAAGCGCCAGATCCGCGTCGTCGCAATCGAGGGGGAGCCCGGCATCGGCAAGACCCGCCTGATGGAGTCGGCGATCGCCGCCGCCGCCGCGACGGGGTTCGGCCCGGTGATGGTCGGGGGCGACGAGGAGCTCCGCGGTCCGTTCTTCCTCCTGCGCACGTTGCTGTCGTCGTCGTCGATCGAGGCTCTCGCCGACCGGGCGTCCGCGCGTGACGCGCTCGAGCGCGCGCGCAACGTCCTCTGGGGTCGCGGCGAGGCCGAGAGTGGCTTGGCGCCGGCCGAGCAGATGTTGCGCGTGTACGACGTCGCGACCGTGGCGCTGCGCCAGATCGCCGACGCCGTTCCCCTCGTCCTCCTCTTCGACGACCTCCAGTGGGGGGACGAGGACAGCATCAAGCTGATCCGCTACCTGGTGCGGACCTCGTCGCAGAGCCCGATCCTGCTGGTGCTCGCGCATCGTTCCGACCTCAGCCCGCAGCCGACACCCGCGACCATGCTCGTGGCCGACCTCGATCGCATGCGGCTCGTTCGCCGGATGAAGCTCGAGCGCTTGTCGCGCGCCGAGACCGGCGAGCTGCTCGCGCACATCCTCGGTCACCCCGTCAGCCCCGACTGCGCGGCGACGCTGCACGCGCGCGGCGAAGGCGTCCCGTTCTTCATCGTGGAGTTCGCGCAGACCTTCCGCGAAGCGGGCCTCTTCCAGCTCCTTAGCGGGCGCATGGAGGTCTCCGCGGCGGCGCGCGCGACCGTCGCGCCGTCCGTGCAGATCCTCATCGAGCGACGGCTGGGGCAGATCCCCGAGGGCTCGCGGATCGCCCTATCCGATGCCGCCGTGATCGGGCGGCGCTTCCGGCTGAACGACCTCACCGCGGTGCGCGCGACGCTCACCCCGGACGCCCCCGAGACCCCATCGGTCGTGGCGGATCAGCTCGCGCCGGCGCTCGAAGCGAACCTGCTCATCACGCTGCCCGAGGGCGCGTCCTACGACTACGCGTTCACGCACGACGAGGTGCGCACCGTGCTGATGACGCAGGGCGCGAGGCAGAGGCATCGCGCGATCCATGCCGGACTGGTGACGCTGATGTCGTCCGAGGACTACCCGCACGCCTGTCAGGCGACGATCGCGTTCCACGCGCTCGAGGCGGGCGACGAGGAGAACGGCGTCCGCTACTCGATCGAGGGCGCGCGCAACGCGCTCGCCACGTTCGCCCCCGAGGAGGCTCTCCGCTCGGTGGACGCGGCGCGGCGCACGTCGGCCTCGCCGGAGGACCGCGCCGAGTTGCTGCGGCTACGCGACGACGCTCTCGACGCGCTCGGCCGCCCCGAGGAACGACTCGCGACGCTGTCGGAGATGTCGGCATTCGCGCGTGCGCTCGAGGACCCAGAGCTCGAGCTCGAGGCGCAGCTGCGCCGCGCGTCGGCGACGAGGCAGAGCGGTGACCCGCACGACGCCGCGGTGAACGCGGCGGCTGCGGTCGAGAAGGCGCGTGTGCTCGGCGACGAACGCGCCGAGCTCCGCGCACTGCTCGAGCTGGGGCAGGCGAGACTGAACGCGGCGCTCGGCGAATCGTTCAGCCCGCCGTCGAAGGACGTTGACATCGAGGGCTCAGCCGAGGCCTACGACCGGGCGTACGAGCTGGCGAAGAAGCTGAACGACAAGCCGACCATGGCCGCCGTCCGCCGCGAGCAAGGCGTCATCGAGATCGGGCGCACCCGAGCGTTCATGCAGGCCGTGATCGACGAGTTCCCGGACATCTACAAGGACCCGAACCTCGACCCGCACGACATCCCCCAGATCGTCGAGGGATTCGAGAAGTTCCGGGCGCTCGCCGGTGAGGCCGTCGAGATCTTCGAGGAGCTCGGCGACCAGCGCGGCGTCATGTCGAGTCTCATCGCCTTCGCGTATGCGAACCTCATCGAGGACACGACGCACGGCCACGCCGGGCGCGTGGAGCAGATCCGTCGGTTGCGACGCAACCTGAAGCGGATGACGAGCGAGGCCGAACGCGCCGAGAGCGAGGCGTACATGCTCTATTCGATCCACGTGTACGCCCGCGGCCACGGTCCCGCGGACCTGGAGCTTTCGCGGGGCATCGAGACGTTCGAGTCGGCGCGCGCCATCGGCCTGTCGTCCCTGGAATTGCTCGCCGCCGGTGGTGTCGCCCTCGCGTACGCGGGCCTCGGGGACATACACGAAGCGGAGACGTGGCTCGATCGGGCGGGGAAGGCGGCGCTGCAGTCCACGGGTGCGCTACCCGAGCGTCAGCTCGAAACGTGGCGCGGTCTCGTCCGTTCGGCGGCCGGGGACGCGAAGGGCATGCAGGTGCACCTCGAGCGCGCGCTCACGCTCGCCTCCGAGCACGGGTCGCCGGCCGGGCGATGTGAGCTGCTCGCGCTGCTCGCCGCCGGCTGCGCGCGCCACGGGGCCGACGCGAACGACGACGGACTGCTCGCCCGGGCGGAGGAATGGGCCAAGGAAACGATCCGCATGGCCGAGGCGCTGCCGCCGTCGGACTCACCGTGGCTGGGTGAGGGCGAAGCGGCGCTGGCGCAGGTCGAGCTGGCGCGCGGCAACAAGGACGCCGCCGTCGAACATGCGAAGCGCTCGATCGCCGAGCTGCGCCGCACGCGGCAGTTGTTCACGTTCCTCTATCCCGAGTGGCGCCTCCTGTGCGCGCGTGCGTTCGAAGGGATCGACGATCCGATGGTCGCCGAGTTCCGCGCCCACGCGATCCGCGACATCCACATGGCCGCGCACGAGACGGCCGACGACGTCACGCGCGGGAAATGGTTGCGGGCGCCCGTCCTGCGGGAGCTCGCCGAGCGCGTCGGAGCCGGCGAAGCTGTCCGCGTCGAGCGATCGGGCGCGGTCGTCCCGGCCGGCCTCTCCGAGCGCGGGCTCGTGCTGTTGCGCGGCGTGATGAGCGGCCAGACCAACAAGGAGCTCGCGGCCGCCCTGGAGATCTCGGAGGACGACGTGGCCGACGAGCTGAAGCGCGCGTACGACGCGCTCGGCGTCGCGACGCGCGTCCAGGCGTCGTGCGCGGCGATGCGCGAGGGGATCGCCTGATGTTGCGCGTCCGGGTCGACAAGCACCGGTGCATCGGGGCCGGTAACTGCATCTACCTGGCGCCGACCGCGTTCAAATGGATCGAGGGCGAGTTCCTCAAGGTCGAGGTCCTCGATCCGGAGACCGTCGAGGAAGAGATCCTGCGCGACGCGTCGGCGTCGTGTCCGACCGGCGCGATCGTGATCGAGGACCTGGACGATCCGGCCCCCTGGGCGACGGACCCTAGACGGCGTTGATGCCCGCGAACATCTCGCGGGGGATCGACGGGTCGAACTCGGAGTGCTCGTAGGGGAGCGGTACCCCTTCCAATCCGGCTTCCTCGATCAGCCGCAGCCACATCGTGCGCGGGAAGAGCCCGAAGCGTTGCTCGTCGAGGTACGTCTTGGTCGTGCCGTTCTCTTTCGTGACGACGACGAAAGTGACGACGGTTTCCGTCGCGTCCGGTGGCAACGGCGCCGCCCATTCGAGATAACGCAGCGCCCGACCGCCCGCGTCGTTCCCGCCGTGAGACGTGAACGGCCTGTACGATTCGGTGGTGTCGTCCGGGACGAACAACGCGACGCCGCCGGGCCTGAGGTGCGCAGCGGCGGTCGCCATCGCTGCAGCGAGGTCGGCCTCGGTCGTCATGTACATGATCGCGTCGTGGACCAACACCGCGTCGAACCTTCGCTCGAGCCGCAGGGTCCGCATGTCTCCTCTGACGTGCTCGCACTCGGGGTTGAGGGCCCGGCTGACGGCGAGCATGTCCTCGGACAGGTCGGTCAGCGTCATCGCGAACCGGCGTTTCATGAAGCTCGCGTTGTTCCCGCCGCCGCTGCCGAGCTCGAGGACGTCACGCAGCTCTCGCCTCGCCAGTCTCTCGAACGCCGCGACGTAACTCGCCGCCTCTTCCGCGTACTCCTCCGGCGGCGAGAGCAGCGGCCACCAGCCGGCGAGTTCGGCGTAGAGCCTCACGCCGGTTACAGGCGCAGCGGCTTCACAGGCGCGGCGACGGCCATCGGCTCCTCGCGCCAGCGCTCGGGCTGGACGTCGATGTAGAGCTCGATCTCGTTCTCGTCGGGGTCGGCGATGTAGAGGCTGTGCGTCACGGTGTGATCGGCGGTGCCGAGGACCGGCACGTCGTTCTCCTGAAGCGTCTTGTAGGCGTCGCGCAGCTCGTCGTCGGTCGTCCCGACCTTCAGGCCGAAGTGATACATGCCGACGCGCCGTCCCTCGGGGATCGGTTGCGCGCTCGGCCCCACCTCCAGCAACAGCAGCTCGTGGTGCGTGCGACCCGACGAGAACATGGCGCCGATCCCGCCGAAATCGGCGACCTCGTGCCACCCGAGAACGTCGCGGTAGAAGTGGCGCGACCGTTCGAGGTCGCGCACGTACAGGACGACATGACCGAGCTCGTGGACCTTCATGACGGCCTCCTCGTGGTTGCCGTCAGCCTAACGCGCGGGAGGGGTGGGAGATTCCCGTGGCGGTTCAGCTCTCGGGCGTCAGCGAGGTGAGGTCGATCCGATATCTCTCGCGGTAGTCGGCCCGGCCGATCGGCGAGACGATCGACACGTCGGCCGACGAGACGATCCTCAGGAACCATCCGGTGCTCGCGTCGAGCCAGCGATCCTGGATCTGGGTTCCCTCGTCGTCCCCGTGCACGGTTCCCTCGTAGCGGACGTGGACGGCACGGACGCTGCGGTTCCCGACCTGCACCGCTTCGTGCCCGATCACCCGCACGGTCATGTCGAGGGTCGATCTCGACGACCGGCAGTGGAACGTCCACGCATCTCCGGCGCGCTGAGCCCAGGGCATCACGAGCGCATCGGAACCGCAGAGGAAGTCCTCGCGGATCCCTCTGTTGAAGAACTCGTGATACATGCTGAACCGTTTCAGCGTGATCCCCTTCGCGGTCTTGCAAGCCTCGGATTCGTCCCAGCGTTCCTCGACCGGCTGCCACCGCGAGACCCAATGACAGCCGGCCCGCCGGGTCGTGTACGTGGTCGTTGCAGGATAGTCATGGCGCTGGCCCGACAACGCGTCGGTCTCCTCGTACCCGCTCGTGTCGTAGACGTAGACGCCCGTTGGCATCTCCGGATGCTCGGGCGTGGTCCCGGTCTTTCTCGTGGAGCGCCGCGCGGTAGCGGCCGCCGACGAGGTGGCCGTGGCCGTCGGCGAGGCCGTCGCCGCGTCGCTCGGCGTCTCGGCCGAGACCGTCGGCGCGGGCGCGGGCGCGAGCTCGGCCCGGTACCGGCGCACCGCCTCGCGGACGGTCAGCGCGTGCGTGCCCGATCCGATCAAGTAGGCGGACCCCGCTCCGGCGAGGAGGAGCACACCGATGGAGGCCCCGAGAGCGATCCGGAACGCCCGGCGCTCCGTGAGTGGCTGATTCGCCATGTCTCCGGGCTTCTGCGTGGGTTGCCGACCTCCTACACCCGTCGCGAAATCGTTCGACAACCCGAGAGCCACCGGCGAGTCTGGGGGATGTCACGGCCCGGACGGACGGGAGGGGAGATGGACGCGGCGGAACGGAAGGCGCTGGTCGACAAGTATGCGACGGGCGCGGCGGCTTTCCGCGAGGCCCTCGCGGGGATCACCGACGAGGAGCTCGACGCCCGCCCCGGCCCCGACGACTGGACGGCGCGCGAGATCGTCCATCACATGGCCGACGGCGAGATGCGCGCCGCGATCCGGCTCCGGCAACTGATCGCGGAGGACGCCCCTGTGATCCAGGGCTACGACCAAGACAAATACACCCGTAACCTCCACTACGACCGTCCGATCGGGGCATCCGTCGATGCGGTCGAAGCCGCCCGCCGCACCGGCGCGGAACTCCTCAGCCTTCTGACAGAGGACGAGTGGAAGAAGACCGGCACGCACACCGAGAGCGGTCCCTACGGCGTCACGGACTGGCTGTCGATCTACGCGGCGCACGCGCACGACCACGCCGACCAGATCCGCCGGGCCCGATCGTCGGCGCGCTGACGCGCACGCCGGCGAGCCGCTCGCGCAGGATCCGCGGCGAGGTCGCCGCCCCCTTGATCCGCGCACCTCGGTACGCGACACCGCCGTACACGACGCGCTGCCACAATGCGAGCCACGCGGTGACGGCCCGCTCGAGAACCCACAGCGGCGCGAACAACGACGCCCGCGCCGGGAACACCGCCGCGCCGCCCGCGCGGCGGCGACCCACCTCCGCGAGCAATACCGACGCACCCACCCCGGCCAGGATGAGGTCTAGGCGCCGAAGCGAGAGACCCACGGCAACCCCCGGAAGGATCGCGAGGAACACCGCGAGACGCACCGGCATCGCGAGGTCGTCGTACGCCTGCCGCACCCGCTGCGACCAGAAATGTCGTGTCGTCGGCGGAAGCCGCCGCACATACAGATCGAGCGGGGTGGCGATCCTCCCGCCGGCCGCCTCGATCGTACGCCGCAGCTCTAGGTTCTCGAACATCACGTCGCCGTCGTACCCGCCGCAGGCGAGAAGGGTCGACCGGCGAAGCCCGACGCTCCCCGGGTAGTCGTGCCCGAACGCGCGGTTCAGCAGCGTGCGTCCCGTATCCCACAGCGCGTGCCACGGCGACGGATCGAAATAGTTCTGCGGCCACACGAGATCGGCATCCTCGAGCAACGACGCAATGCGCGCGAGCTCGGCGTCGTCGTACCGGACGTCATCGTCGGCGACAACCATCCTCTCGTGCGACGCGAGCTCAACCCCCGTCAGCACGCCGTCCACCTTCGGCATCACGAACCGGAACCGGGGATCGGGACGGACATGTGTCGCGATCCCGTGCCAGGTAAGCGCGTGCCGTTCGAAGAGGGGCGACGGCGAGCCGTCGACGACGATGACCTCGGTCGAACGCGCGAGCCGCCGCAGGTACGCGGTCAGCTCGTCGAGACCGGCGTCATCCTCCCACCGCAGCGGCAGGATGTAGCTGAGTCCCGGCATCCGCTCGCTCCTGCTCGATCGGCAAGCGCAACGACGACCGGCCCGCCGTCCAGGCCTCCAGGACGCGCTCCGCGAACACGCCCTCGACCGCGAGCAGCGCCCGCGCCCCGAACAGCACGTCGGCGGCGAGCTTCGGCTCCTGCGCGATCAATCCGGCGGCCATGTCGCGAGCCGCGACGATCTCGTGCCCCGCGTCGGCCTCGACGTGCTCGTCGTAGAAACGGATCGCCGCCGGATCCGCGCCGAGACGCCGCAATGCGGCCGCGTACCGTGCGTTCGGCTCGGTCGACGTCATCTCGAACAGCGCGAGGTGGCCGACGATCGCCCCACGCCAGCGCCGGTGGAGCCCGAACATCGACATCACGTTCACGGTGGCAAGCGTGGAGCCGGGGATGTGACCGAGGTACGCACCGTACGAGGTGGCGAGCCCGAGCCCTCGCATCGTCGCCCGGAAGAGCTCGGCGTGCATCTCCTCGGGCTTACCCGAGCCGTACTCCTCGGCCTGGATCTCGACGAGCGCCGCTTTCGCGGCGCCGTCGAGGCGTGGGATCACCCACGAGTGCGGGTCGGCTTCCTTCAGCTGATACGCGGAGCGATGGACGACGAATTCGCGGAACTGCTCGAGCGTGCCCCTCTGCTCCAGGTAGCGGGACAACGATGGTGCCTCGTCCTCGTCGATAGCCCGCTTCAACGCGTCCTCGATCGGCCCGTCGGGCGCGATGTACGGCACGGCGTCGCGCAGCGCCTCTTCGAGGATGCGCTCGAGCGTCGAACGGAATGCGATCAGCGATGGCTTCCACTCCCATCGATCGTCGACGTCGTCGAAACCGCGGTAGTGAAGCTCGTAGCAGATGTACAGAGCGAGCGGCAGATCGTCGCCGGTGAGGGGATCGTCGTGCGCCACGTGCGCCGACAGCATGCCTCGCGGCGCTCCGCTCAAACGCCCGACGACCATCTCGGACAGCGGTCCCCGGGGTTCGGGTAAGCGCAAGGAAGCCTCCTCGATTGGGGTCGACGCACAGATGGATGTTCCGTTCGCTTCTTTCCCTCGTTTGCGGGCATCCGAAACGCCGCGCGCACGCGCCTGTCGGTAAGCTTCGCGCCGATGAGTGCATGGCCCGCACCGCGCGTGCTCGCATGGGGTCTCGGCTTCCCGGAAGGTCCCGTGTACCTCGGCGACGCGTCCGTCGCGTTCACGGAGATCCGTGGCCAGTGCGTCACGCGCTACGCGAACGGTTCGACCGAGCTCGTCGCGAAGACGGGCGGGGGCGCCAACGGCGCGACGCGCGACGCAGACGGCGCGATCTGGGTCGCGAACAACGGTGGACTTAGCCTCGGTCAGTCCGGCTACTGGAAGCTCGATCCGTTGCTCGACGGGCGGATCCAGAAGGTGCTCGACGGGTCGTGCGTCGCCGTCGCCGCCGATCTTCCCGGCGAGTTGCCGCACAGGCCGAACGATCTGTGCTTCGGGCCCGACGCCAAGCTGTACTTCACCGACCCGCGCAACTGGGAGGACCTGGCGAACCTGAAGGTGGGCCGCGTCTGGCGGCTCGACCCCGCGACCGGCGACGCGGACGTCCTCGCCGACGTCCCGCTGTTCCCAAACGGGATCGCGTTCGGCCGCGATCCTTCGCGTCTCTACGTCGCTCAGACGATGGGGATGAAGCTGCTGGAGTTCGAGTGGTCGCCCGACGGCCTCGGCGAGCCGCGGGAATGGGCGACGCTTCCCGCGGGCTTTCCCGATGGCTTCTGTTTCTCGGCCGACGGCGATTGCTACGCGTGCGGAGCGACGGGCGACGTCATCCAGGTCTTCGCTCCGGACGGGTCGCTCAAGGAGTCGATCGAGTTCCCGAAAGGGACGGACCCGACGAACGCCTGCCTCGGCGACGGCACCCTGTACGTCACGGGCTCGACGTCGGGTGAGCTGCTCGCTTTCGACATCGGCGTCGAGGCGTTGCCGCTGTTTCCTTTCCGTTAATCCGGGTCGTTTGCGTCGGCTCGCTTGCCGGAGTCAGGGTTAGGGGCGGGCAACCGACCTGAGGAGGGAGCCATGCCGAATCCCGTCGTGCACTTCGAGATCATCGGCGCCGACAGAGAGTCGTTGGAGAAGTTCTACGGCGAGCTCTTCGGCTGGCATCTGCAGTCGTTCCCCGACCCGCCGTACGCGATCATCGACACGCACGCGGGCGAGGGCATCAACGGCGGTATCGGCAGCGATCCTAGCGGCGAGTCGCGCGTCACGTTCTACGTCGCCGTGAAAGACATGCAGAAGACGCTCGATCAAGCGGAGAAGCTGGGCGCAAAGACGGTCATGCCGGTGACCCAGCTGCCGATGGTGACGCTCGCGATGTTCCTCGATCCGCAGGGGAATCTCATGGGGATCGTTCACGACGACCCGAACCAGGAAGGGCCCGGCGTCTCGAAAGGCAAGAATCCATCCGTGTCGTGGTTCGAGATCCTCGGGAGCGACGCGAAGAAGCTCGGCGACTTCTACTCCAAGCTCTTCGGCTGGAAGATCGATTGGGCGGGTTCGACGGACGAGATGCTGTACGGCCAGATCGAGCCGCAGGACGGCAAGGGCATCGGCGGAGGCATCGGGAGCTCTCCCAACGTGCCCAACCAGACGACCGTCTACGCGCAGGTCGACGACCTGCAGAAGTATCTCGACCGCGCGGAGCAGCTCGGCGCGAAGACCCTCATGCCGCCCGAGTCCATGGGAACGGTCAGCATCGCGGTCTTCGCCGACCCGGCCGGAAACGTGTTCGGGCTCTACAAGAACAACTAGCCGAACGAAACGGCGATCTGAAGCTCCTCGGTCCCGCGGAGGATCGACAAAGTCAGCGTGCCGTCCTTCCCGACCGCGTCGAGCGCGGCGTGCAACTCGTCCGCGTCGGTGAGCGCCGTGCCCGCGGCCGCGGTGATCAGGTCGCCCTCGCGAATCCCGGCCTTGCCGGCCGGACCGTTCTCCTCGACGCCGCGCACGAGCAATCCCTCGGCCTCGGGGAGACCGACGGCGCGCCGCAACCGCCGCGCGACGTGTCCGGGCGCGATGGCGACGCCGAGACGACGGCGGACCGGCGCCTCGCCCCGCGCGAGCGCGTCGACGCGTTCCTTGAAGGAGGCGTCCGCGGGGATCGCGAGATAGAAGCCTTCGCCGAGACGGTTCGTGTTGAGCCCGAGCAGGCGGCCCTCCTCGTCGACGACCGGGCCGCCGGACGAGCCGGGAAGAAGCGGCGCGGTGTGCTCGATCGAACCGGTGATGCGACGTCCCCGAGGGCCGCGGAATGAGCGCTCGACCCCCGACACGAGACCGACGGTGACGCGAAGCCCGCGTCCGCCCGGGTTCGCCAGCGCCAGCACCGGGGTGCCCGGCGCGACGCCGTCCGACGACCAGTCGATTGCCGGCGCGTCTTTCGTGTCGACGGCGATGACCGCGAGGTCGCCATCAGCGTCGATGCCGGCAACCGTGCCGGTCTCGACCCGGCCGTCCTGGAAGGTCACCGAAACCTCGTCGCCGCGGACGTTGTGCGCGTTGGTGAGCACGTGCCCGCCGCCAACAACGACCCCGGAGCCGATGCCCCAGCGCTGGCCGACCCCGACGAGCGACGGTCCGACCTTTCCGGTGACTTTTCCGATCGTGTCGCGAACCTCGGCCAGCAGAGCCATGGCGACCTCCTCGCCTCACCTGTAGAGTAACTTGCGAGTTGCAATCTACAAACGAGCAGGCAGACATGCAAGTCGACCAGGTCCGCCCGGTTAGGATGACCGCCATGAGCCCTGCGGAGTCGCGCGCCCAGGACGCCTCCCCCCTGGCGCAGGCCGTCGCTCGCGTCGGCGATCGGTGGACGTTGCTGGTCGTCGACGTGCTGCGGGCCGGCCCGCGCCGCTTCAACGATCTGCTCGATGATCTGCCGGGGATCGCGTCGAACGTCCTCTCGCAACGGTTGAAGCGGCTCGAGGCGGAAGGCGTCGTGCTGTCGCGGCCTTACCAGGAGCGCCCGCCGCGGGTCGCTTACGAGTTAACCTCCGCCGGTCGCGGTCTCGCCGGCGCGCTGCGGCTGCTCGCCCAGTGGGGCGCGTCTCAGTCCGGCAGCGCGGAGCCGCTGCGGCACGAGACGTGTGGGACGCCGCTCGAAGCGCGCTGGTTCTGTCCAACGTGCGCGCGTTCGGTCGACGACGAAGAAAGCGCGGAGATCCGCTATATGTGACGAGTTACTGCCGTGCTTGCTCTTGCAAGCGGATCGCGGTCTCGTAGGCCTCGAGCTGCGTACCGACGAGACGTTGGCGTAGATCGATCTCTTCGGTCGAGGTGGTGTGCTCGACGGCCGCGCGGATCTCCGGCGCCCCGAACGGGCGGATCAACAGATCGGTCGCGCCGGCCATGAACGATTCGACGGGACCCTTCTCGTCCGTGCCCTCGAGGACGGCAACGAACTGCACGTGCTCGCGTCCCGGGAACGTGCGAGCCTGCGTGATGAGCCGGTACCCGTCCAACGCTTGCATGTCCATCGCGATGACGACGAGATCCATGTCGTACTTCTCGATGATGTTCAGCGCTTCGTGGCCGTCGCGGGCCTCCGCGACGCGATGACCGTCCATCTCGAGAGTCATCCGCATGACGCGGCGTTCGACGGGATTCTCGTCCACGACGAGGATGGTCGCCATCTGGGCCCTCTCCCTGACGGTGCCGGTACCTCGCATTCTCCTACACTCGCGACCCCAATGCGAGTGTGATGTTCCTCTCGCTCCCCTCGAGACGGCGGAAAGTCGCAGCTCGGACGCGGGCTGTGGTCGCTGAGCCGGCCCGTTGACAAACCGACCGGTCGGTATGAGAATCGGCCCGTGGCGACGAGAACGGCATCCCTCAGCCCCGCGACCGACCGCGGCGAGGCCACGCGGCGGCACATAATCGACGTCGCGGCCGCGGCGTTCGCCGAGCACGGCTACAGAGGGATCTCTCTCAACGACATCGTTCGTGCGAGCGGACTGACGAAGGGCGCTTTCTACTTCCACTTTCCCTCGAAGGAGGCGCTGGCGCTCGCGGTCTTCCAGGACAAGCAGGAGATGTGGTTGGGCCGGATGGCGGAGGCGATGTCGGACCATAGGCGCGCGATCGACCAGCTCGAAGCCATGCTCGACGTCGGCTGCGACCTCTGCGAGACCGATGCCTCCGCGCGCGTCGTCGGGCGCCTGTGCTTCGAGCTTTCTTCCGAGGAACGCCTCCTGCCGCTCATGAGCGACCACCTCGACAAGTGGTTCGAGGTCACCGAGCACCTGATCGCGCTCGCGCAACAGCAGGGAGACGCGAGGCCCGATCTCGATGCCCGCCAGATGGCGGAGACCATCGTGGCGGCCTTCATCGGCATAGAACAGATCTCGGATGAGTTGTCACGTCTTAGCGACTTCCGCCGTCGTATAGAGGGGCTGCGGATCCTGACGCTCGCGGCCCTGCGCACGAGAGACTAGACAAGGGGGAGACATGGCTTCGCAGATCGGAGACGTCGCCCGATCGGTGACGCGGTCGCGCTTCTACCGGCTGGGCGCTTTCGCCTATCGACGCCGGATCTGGGTTCTCATCGCGTGGCTGGCGATCTTCTTCGCCGCGTCGATCCCGCTCCAGAAGCTGAACGATCGCTTGTCTCAGGGCGGTTTCGAGGTCCCGGGGTCTCAGTCGTTCAACTTCGCTCAGATCGAGAAGAAGGAGTTCAAAGGGCGAGCGGAGTTCAGCGACCTGCTCGTCATGCGGTCCAAGACCTTCCTCGCCACCGACCCGCAGTTCCGCGCGGCGTGGCGGAAGATCAAGACGGCGTTCGAGAAAGCGCCGGGCATCGGACCGATGGCCGATCCCTACAGCGCGCCCGAACGTTTCATCTCGCCGGACAAGCACGTGATGATCGCGATCGCCGGTCTCACGGACAACCAGAGCGACGCGCTCAAGCACAGCCCCGACGTGGAGAAGGCGGTGATCGACGCCGCGAGAGGAACAGGCGTCGAGGTCTTCCTCTCAGGCGACGCGCCGTTCTACAAGGCGTTCAGCGACACGACGATCCACGATCTCGAGCGCGCGGAGAAGATCGCGTTGCCGATCACGCTCATCATCCTCGTGATCGCGTTCGGCTCGATCGTGGCGGCCGGCGTCCCACTCGGGCTGGCGCTGGTCTCGCTGGCGATCTCGTTCGGTCTCATCTCCGTGATCGCCGCGCAGACGACCGTCAGCTCGTTCGCGCAGAACACCGCGTCGATGGTGGGGATCGGCGTCGGTATCGACTACTCGCTGTTCATCCTCACCCGGTTCCGCGAGCAGCTGCGCTCCGACCGTGCCGTGTCGCAGTCGGTCGGCGAGGCGATGGCATCCTCGGGCAAGGCCGTTTTCGTCTCCGCACTGACCGTCGTCGTCGCGCTCGCCGGGACCCAGCTCGTCAACGTCGCGGCGTTCAAGTCGATGGGCTTCGCCGCGATGATCGCCGTCGGGTTGGCCGGCGCGGCGGCGCTGACGTTACTGCCGGCGATCCTCGGGATGCTCGGCAAGCGGGTGAACAAGTGGGCGATCAAGCGCAAGCGCTCGACCGAGGGTGCCGTCTGGCACCGGTGGGCGATGATCGTGATGCGCCGCCCGTGGGCCTTCCTCGGCATCTCCCTGGTCATCGTCGGACTGCTGGCCGCCCCTGTGTTCGGGCTGAAGATGGGCTCGTCGGGGCCGGGCATCCTCCCCGAGGACGCGAAACCGCGCGTCGCCATCGAGATCATCTCGGACAGCTTCGGGGCCGGGGTCGGTGCGCCGGCGGGGATCCTCGTCGAGACGCCCAAGGGCGTCCTCGGCGGCGGCTTCGCCGACGTCTATCAAGTGGCGCAGAAGCTGAAGACGTATCCGGAGATCCTGGCCGTGAACTCGATCGCGACGCTGCGGCCCGGCGTGCCGGTCGAGAACGCGCGAGCGATCGCGAACTCGCCCCAGGTGCGTCCGTTCGTGGGTCGTCTGGTGTCCGCCGATGGGCGGAAGACGATCATCGAGGCGGTCACGGAACACGGACCGCAGTCCGATCAGGCCGACCAGGTGATCGAACAGCTGCGCCGCGACCTCCCGGCGCTGACGCCGGCGGGCGGGCAGATCCTCGTCGGCGGGCAGCCGGGCCTCAACACCGACATCCTGAACGAGATGTCGAACAAGCTCGTCCGCGTCGTCGGCCTGGTGATGCTGCTGTCTTTCCTCGTGCTCCTGCTGTTCTTCCGCAGCATCCTGCTACCGCTGAAGGCCATCTTGATGAACACGGCGTCGGTGCTGGCCACCTACGGCGTGCTCGTGTTCGTCTTCCAACACGGCCACGGCGAAGGTCTGCTCGGGTTCAAGTCCGACGGGATCATCGACGCGTTCCTGCCGCTGTTCCTGTTCTGCATCCTCTTCGGTCTGTCGATGGACTACGAGGTCTTCATGCTCGCCCGCATCCGCGAGGAATACCTGAAGACCCACGACAACACCGAAGCGGTCGGCTGGGGCCTTGAGCACACGGCGCGGATCATCACGTCGGCCGCGCTCATCATGGTCACCGTCTTCGGCGCGTTCGCGTTCGCCTCGCTCGTTCCGATCAAAGCGATGGGCTTCGGCCTGGCGTGCGCGGTGTTCCTCGACGCCACGATCATCCGTGTCGTGATGGTGCCGGCGACGATGCGCCTGATGGGCGACTGGAACTGGTGGATCCCGAAATGGCTCGACCGGATCCTGCCGAAGGTGTCGATCGACGAAGAGGTTCCGCTGTACGCGCCGGAGGAGGAGCCGGCGACGGTCTAGCTACGTATCGCCGGCTCGGCGGCCGGCTCCGGTTCCTTGTCCGTGGGAGGGACCGGAGCCGGTTGCTGTGGAGCGGCGACGGTCGCAGGGTCGGGCTCGAAGGCCGCCGGATCGGCGAAATACGCCTTGAACGGCTTCAGCAGCTGCGAGATGTGCCAACCGTCCGCGTAGCGGTGATCGATCGTCGCCGTCAGCGGGAGCATCGGCTTCACTTTCACCTTGCCGGCGACGGCCACGGGCTTGTCGCTGATCTCTCCGACGAGAACCAGCAGCGGCATCCGGTAGAAGCGTGCGAGCGGCGCGAAACCTTGCGGCAGGCCGAACATCCCGACGCTCGTCACCATCGCGCTCCCGAACGGGTTGGCCTTCACGCCTAGGCTCTTGATCGAGCGGTTCCGGTCTCCGGCAACCCATGCGCTGAAACGCATCGCGCCGCGAAGGGCTCGTGGGGGCAGCGCCTCCATCGTCTTCTTCGTCTTTGCGAACTCGGGGTCGTCGCCGGCCTTCATCTTCGTGGCGCGTGCGGTGAGCTCGGTCGCGATCTCGAAGACCGACTTCTTGTCGGCATTCTCGACCTTCACTCCGGATAGAGACCGGCCTCCCTCGACGGCCGTGATGTAGAAGACGTCGACGGTTTCGCGCGGGATCATCTTTCCACCGTGGATGCGGACGTTGAAGTCCGGCACGGCGGCGAGGGCGAGCGCGATGGATCGCCCGACGAGATGCGTCACCGTGATGCGATGCCCCACGGCGCGGCCTCGCTCGATCAGCTCCTGCATCGGCGTCGCGTCGAACTCCATCGCGCCGTAGATCTGAGGATCGTCCGGCGGGCCCCACATCGCGCCGGCGATCTTGCGCCACCCTGCGAGCTTGGCCATCTCACCCTCCCGATCACTAAGCCTTGCAGCCGGAGCCCGAACAAAGCAAGACGAAACCCCGAGCCGGTGGCTCGGGGTTTCGCGCCGGGTATCGGTGCGGGTGGAGCGGTGTTACGCGGCCTTGGTGCTCGCAGCGGCCTTCTTGGTCTTGCGAGCGTTCCAGAAGACCTTGCCGGTCACGGGCTCGAGGGCCTTGAGGAGGTCGAGCGTGTAATCCTTCGCGTGGCCGAGGAACTTCTCCGCCAGACCGAAACCGGTCGTGGCGGTCTCGCGCGGCGTCGGGATCGACTCGGCGAGAGGGTTCTTGGGCAGGTCGGGCAGGACGTCGGCGACGTAGTCGCTCGCCTGCGAGACGGTCTTGACGACGGTCTCCTGGGCCTTGCTCAGGACCGAAAGGGCTTGGTCGCCGGCCTCGTCGACCATCTTCAGGTAGCTGCGGGCCATGTGATCCTCCTTGGCACCCTGCCCCCCAGTGGGGCTTGTCTGGTGCTAGGTCTACCAAGCAACCGCTTGGGCTGTCAAGTCTCCTGCTTGGGCTTGGTTTTCCCTTGCTTGGGAGACTTAGCGACCGGCTTGTCGGGGGTCTCTGCCTCGCCGGTGAAGCTGCGGTAGATGCTGATGATCGATCGTTTCTGCTCGGTCGAGAGGCGAGGGTCGCTGCGGACGGCGCGTTCGACGTCGCTCGGGCCTCGCTCGGAGGCTTCGTCGATGAAGCCGGCGCGGGCGAACAGTGTCTCGCTGCGGATCTGGAGCGCGTCGGCGATCGCCTTGAGGACCTCGGCCGATGGTTTGTAGATGCCCCGCTCGATCTGGCTGAGGTACGGATTGGAAACCTTGGCGAGGTTGGACAGCTGGCGCAGCGACATGTCGGCGACGCGCCGCTGCGAGCGGATGAACTCGCCGACGGCTTTCCAACGATCCTCTGCGGGGGTCATGCGTTCAGGGTAGCGCTGCTTGGTATTCCAAGCAAGCGCTTCGTTACGGCGCGAGACGCGTGCGGACGCCGAGCGCGCGGCCGCGGAACGAGCCGAGGTCTTTCCTGTCGGCGACTCCTCCGTCGCTCGGGCGGAGCGCTTCGATCAAGGTCTTGCGCGCTTGTTCCTTGATGTGGGTGCGATCCACGAGGGTCATGCCCGCCGTCGGGATCGGGTCGAGGATCTCGACGGCGACGGGGCCGCCGAGGATCGACAAGTAGCCATGCGCGGGCATCACGTTGGCCGTGTTGTGCAGCGCGACGGGGACGACCGGCACTTGGGCCTGGATCGCGAAGACGAACGCGCCGCCTTTGAATGGCAGCATCTCGCCGGCCGGCGCGCGCGTTCCCTCGGGGAAGATGACGACCGAGACTTTGCTGCCCACGCGCGACGCCGCCTCGTCGAGCGCGCGCCGGGCCGCTGAGGGATCGTCGCGATCGATGGGGATCATCCCGAGCGCGCGGAGCGGTGGGCCGAGGCCGGGGTCGGAGAAGAGCTCTTTCTTCCCGGCGAAGCGGGCTCCGGGAAGCGCCGCGATGAGCACGGCGATGTCGAAGTGACTGCGATGATTGGGGACGAAGACGTACGCGCTCTTCCGGTCGAGCTTCTCGAGTCCTCGGACGCGGACTTTCGCGCCGACGAGCCTGTTCATGATCTTGGCCGATCGTGACGCGATCCGACCGCCGTAGCCGCGGTCGGGAAGCACGCGCTCGACGAACACCACGAAGGCGCCGATGGCGAAGATGAATGCGCGCCACACGAAACGGTTGAACGAGATCCGCCACCCGCTGTACGGCGACTCCTTCTTCCCGTTCTTGGGCATGTCGCCGAACATCGCTCAGCCCACCTCTTGGGCGAGGCGCCAGCGGACAACCTTGCCGACGCTGGTGCGCGGGAGTTCGCGGCGCCCGATCGCGATGGTGCGCGGAACCTTGTAATGCGCGAGGTGCTCGCGCGCGTACGCGCGGAGCGCGTCGAGGTCCACGCCGGCGCCGTTGCTCGGGACGACGAGCGCGACAACCTCCTCCCCGAGCTCCGGATGCGCGCGCGCGAAGACGGCGGCTTCCGCGATACCGGGGAAGTCCTCGAGGACTGCCTCGACCTCGGAGGGGACGACGTTGTAGCCCGATGTGATGATGATGTCCTTCTCGCGTCCGATGATCGTCAGGTACGACTCGTCGTCGAGGTACCCGAGGTCGCCGGTGCGCAGCCACCCGTCGGACGCGGCGACGGAGCCTTCGCCGACGTAGCCGGAGGACACCGCGGTGTCGCGCAGCCACACCTCGCCGGTCTCGCCTGCGTCCATCGGCGTGCCGTCGGGGGCGGCGACTCGGATCTCGACGCCCCGGAACGGACGGCCGACGCTGCCGGGCTTCTCGGCGATGTGGAGGTTGAGCGTCGTGACCGCGGCAGTCTCGGTCATCCCGTAGCCGTAGCCGACGAGGATGCCGAAGCGCGCCTGGAGCTCGAGCAGATCTTCGGTCCGGGCCGGCGCGCCGCCGACAACCATCGCGCGGATCGTGCCGAGGTCGCGCAGGTCGGTGCCGAGGAGCTGCGTGACCATGCGCGGAACGGCGGGCATCACGCTCGCGCCGTGCCGCGAGGCGAACGCGATCGTCGACGCCGGGTCGGACCAGTCCGTGACCACGATGCGGGCGCCGAGCGCCAGGGGAGCGAGGAGGCCGACGAACAACCCAAACGCATGGGCGAGCGGAAGAGCGGCGAGGTAGGTCTGGTCCGGTCCGAGCGGGAACCGGTCGCGGATTGCCTTCACCGCGTCGACCGAGAGAGACGCGATCTTCGGACGCCCCGCGGTGCCGCTGGTGCCGAGGAGTAGCGCCTCGTCATCCGGTCGTTTCGGCCCGTTCGCGCGACCGTGCGCGCCGTCCTTCGGATGCAGCCACGCGACGTCGGGGTCGCTCAGCGCGATCGCGAACGCGGCGCCGGCCTTCGCAAGGGCCGACGAGATCTCCGCGCGGGGAAGCCGCGCATCGAGGGGGAGCGGGACCCCGCCAGCGGCCCACACGGCCAGCATCGCCGCGGGGAGGTCGACGTCTTGTGGGAGGACGATCGCGACGGCGTGGCCCGGCTCGACGCCGGCGTCGCGCAGCTGGGTCGTCATCGCGTCGACGTGCCGCGTGAGGGCATCGCCGATGAGCTCACCGCCCGGCGCGGCGACGGAAACGGCACCGAGCCGCGCGGACATGATCTCCCACGCGCCGTTCATCCGCCCATCACCTTCGAGAAGCGCATCGCGAGGGCCAGGTCGCCGGCGACGCGGAGCTTGCCGTCGACGAACGCCTCACCCGGACGGATCGTCGCGAAGACCAGATCGAGGAACGTGTGCGCGTCGCACCCGATGAAAGCGTCGTACCGGTCGGTCGAGCCTTCGGTCACCTCGCACCGGCCGTCGGCGATGCGCACCGTCCATGCGCCGCCATGCTCGCCGCCGATCTCGAACTGATAGGTGGCGCGGACGTCACCGGCGCGTTCGGGGCGGAAGACGTACGGCATCCCGGCGAAGATGTGGGCAGGCCACACGTCGGGCGCATCGCGCAGCGCCCGCCGGATTTCCCCCAAATCCGTGCCGGACATGCCGGACGAATCCTAACGTGTCTATCAACCAGTTGGTCGAAAAATGTGGACCCACCTTCGCGTTGCTCCGTTTGGGCGCGGGTCGCTATCGTCCCGCAGGCCTTGCGGGAAGGGGAGGGGCATGGCGCTGCCCACGCAGCGTGACCCGGATGACACGCGGAAGCGGCTCCGGGAGTGGCTGGCGTCGCAGCTTCCGGATGCGCGCGATATCGACGTTTCCGAGGTCGGCGGCCCCGCCTACACGGGCTACTCTCACGAGACGCTGATCTTCGAAGCGACCTGGACGCGCGACGGCCTCGAGGAGAGACGCGGGCTCGTCGCCCGCGTCGAACCGTCGTCGCACAGCGTCTTCTTCGAGCAGGACGTCGGCGCCGAGCTCCGCGTGATGAAAGCGCTCGACGGCACCGGCGTTCTGGTCCCACGCATCCACTGGTTCGAGGAGGACCCGTCGGTTCTCGGCGCGCGCTTCTTCGTGATGGATCGCGTCGACGGGGTGATCCCGCCCGACAACCCGCCGTACACGTTCGGAGGCTGGCTGCTCGAGTCGACGCCGGAGCAGCAAGCGCAAGTGTGGTGGACCGGCCTTGAGGCGATGGCCGCGGTGCATCGCCTCGATCCCGATTCGCTCGGACTCGAGTTCCTGCTTCGGCACGACGGCGTGCCGGGCGCGGATTCGGAGATGGCACATCTCCGCGGATACGTGGACCGGGTTTGCGGCGACAAGCGGATCGACACGCTCGACATCGGCCTCGCATGGCTCGACGCGCACCGCCCGTCGAGCGCGGAGCCCGTCCGTCTCTGCTGGGGCGATTCGCGCATCGGTAATCAGATCTTCAAGGACTACCGCTGCGCGGCTCTGCTCGACTGGGAGATGGCCACGCTCGCCTCGCCGGAGCAGGACCTCGCGTGGTTCCTGTACTTCGACCGCCTGTTCAGCGCCGGGCTCGGCGCCGCGCGTCCGCTGGGCTTCCCCAGCCGTGAGGACACGGTCACGCACTACATGGAGATCACAGGCCTGAGCGTCTCACATATTCCCTTTTACGAAGCGATGGCGTCGCTGCGCTTCGCCGCGATCATGGTGCGCCTCGGCCATCTGATGGTCGGCTCCGGTCTGCTGCCCGAAGACACCGACTTCGGCACGAACAGCTTCGCGATGCAGGCGCTCGGGAAGCTGCTGGAGGAGTACGGCGCCTAGTCGATCGCGACGCAGGTTACGCTCGGAAGGCCCGACGCTTCCTCGTGCCAGCTCTCCCCGCCGTCGTCCGATACGAACACCAGACCGTCTGAGGTGCCGAGGACGGCCTCGTCGCCGCGGGCGTCGAGGCAGAACGTGTCGACGTTGTCGGCGAACCACTCGGGCAGGCCCTTCTCACAGCGCTCGAACGGTCCTCCGGTTAGCGGGCGGCGGTAGAGCGCCGATTGGCGGCCGGTGTGGCTCTTCGAGGCGGACACGAGGAGCGTGTCGCCGGCGATCGCGACCGCGCGGCAGTAGCTGGCGTGCATCCCCTCCTCGGAGAAGTCCCACGTCTCTCCTCCGTCCTTCGACGTCGCAAGGCCGATGGCGGTCGCGGCGAAGACGAGGCCCGGCGTGTCGGGGTGTGCCAGCACTTGGTGCACGTCCGCGTCGACGTCCATCGACGTCGGCCGCCACTTCTCTCCGTCGTCGGAGCGGAGGATGCCGCCGACGTGGACGTTCGCGTACGCGGCTCCGTCGGCGCCGCGCGAGAGTGAGCGCACGTCGGGCGGGCCGCCCCAGGGCGTATACCAGTCGTCGCGCGTCGGAACCTTGTCGAACGGAGCGACGCGCTTGGCGCTGCCGTCCGCGACGCGCACGAGGTGAGCCTCGGACGTGCCGACGAGCGCGCCACCGTCGAACGGGACAACACATTTCCCGCGCAGACCGCGCACCGTTGCGACCTCCTCCCACGCCCGGGCGTCCGCGGACCGCAGGACCCGGAACCCTTCCGCGATCGCCCACCAGCCGTCGGTTTCTCTCGCCAGGCTCACGGGTTTCTTCAGCAGCTCTGCGCTAGATCCGAGCTCCGTGAGCGACCGCTCTGTTCCGATCAAGAAGCGCGTCATGGGGAGGCCTCCTTCAAAGCGCGCTGGAACGCGTCGTGCGCGGCGTCGTCGAAGAGCACGAAGCGCACCTCTTCGACCGACGTGCTCGCGTCGCGAACCGAGCGGATCGCGATCGGCGCGGCGAGGTCGAGCGGGTAGCCGTAGACGCCGGTCGAGATGGCGGGGAAGGCGACCGTCGTCGCGCCCAGCTCGTCGGCGACGCGCAGCGACTCGGTGTGACACGACGCCAGCAACTTCGAGCGGTCCTCGTTCTTCGAGAAGACCGGGCCTACCGTGTGGATCACCCACTTCGATTTCAGGTTCCCGCCGGTCGTCGCCACCGCTTTGCCGGGCGGCAGCCCTTGCTCGAGCGTCGTCGCGCGCAGGCGCCGGCACTCCTCCAGGATCTTCGGGCCGCCCTTGCGATGGATCGCCCCGTCGACACCGCCGCCGCCCATCAGCGAAGAGTTCGCGGCGTTGACGATCGCGTCCACGTCTTGCGCGGTGATGTCGCCTTGGACCAGCTCGATGCGCATCGCTGGAATCCTAGTCCTGCTCAGCCGCTCGCCGGTTCCGGCACGAGCGGGTCGACCAGGCACGAGGTCTCGCGAAGGTGCGCGGGGTCGTCGAACTGGAAGATGCACGCCGATGCGAGTGCATGCGTCGTCAGATCGAACTCGAGCAGCCCGAACCCGTACGGCGCCGGCTTCGGTGTCTTGATGCCGTTCGCGCCGCTTGTTCCATCGCTCATCTCCAGAACCGACCCGCGCACGCCCAGCGCCGCCCTATGCGTGTGGCCCCAGACGAAGATGAGAGGCAGGTCCTGCGCGCGCGCGGCGTCGGCGGCGCAGGTGCCCATCTTCGGATCGTGCACCATGACGATCGTCGCGTGTGTCGTCTCCCAGCGTGAGCGGAGTTGACCGCACCGCACGGGGATCTCCGCCAGCGCGGCCGGGTCGAACGGGTTCGACGAGATGCCGAACGAGTTCGGATCGCTGTCGCCGAGCACGGTGATGCCGTCGAGATCGACGAGGTCCATCCCGCCTTGCTCGAGGACCGTGACGCCGGGGATCTTCCTGATCCGATCCATCGTCGGACGGTCCTCGTGGTTGCCGCCGATCACGATCTGCTTGGGCGCCAGCGAGCCGAAGCGGGCGAACAACTCGGCTTCGGGTTCGGTGCCGCGATCGGTGAAGTCGCCGGCGTTAAGAACGACGGTCGCGTCGAAGCTGCGGATGAGCTGCTGCGCGATCAGGAGCCCCAGGACGTTGTTGTGCACGTCCGACATGACCAGCACGCGCAACGTGGGCCCCGACGGGATCGGCGCGGCGCTCGACACGATCTGCGCGTGCAGCCGCTGAAGGCCTTCGGCGACCTTGTTGATGTTGCGCTTCGCGCCGGCGACGTCCCGGCCGACCTCCTTGAGGATCGACAGAACGCGCGGCGCGTCCTCGATGGGACCGCGGTAGTGCGGCCGGTCGAGAGCCTTCGCGTTGAACGTGAAGATCGTCGCGACGACGAGGATCGCGCCGGCCGCGAGCGTCCCGCCGGCTCCGATGCCCGCGGCGAGGGTGCGCCGGCGGATCGACCCCATCGGGACGACGAGCAGCGCGCCGAACACGCCGCCCAGCGCGAGCCAGGGCAGCTTGCGGAGCAAAAACGCAACGCGAAGGTCCCGGAGGTCGGCGAGGTTCGGGAGCTCGCGCGGGCTCTGGCCGACGATGAACGACGCGCGAACGTTGATGGGACTCTTGTGCGTCCGCCACGACAGCTCGCCGAACGGACCGAGGTCCAGCAGCACCTTGCCGCCGGGCACGGCGGGGGAGACGCGCACGACGAGATCGCCCGACGAGAACGGGAAGGTGACCGGAGCGACGACCCGCGCGCTGGCGAAGAGCAGGCCGGCGAGCAGGACGAGGCGGAGGAGGACGACGCTCCGCAGGACACGCGGAACTCTCATCTGCACGGATGGTATCCCGGGTGGGTGGGTGGAATCGAAGCATCGGTTCCCTATGCTGAAAACGTGGTTGTCTTCACCATCGGACACGGCCTCGCGCCGCCAGAGGCGTTCGTCGCGCTGCTGCGCGACGCGGGCGTCGCGCTCCTGATCGACGTCCGCACGGCGCCCGGGAGCAAACGCAACCCGCCGTTCAGGCGCGAGGCGATGGAGACCTGGCTGCCGGAGGCCGGCATCGCGTACCGCTGGGAGAAGGATCTCGGCGGATTCCGCAGGCCGGATCCGGATACCCCGAACATCGTCCTTCGCGAGCCGATGTTCCGCGGCTACGCCGACCACATGCGCACACCGGCCTTCCGCGCCGCGCTCGACCGCGTGCTCGCCGACGCCGCCGCGAAACCGACCGCCGTGATGTGCTCCGAGAGCGTCTGGTGGCGATGCCACCGGCGCCTACTGTCCGACGCCGCCGTCCTGCTCGGCGGAGCCGAGGTCGTTCACCTGATGCGCGACGGCCGGTTGAACCCTCACCGGCTCACGGAGGGTGTCCGCCGGCAAAATGACCATTTGGTGTACGACGGGGGACAGGAAACACTTATCGGATAGGCCTCGCCGGTTTCGGGGTAAGCAGGGTAGGCTGTGCGCACGTTCGGCCAGGGGAGGTTCTGCATGCAGCTCCGGGAGATCATGAGGACCGACGTCATCGACGTCGAGCCCGCAGAGACCCTCCAGGCGGCAGCGCAGGCCATGAAGGAAGGGAAGATCTCGTCCGTCCTCGTCACCGAGGACGGCTACCTGATCGGGATCCTCACCGAGCGCGACATGGTCAAGGCCGTCGCCGAGGGTATCGACACCGAGAACGTCCACGTCCGCGATTACATGACCCCGACGCCCGTTGCGGTCAATCCGGAGACGAGCGTCGAAGAAGGCGTCCAGATCATGCTCGAGCACGGCTTCCGCCACCTGCCGGTCGTCGACGGCGAGCGCGAACTCAAGGGCGTCGTCTCGATCCGCGACCTGGCCAAGGCCGGCATCCAGATGCCGGCCGAGGCCGTGCACAAGTAGCGCCCCCCGAACCGGTCCCCGGTCCGCACCGAACCCTCTCGCACGAGAGATTCACGACTTTGCGTTGCGCGGTGCGAATCTCATAATCTACCGCGCGGTAGAGAAGGGTGCGCGGGTGGAATCGAAGCGTCCGTTCACCGGTTGAATTACTGGGGGCTGGAGTGATCCGGGAAGCGCTCCAGGGTAAGCGCGTCGCGCTCACCGGCATCACGGGATTCCTCGGCACCGCGTTGTTCGAGCGGCTGCTCGTCGACATCCCGGTCGGGCGTCTCGACGTCTACGTCCGCGGCGACGCGGAGGCCCGGCTCGCCGGGATCCTCGCGGGAACCGCGTTCGCCGGGCCGCGCGAACGGTTGGGCGCGGAAGGGTTGAACGACCTCGCTCGCTCGCGGGCCCGCGCTTTCCCGGCCGACCTCGCCGTCGCCCCGCCGGCGATCGATGCGGACGTAGACCTCGTCATCCACTGCGCGGCGACCGTGCAGTTCGATCCGCCGATCGACGACGCGTTCCGCACGAACCTGCTCGGGACCACGCGTCTGTACGAAGCCGCCGGGGGCCGTCCGTTCCTCCACGTGTCGACGGCCTACGTCGCCGGCGTGACGCGCGGCGTGCAACGCGAGGAGCTGCTCCCGCGGACGGCCGACTGGCGCGCCGAGTGCGACGCCGCCCTCGCGGCCCGCGCGAAGGTCGAGGAGGATTCGCGCCGGCCCGAGATCCTCGACGGGCTCATCGCGCGCGCCCGCGCGGCGCTGCGCCGCGCCGGCCCGCAATCGGTCGCCGCCCGCACGGAGGAGCACCGCGCCGAGTGGGTCGCGAAGCGTCTCGTCGCGCTGGGACGCGCGCGGGCGCGCAGCCTCGGCTGGCCGGACGTCTACACGTTCACCAAAGCGCTGACCGAGATGGCACTCGACGACCTCGCGGGCGAGAACCCGCTCGCGATCGTGCGGCCGTCGATCGTCGAGTCGGCGCTCGAGCGCCCCCATCCGGGATGGATCGAGGGCTTCCGCATGGCCGAGCCGGTGATCCTGGCCTACGGCCGCGGCGCGTTGCCCGACTTCCCCGGCATCCCGGAGGGGATCCTCGACGTGATCCCGATCGACCTCGTCGTGAACGCGATCCTCGCCGTCGCCGCCCAGCCGCCGCAGCGGCGCTCGGTTATCCACGTGTCGTCCGGCGCGCGGAACCCGCTGCAGTTCCGGAACCTCTACGAGCTGACGCGCGAGTACTTTCTCGCGAACCCGCTGCCCGAGCGCGGCCGCGGCTCGTACAAGGTGCCGGTCTGGCGGTTCCCCGGATCCCACGCGCTGCAGAAACGGATGCGCACGGCCGAGCGCGCGCTGGAGGCCGTCGAGCGAGGCGTCACGCGGCTCCCGCGCGGGTCCTTCGCGCGTGACGCGGCGCGGCGCGTCGACCGCCTGAGGGGACGCTTCGACTTCGTGAAGCGCTACGCGGGCTTGTACGGCGCGTACACCGACGCCGAGGTGATCTACACGGACGAGCGCGCCCGCGCGTTGCACACGTCGCTGCCGGAGGTGGATCGGGCCGACTTCGGGTTCGACCCGACCACGTTCACGTGGCGGTACTACTTGCAAGAGGTTCATCTGCCGTCGATCACCGCCGTGATGCGCTGGCCGCGCCCGGCGCGCGCGGAACCGGCCGTGCAGGTGGTCCCCAACGGGGATGGCAACGGGTCCGGTCCAGCCGTGACTCTGGCCGTGTTCGACGTCGAGGGCACCGTCGTCGCGTCGAACGTGCTCGAGTCGTACCTCTGGCTGCGGATGTCCGAGCTCGACGGCGCCTCGCGCTACCGGCAGATCGCGTCGGTCGCCGCGCGCGTCCCGAAGCTGCTGAGCGCGGAGCGTCGCGATCGCGGCGAATTCCTGCGGTCGTTCTACCGTCTGTACGAGGGCGTGTCGGTCGACGAGGTGCGTGTGTTGGCGGCGGAGGCGATCGGCGACCTGCTGCTGCAGCGTCTCGCCCCCGGCGCGGTGCGCCGGATCCGCGAGCACCGGACGGCCGGACATCGCGTGATCCTCGTGACGGGTTCCCTCGACTTCATCGTCGCGCCGCTCGCGCCCTTGGTCGACGAGATCGTCGCGGCGACGCTCGCGACGCGCGACGGCGCGTTCACCGGCGACCTGGAGCATCCGCCGCTCACCGGCGAGGCGCGCGCCTCCTGGCTCGTCGGTCGCGCGCTCGAGCTCGGCGCCGATCGCGTGCACTGCTACGCGTACGCGGACTCGCTGTCGGACCTGCCGATGCTCGAGGCGGTCGGGCGGCCCGTCGCCGTCAACCCGGACGTGGCGCTGACGCGCATCGCCCGTTCGCGGCGCTGGCCGATCGAGGAGTGGGAGGCCGCGCGCGGAACGCCGCGCGTGCTGCTTCCGGAGGCGGTGCGATGACCGCGCTGGCGCTCGAGCTTCATCGGTCGGTGCCGCGGTACGTGGCGCAGCGCACCATCGGGCGCCGCCTCCCGGGGTTGCTCGCGGGACCTATCTCGTCATTGCGTCTGGTCCACCGCGACGGCCCCGTTTTGCCCGGTCCGGGTTGGGCTCGCCTCACGCCGCTGCTCTCGGGCATCTGCGGTTCCGACCTCGCGACGGTGTCGGGCGAGGCGTCCTTCTATTTCTCCGCGCTCGTCTCGATGCCGTTCGTGCCGGGCCACGAGGTGGTCGGCGAGCTCCTCGACGACGTCGACGGTCTCGGCGCCGGGCAGCGCGTCGTCCTCGATCCGCTGCTCGGATGTGCGGCGCGCGGCATCGAGCCGCCGTGCGAGCCGTGCGCGCGCGGCGATCACGGCCTGTGCGAGCGCGTCACCGGCGGGCACGTCGCAACGGGGCTTCAGACCGGCTACTGCGCCGACACCGGCGGCGGCTGGAGCGGCGCGCTCGTCGTCCATCGGTCGCAGCTACACGCCGT
Source organism: Actinomycetota bacterium (assembly GCA_044866075.1). GTDB lineage: Bacteria > Actinomycetota > AC-67 > AC-67 > AC-67 > JBASRP01. The sequence continues at coordinate 382 of JBIOTQ010000063.1, read as the reverse complement.
TCCCGACGGGATGTCGGATGCCACGGCACTGATGACCGAGCCGCTCGCGTGCGCGATCCATGCCGTGCGGCGCGCGGACGTCCCGCGGGACGCGCGCGTGCTGGTCGTCGGATCGGGCACCGTCGGCCTGCTCACGATCGCCGCGTTGCGCGAGTTTTCCGACGCCGGGCCGATCGTCGCCGTCGCGAAGCACGGGCACCAAGCCGCGCTCGCGCACCGGTACGGCGCCACAGACGTGGTCCCGCCGAACGAGGTCCTGGGCGCGGTGCGCCGCGCGACGCGCGCGTTCCGCCTGCACCCCGAGCGCTCCGCGCCGTTCCTGCTCGGAGGCGCGGACGTGACGTTCGACTGCGCCGGCACGCGCGCATCGCTGGATGCTGCC